>CAYHRJ010000067.1:0-1615 GCA_964359095.1 uncultured Gammaproteobacteria bacterium | reverse complement strand
GTAGTGCTTTTTCTGTCTTCTCACCAGGGAAGCCCCACCAATTTACGACTGATCCCAAGCGAGCGGCATGACCGCAAGCATGGGAACCACCATCTGGGTGCTTGTGCTCATCTACAAATTCCGCCACGACAACCTCAACGTGAAGGAGAATTGAGATGTCTCGTTTAAAATTCGATGGAATTCTAGGGGCTGGTGGTCTCGTAGTCACAGCCATCGGCGGCATTGCCATGTGCAGCCTTTCGTTGAACAAGCAGCAGGAAGCGGTCACTCCCGAGATCGAGGAGATCTGCTCCAAGGTCAACAACGACAACTGGCACACGTTCATGTGGGGCGAGCGTTCTGCCCAGGACGTGTGTCGCCAGAACTGGGTGTTGCTCACCGGTCCGAATGCCAGCCTCCCGTGTTCCTTCGGTGGTCTGCCATATTTGTGCCAGACCACCCAAGACGGAGTCATCGTCGGACGCCGATTCGGAGGCGCGCCAGCCTTCGAGATCTACCCAGCGGACCGGCTCCGCGTCGGCAACAGCCTGATCATCTTCGGTGGTGAATAACACTACGCTTTCCGTCCGCTGCCCCGCAGCGACAGAACACCCCAAAGGTGATCCTGTCGCTGGCGGGGTGTTTTGTTGAGTGAAAGTTGGTGGGTTGACAATTTTTCTCACGATCGTGGAAAAAATTGTCAGGGTCACCAATAACTCTTTGACTTCGCGATTCCAGTGTGATTAAATAGTCGCGTTCTGGGACACTCACCAATGTTCACTGCCGCACCACTGGAGAAAAATGGAACCGCCAATGGATTTCGTCCTTCCAATGAAAGAAGCAAAGGCTCACGTGCGAAGATCCATCGAGAAAGCAGCGACCCATATACAAACGACGATCCTGAATGACGAGGAGGAAGGGCACATAACCGTCGATGGGCATGCTAACTATCAAATTGCCAGCATAACGCTGGAGGAAGAGATATTGACCTTAGGGCGGGACACCAATGAAGGCAAGTGGATCAGAACGCTTCATCGGTTGATGCTCTCGACCAATTACGAGAATCTCAACTTGAACGCGCTGCGAGCGCTCTTGCTCGCACTTCAAGACGCATTGCGAGAAAACACGGATCCCATAGAAGCCGAGACTGAGCTTCTCAAACACGGATTCCGCTCCTTTCCTGAGTAACCACCTTGCATCCGCACACGAAGTGCGGATTTTTTGTGAAACCCAAACTACAAAAAACCGCCTGTGAGACCGTTGAAATACTCACCAACTAAAGGTGAACCTGTCGCTGGCGGGGTGTTTTGTTATCCGCGCTTATTCATCACTTCGTAAACCACCGAGCGGTGCAAAATGGCCAAAACAAAAACATTCTCGCCTCGTAGGCAAAAGACAACACGATAATCTCCAACGCGAAGTTTCCGATACCCCTTCAATGACCGTCGCAGGGGGACACCAAACAGATCTGGCTGTGTCATCAGCTTCTCTTCAATCGCTCGTCGAATCCGCCGTTTCGCTTCGCTCTCAAGGCTCACAATATCCTGCTTGAGCACCTTCGGATGATACAAAATACGATAGACTATAGACATCACACCGTGAAACGGGACTCCTGAAACAGAAAAACGTGGTAAAA
>CAYHRJ010000066.1:0-1874 GCA_964359095.1 uncultured Gammaproteobacteria bacterium | reverse complement strand
CAGTAGGTAGAGCGCCTGGTTTGGGACCAGGAGGCCGCAGGTTCGAGACCTGTCGTCCCGACCAGCCGTCGCATCAGCAGAACCTCTGTTGCTGATGCGACGGCTGCCCGCCATAGCCTCCCGGCAACGGCGGGCGTAGCGTAATCCTGTGCTGATGCTATGGCTGGCGAAGCCAAGCGGGTATCGTATAGCGGTTATTATCTCAGTTTTCCAAACTGATGATGCGGGTTCGACTCCCGCTACCCGCTCCACAAAAACCCTCGGCAATGCCGGGGGTTTTTGTTTCACGCTTATAAAATTTCGAACCCTAACTTCATAAACTGCTTATCGAACGTAAAACACTTTGTGATCTTTTGCGCGCGCATCAGAACAATACTGTAACAATCGATCATGCTGATATTTTTGTCCTTCTGATTTTGAAACAACGTTCTTCCCCGATCGCGAGCGTCCAGATCAAGAGGCAAAATAATCGGGAAGTCGTCCTGTGACGTTGAAAGGAGGAAATCAATGGCACTCCTCTTGGAAACGCGCATAGACAGAACAGTCGCAACCTCATCGATCACGCAGTCAGATGTGTAAAAAACGAGAGGAATTTCTTTCAAATCACGGAGGATACGCAAAGCTTTTTCATGAGTACTATCGTCTGTGCGAACCAAGGAAATAAAAAAGCTACTGTCGATAAACGCCTTCATACCTGATAGAGCGTTTGGTCAATCTGTCTGGAAAGATTTCGAACGCCACCTTTTTTTGCCTGTTGTGCCAATCGCTCGAGTGCCGCTAACCCAACCTGTTTTGCCTGACTCTGTACAAGATGTTGGCGCATCACCTGTCGAATCAACTCAGAAACAGAAAGATGCCTGCCACGAGAATAGACGTGAAGAGCTTGTTTCAGTTGAGGATCAAGCAGAATTTGTGTACGACTCATACACAACAAGCATACACAACTTTCCCCTCCGGTGCAACGCCCTGTATACCAACGTCTCCATTCACTGCTATACTCCCCACAATCAATTCTATGCATCCCATTCAACACATCACCAGCGTGAGTCAGTTCGATCTCGCGCGGATCAAACAACTGTTCTTGCGAGTGCAGGAAATGCGAGGAATCGAGAAACGTGGAGCCTGTTCGATTTTGGATAATAAAATCATGGCTTCCCTTTTTTATGAACCCTCAACGCGTACACGTCTCTCGTTTGAAGCCTCGATGTTGCGACTCGGTGGCGAAGTGATGGGAACCGAAAGCGCTGGTCACTTTTCCAGCGCAACCAAGGGCGAGACGCTGGAAGACACAATCAAAATCATCGCGGGGTACGCAGACGTGATCGTGTTGCGCCACCCAGAAAAAGGAGCAGCTGATCGTGCGGCTGCCGTGAGTCCCGTACCGATTGTGAATGCGGGGGACGGTGATGGTGAACATCCCACTCAAGCACTCTTGGATCTGTTTACCATCATGGAAGCGCATCCTGATCCACGTACCTGCCAGGTAGTCTTTGTTGGTGATCTGTTAAAAGGCAGAACCGTCCACTCTCTGGCGCGCTTGCTCACCTTGTTTCACACACCCATGAGCTTTGTTGCACCGACTCCTTTGCAACTTCCTCCAGAGTTCGCGCACGGACTCATTGAAAATGGCTGTGAGGTGACGCAACACGAAACACTCCGTGAGGTCATTGAGCGTGCTGACGTCCTCTACATGACACGTGTTCAAAAAGAGCGTCTCACAGGAATTGAAGGCATCGCTTTGGACGGATCTGACTATGCACTTACTCCGGAGCTTGTGTCCTTGATGCCCACAAGTTGCATCATCATGCACCCGCTTCCACGCAACTCCGAAATCCCGACCTGGTTTGACGAGGACCCCCGCGCCGCCTACTTCC
>CAYHRJ010000065.1:0-2091 GCA_964359095.1 uncultured Gammaproteobacteria bacterium | reverse complement strand
ATAGGGTTTCTTGACAGAATCGCAAAAATAGCGTATCTTAAACCGTTATCTTGCGTTCATATTTCTTCGAAGTTGCACGGCACTTTGAAAATCTGAACAGAGATACACATGCATCGAAATCGTTTCTATTCTTCCAAGCGATTTCGCGCGGTTGTATGACAACCGCGAGACAAGACGGGTACTCGACAACAACAATCATCACCCTGCGTGACGCGGGGATAGGAAGGAAAAGTGGAATCAACTCAAGGTTTGAAGGGGTCGATGACGAGGGCCGAAGTCAGGCACATGAGCAAGGAAGTCGGTGTGTTGCACAGCATGCCGAAGTGTCCGACTCTGTCGGCGCATGTTGTGGAGCGAACTTCGAGTTCGCCAACGATCACGGTACAGGCAGTCATCGGGGAAGGAAGGCTCAGCGGAGTCATGTCTGTGACTCCGTATCACATGATGTCGCGGCTCGGGATCGGAGCGTTCAATCCCATGAACGGTCCTACTCAGCGGGGTGACATCGATGCGCATTACTCGGTGCACAGCTACTTGTGGGCCATGGAGTACTACGGGCTCATGGTGTACATCGCGAAGTGGCCGGCAGGACGTCCGTTTCCGACTCGCTCTTTGGTGCGTGATCCGTACGGATATCGCTGGGGCGGCACGTCATACCGTCCGGAGTATGCGTTTCTCGCGATCCTGTCGTTCATTGGCTGGAATTCGGATGAGGTGCAGAACATCACGGGACGCATGTTGGCACTTCCTTGGGAAATGCGTCTCCCGGCCCTTCGCAAGACCGCGGCGCACTACCTGCAAAACCCTGTAGACGCCTACGCAGAAAACGGCTTCCACAGGCTCACCGATACCGGTGGGTCCTACCAGTGGATGGATCTCTACGTCTGAAATCTCGGCGGCCGGCCTAAAAACCCGGTCGCTTTTATGTTTGGACTGTTGAAACATTGTGACGGATTCAAATTACGACAAGCCTTGCTCACCGAGTTGCATTAACAAAAACTTTGAGTGTCTCACTCGCTGCCTTTTGCCACGTGAAGGTTTTAGCGCGTTCGAGTCCAAGAGTTTTAAGCTGCATTTGGAGAGTCGAGGATCCTAGAAGTCCACGCAGAGCGTCGGCGATATCACGACTGTTGTATGGATCGATGTAGATGGCGGCATTTCCGCCGACCTCTGACATGGAAGATGTGTGTGAGGTGATGACGGGTGTGCCGCTCGCCATGGATTCCAAGATCGGCAAGCCAAAGCCCTCGTAGATGGATGGCCAGACCGTGACAGCGGCTGATCGGTAGAGCGCGGGAAGATCGCGGGGATCGACATAGCTCAGTTGATGGATCCAGCCCTGCGTGTCGCGTTTCCAAAGTCGTCGTCGCAGGTCGTGTGATTTCCAGCCCCAAGCTCCAGCCAAAACGAGGTGGAGATCGTCGTGGGTTCGCTCTCGATATTCTTTCACGCCCTCCACAAGGGCGATCAGATTTTTGCGCGGTTCGATTGTTCCAACAAAGAGCGCGAATTTTTTTGGAAGCTTGAGACGTGAGCGCACGCCGTGGTCCTGTGCCTGCATTTTTGGGGAGAAGATCGGTGAGACTCCGTGGGGGACAACGTGTGTACGTTCAGGATCCACACTGAATAATCGGTTCACGTCCTGCTTGGTGGAGCGTGAAGGCGTGATGATCGCGCTGCTTTGTTGAATCAGTTCGTGGGCTCGTGTGGCTTTGTGCCAGGTGCGCATTTTGAGCGAGTAAAACTCTGGATAGAGTTTCCAGGAGAGATCGTGGAGTGTGAGGACGGTGGGAATGTCTTTTGGCAATGTGGTGATGTTGAGGTTTGGGAGAAAGATGAGGTCGATGGAATCGCGTACATGCCAGTTGATTGTGGGGTGACGAAAAAAGAACGTGCGGAGGTTGAGAAATTTGTTTGGAGTTGGAAGATGAATATGATCGATCAGACCCCCCTCGATCCCCCCTTGGTAAGGGGGGAAGGACGCGAGTTCTCCTCCCCTTACGAAGGGGAGGTCGGGAGGGGTCTTGGTACCGCTTGAAAACAACACGTACTCATTTTCATGATCGATTTCAAAAAGCGCACGCAGAAGTT
>CAYHRJ010000064.1:0-2133 GCA_964359095.1 uncultured Gammaproteobacteria bacterium | reverse complement strand
GAAAACAACACGTACTCATTTTCATGATCGATTTCAAAAAGCGCACGCAGAAGTTCTGTTGTGTACTGTCCTACACCTGATTGATGAGGGTTTGCGAGGTGGCGAATATCGACAAGGATTTTCATACTCTACAACCTACGACCTACTTCCTACGACCTCCTTGATGAGCCTCCCACTGTGCCTCGACGAACGCGCGCATTTCACGTTCAAAGCGTTCACGCGAAAATTGTTCTGCGTGAGCCTTGATGGCGCTTGGGTTGTAGCGGCGTTCGTCAAAGCGCAGCATGCAGTCTGCGAGTTCCTCCCAAATTTGTTCTTCGAAAAATTCTCCTGTGAGTCCTTCGACGACCGTCTCTGTTGCCCCACCTTTTTTGTAGGCGATGACCGGTCGTCCACTGGCCATCGATTCCACAGGTGTGATGCCGAAGTCTTCTTCTTGCGGATGAATAAACGCGAGGGCGCCGGCGTAGAGACGCGCTTGTTCATCTTGAGGCACACGTCCGAGAAATTCGATGTGCGGCGCGGCCATGCGTTTCAGATCGTCCTCAATCGGACCAGTACCGAAAACTTTGAGTGGGAGCTTTGTTCGATTAGCGGCTTTGATCACGAGGTCGTAGCGTTTGTAAGCCACGAGTCTTCCCCCGGTGAGGAAGTAGTTTTTGGATTCGTTGGAAACAGAAAAGCGTTGTGTGTCCACCGGAGGATGAATGACGTGCGCATCACGACGATAATATTTTTGAATACGAGAACGTACTGTTTTGGAGTTCGCCACAAACACGTCGACGCGATCGGCCGCTGTTTTGTCCCAGAGTCGCAGTCGGGATAGCAGTGGTGGCAGCAGCATTTTTACGAGTCTTGGCACGCGTAGCTCATCAATATAGCTATGCGTGTCGCTCCAAAGGTAGCGCGTTGGTGTGTGGCAGTAGCAAATATGAAGCGCGTCGTCGCGGGTGATCACTCCCTTGGCAAAGGCGCTTGTGGAGGAGAGCACCACGTCGTAGTCGGAGAGGTTGTAATGCTCCGTAGCAGTGGGCATCAGCGGCAAGTACCACTGATATTTTTTTTGACCAAACGGAAGCCGTTCAAGAAACGATGTACGGATATCCCGGCCTTGGAAGGTCGGAAGTCGTTCTGGATCAAACAGGAGTGTGTAGATCGGGGAGTCAGGCCACAGCCCACTAAACACCTCCAACACCTTCTCCGCCCCACCGTTTTGGATGAGATAGTCGTGTACAAGCGCAAGTTTCATAAGCTCCAAGATCCTACCAACGATTGACATTTTCGCCAAACCTAAAACCGGCTGAGCCGGCTTTAGGTCGTTACGACTTCGCGGATCGTCTTCATCGTCATTTGGACACTCGCATTTTTTCCTTCGATGATCTTGATGCGTTCCTCGGGAAGCTGGTCGGAGAGGGTTTGAAGAAACTCGTCCATCCACGAAGGTGTGAGGACATCGACGAGCGTGAGATCTAGTTCGATCACGTCTTGACCGTCTTTGGGAATGGAGTATGCCAAGGCCGCCAGCGCCGCTTCTCGGCCGGCTGGTCTAGAGATGAGGATTTTGCCGAATTTTTCAATCTGGAGTCTCATACTGATTTTTTGAGTTGAAGTTTTGTATAGACACCAAGGACGTGAACGGGTGATTTTGAGATTAAGTCCATAATTTTACTTTGCCTGTTCTCCTGCGACGTGAAGGTGAGCATTGCATTACCAGAGTAGAAGGAGAGTTGGGCATGGTCCAGGCTTCGGAGGGCATTCACGACGAACTTGAGTCCGTTTCCGCGTTTTTCTGGGGCGCGGCCAGTGACATGTTCAGCAAACGCGATTCGAAGAGCTTCAGCTTCATCGATACCTGGACGGATACGTTCGAGGGATGCATGAACACCCTGTCCTCGGTCTGCGATGAGGACTTCGAGTTCGTCGGATTCGATCGCGTATTCAAACCAACACCCAGGGATGTCTCGCCATTTACCTAGGTTATGGTCAAAGGCGTTACTGGTTAGTTCACCGACAATCGCTGTAAAGAGATCCGCCTGTGTTTCACTCCAATCGTTTTCCATTAAGGCAGCCCTGAGCGACTCAACCCGAGCTTGAATAACATCGCGTGTTTGGCAATAGACCTCTTTCGAAATT
>CAYHRJ010000063.1:0-2572 GCA_964359095.1 uncultured Gammaproteobacteria bacterium | reverse complement strand
GGCGTTCCCCGGGGGGAATCGATCCAGCGATCGCGGCGGCGTGTGCCCGTCGAGGATTACCGGCTGTTCCTCAACCATGTACTTCAAGGGGAGCGGCTCGGGATCGGGCTGTCGCGGAGCCTGCGGGAACTCTCCGCGAAGATGCTCGAAAGCCAGGGGCACCGGGCGGAGACGATCGCCCAGCAGGCGGCGGTGAAGATGCTGTTCCCCTTGGTCTTTTTCATCTTTCCCGCCGTGTTTCTCATCATCCTGTCCCCGGTGATCCTCGGCCTGTGGGACAGGCTCGCGGGGTGAACCTCATGGAACGCGGGTATCGAACACGGAGATGGGCGGCGCTGGCCGCCGCGCTGCTCCTTCTGTGCACGGCGGACCCTGGATCCGGGGAACCGGGATCCCAACGGGAAGGGGGCCCTGCCCTCGACGCCGGAGGCGCGAAATCCGTCCGGCTGTCCCTGAAGATCTCCGGCGCGAAAAAGAGGAAACGCCAGGTTTCCTTCTACAAGAGCGTGGCGCGGCAGGCGAACATCCGCACTAGCGGCGACCGGAGCCTGTCATCGGGACGATGATCTTCGGGTTGTCGCCGGGGCGGACGACGATGATCTTCACCTGATCGACCCCGAGCGGCTCGTTCACGAAGCGGAGCCGCTGCTCTCCCGCCGGCAGGCGCACGGCGGTCAGCGGGGTCTCTCCGAGCAAACGGTTTCCGAGGTAGACTTTCGCCCACGGGATCGCCTGGATCGCCTCCACCGTCCCGATCAGGGGCTGCAATTCGGCGCGGAATGCCGGTCCCGCCGCCAACGCGTCCGCCGGGACGGATTGACGTTCGTACCCGTCCTTCGAAAGGACGACCTTCCGGCCCGGGAGGGAAGTCACGTCCATCTGCAGCGGCGTCTTCCCGATGGACGCACCGCTCTCCAGCAGTACGGACGCTCCCGGGGGATCGGTCTCGACCCGGACGAGGCGCGCCACGGGCTTGACTGGAGTCGCGGGCGGATCGGGATTTCGCGGAACCGCTAGAGGCACGGCAGGTGACACGGGGGCCACGACCGGAACGACGGGGATCCTCGGGGCCACCGAAGCCGGCGCCGCATCGATCGTCGGTCGTTGCCGCACCTCCTTCCAGAGGAGGACGCCTCCGACGATGACCGCCGCGAACACGGTGGCAGCGCCCGCCTGTGCGGTTCTTCCCCTGCCACCGTACCGCTTTTCCGGCTCCTTGACCATCGCCGGACGCGATTCCGGCTCCGCCGCCGGATCCGGGGCCGTCTCCTCCTCCCGCGGGACGGGGAAGAGGGCGTCCCAGAAATCCGCCATCACCGGGGCCGATGCCTGGGGAGGGCCGACCCGCGCAAGCTCGACAAGAAAACCCGCCGCTCCGGGATATCGATCCGCCGGAAGCGCCGCCACGGACTTCCGCAGGATTCCCGCCAACTCGGCGAAAACGCCGGGAAGCGGGAGCGTCCGCGCGTCGAATCGCCGGATCCTCTCCAGGGTCTCTTCAGGCCCGTCCCCCTCGAACAGCCTGCGACCGAGGAGCAATTCCACGGAGATCACCCCCGCGGCGAACAGGTCGGAGGAGGAGGTCGCCCCTTCCCCGCGAATCCGCTCGGGCGCGAGGTACCCGGATTTTCCGGCCCGCGTCCCCTCGTCCACCTGCCCGTCCCCAGCCGCGCGGGAGATCCCGAAATCCGTGATTTTCACCGCCCCGTTGCGGGCCACCAGGACATTCGCCGGGGATACGTCGCGGTGCACGACCCCCTTCTCGTGAAGGTACGCGAGGCCCGACCAGATCCCGTCGACCCAGTGACGCCAGGCGCCCGGGGAGATGGGAACGTGGAGCTGACGCGCCTGCTCCGCCGCCTGGGCGAGATTCCATCCTTCCACATATTCCATCGCGAGAAAGTGGGCGTCCCCCTCCCGGCCGAAATCGAACACCTGGACCAGGTTGGGGTGGGAAAGGGAGGCCGCGATCCGCGCCTCGCGGGCGAAAAGTTCGCGAAACCGCGGGTCGTCCGCGAGACGCGGGTGCACCACCTTCAGGGCGACCCGCTTCCGGAACCCCTCCTCTCCCGTAAGCCGACACAGGTAAACCTCCGCCATGCCGCCCGAGGCGATCCTTCGCAGGACGCGGTATTTCCCGAACCTGTCCGGAATCAAATCCCCCGCCTGCCGTCGTCGACGACCGGCGCCGTCGACCCCATCTGTCCCTTCGCCGGCGGCCGTGCGGGGAACTCCATCTCGAACACGGTTCCACGCGGCGTGTTGTTGCTCATCCGCACGGTGCCTCCGTGGTCATTCGCGATCGCGCTCACGATGGCGAGCCCCAATCCCGTGCCCCCCTCCCGGCGCGAAAAATACGGCTCGAAAAGGCGGTCCCGGTCCCCGGGCGGGATCCCCGGCCCGTCGTCCGCAACGTCGATCCGCGCCTTCCCCGCCGACTCGTCGTGGGTGCACGTGACCGTGACGCTCCCCCGCCCCCCGAGGGCGGCCGCGGCGTTGTCGAGCAGGTTGGTGACGGCGCGCCGGATCTGGAACGGGTCGAACCAGACGCGCGGGGGGCCTTCCTGGCGGA
>CAYHRJ010000062.1:0-2577 GCA_964359095.1 uncultured Gammaproteobacteria bacterium | reverse complement strand
CCCGAAGCTTATCGCAGGCTGCTACGTCCTTCATCGGCACGTTCTGTCGAGCCATTCACCGTATGCCCTTATTAATGCTCTACAACCATTTCTCAATTCGATTAAGAAACGTTGTATTCTCTTCTACCCTTATTGTTCAGTTGTGAAAGACCGTTCTGGCCGATGTGAGTCACTGTTCCATTCTTCGGTGCAGAGTTCATGTCTCTGGACCCAAGACCCCACTTCGCTCCTTCGGAGCTTCGAGGGGTGATCCATCTGATGATGGATCAAAAAACCGCGTAAGCGGCTTTATCGAAACCAAGTGTTTACGATAAGGACGCATTTGTCATCGTGAAACTTGTGTGATGTTTATCATAGTGTGATCTCCGTGAGCTCTGTTCCTTTTAATCCCTCATGGACCTCATTGATTCCTGGGATAATGGAAGCAGAACGTATTTCAATTTACTGGCAAGAGTTTAGTGGAAGCTGGAAAGAGTGTCAATAGAAGTATCCACGGTCACTCCACAGGTATGAAAAGCACAGAAAATGGTAGGATTTAAGCCTATGTTCAAGATCACGATCATCCAAGTCGGGAAAATGAAACAAGGACCCTGCAGACGCTCTCACAAGATTTGCTCAAACGACTGCGAGCGTATGCCAAGATTGAAACAACGGTGGTGAAGGAGATCTCCGCTTCTCATTCAAAAAGGACCGGCTAACGATCCTTTTGAGCGAACACAGTAAGACCTACGACTCTTTTCAATTTGCGAAGACTCTTGAGAAATGGAGCGAGCACCGAACGCGTGAACTCACGTTTATCGTCGCGGGTCCGTTTGGTGTGGAGCAAGAGCTCACACAACTGGCAAACCCACGTGCTCTCCCTCTCTCCCATGACCTTCACTCACGAAATGATCTACACGATCTTACTCGAACAACTCTACCGCGCCGGCACGATCCTCGCGGGGAAGAGGTATAATTATTAGACTGATTCAAATATCTCCTCCCTATATGTCAAAAGGTGAAGAACCTATCTGCCCTCACTGCGGATATCCAACACGCATCAATGAACACGCCGCTGACTGTCCTTCAAAAAAAGAAGGTCGAGTTGAGAACACGGCTGAAACAGCTTTAGAAAAAAGGAACTCCTTCATCCACGAAGCTCCTGCGCTTCTGGCTGGAGCGGGTTCCTTTGTCCCGTTACCGGGGTCGGCTCATCCCGATTTGATCAAACCACTCTTCTTCGAGCGAACGGATACGACGCTCCCCTCAGACATGGCGGAAAGGAAGGTGACGGCAAAAGTCATTCCGACTATGGGTCGAGCTGCGTATCTCGAGCAAGCATCGACCTACCACGGAGAAAAATACAACTTTCTTCAGTGGAAAGGAGTCGGAGAAAATCCACACACCGACATCGAAGGGTCAGCAAAAGAAAAGAGCGCTTCCGTTGAGTTCCCCTTGGGCAAAGCAGGTGTCAGTCCGCTCATGTTTGTCTCCGCCGATGGACGGAACATGCTCCGTTTTCTCGGAGGTTCATTTTATGAAGACCTCCTTGAGGAGGCGCGAAACCACGAACGCTTCTTTCCATACGGCTTGCGGATGCCCGAGATCGTTGGGACGATAAAATTTTCTCGAGCGTTCTGCGAACAACAGGGTCTCCCTCTTCCTGATTCTAACGACCCAGAAGACGTCGACGGACAAACACTCGACGCATATCTTGAATCTCATAGGGATGAAATTGAACCATCACTCTATGCAAAGCTTCTCACATCTGGCGAGGCACAATCTGGCTACCGTTCACTCATCCTTGGTCAGAACATCCGAGCTTTTCGTAATGTCTGGCGCGCGGAAGACCTGGAACGAATTATGGACGCACCTAAGGATGAAAAAGAAAAGCGGGAAGCGATCTCTGATGTATTTGCAACGTCGCGACAGATCCTTGGCGAGGAGTTGGGCCGAGAGCTCGATAATCCTGAGTATATAAATGAGTACGCAAGGATCCTGGGCGAACAGACGGGAATCCTATTGGCCAATCGACTTGATCACGGTTCGCTCTCTGATTTAAAACAGAATATCACCCTCGCCGGAGAGGTCGTAGATTTCGACGCAACAAAAATCGTGGATAACGCGTACCTCCAAAATGAACAACATTACCCTCATGGGGTTTTCAAGGATGAGGTTCCTCAACAGGATCTTGTAGAGGAGTGGAGAAAAGGGCAGAAGGATGAACTCTACCGGCAAGTGTACTACATGGCATCACACATGAAGCCCTTGCTCGATGGGCTCAGTCTTCTCCATGAAGAAAACATGGAGACAGAAAATACGGTGGTCGAAGCATTTACTCGTGGACTGAAAAAAACGATTTCCATCGAAATGCTGACAGGTTTGCGCACCCGACTGACGAGTGACCCTTCTTTTGGCACGACGGAGAACTTATATACTGGCTATGACGGATCTGTTGATCAACTGCGGCAAAAGAACTTCCAAGGATGCGAGCAACTATTTGAACAAGTAAATTCGTTTCTCTCCAACTCTCTTTAAAACGTCTGAAGCAACTCTACCGCACCGGAACAATCCTCGCGGGGAAGACGTATCACTACT
>CAYHRJ010000061.1:0-2623 GCA_964359095.1 uncultured Gammaproteobacteria bacterium | reverse complement strand
TGCACAATATTCGCTCTGCGAATCGGTTTATTGAAAGCGATCGTTCGGAGACATGGGACATTTTAGAAGAGGTGACCAAGGACGCTTTTGTGCTCTTGAACCGCGCGCCGACCTTGCACCGTCTTGGTATTCAAGCGTTCCGGCCCAAGCTCATTGAGGGTAAAGCGATTCAGATTCATCCCCTCGTGTGTGATGCCTACAACGCGGACTTTGACGGAGACCAAATGGCAGTGCATGTTCCACTCACAGAAGAAGCTCGAGCAGAAGCGCGCGAGCTGATGTTAGCCACCAAGAACTTGCTTAAACCTTCCTTTGGTGGACCAGTGGCTACGCCTGGAAAAGATATTGCGTGGGGCATTTTCTATCTCTCGATGGAACCCACACCCATGCCAGAATCACGTGAAGGGTTACCAACGTTTGCGACGGAAACCGACGCGCTGTACTCCGTGCAAAACGAAAAGCTCTCTCTGCGTGATTGGATCGTTGTCAGAATGGACGAAGGGAATATCATGATCACCACTCCCGGACGATTGCTTGTCAATGCACAGTTCCCCAAAGAGGTTCCCTACATGAATCAAACCATGGGCAAGAAAGAGCTTGCCGGTATTGTGAAGTACTACCTCGAACTTCACGGTTCAGAAAAGACTGCAACGTTTCTCGACCGTCTGAAAGAAATTGGATTTAAGTATTCAACGCGTGCTGGGTACTCGTGGGGAATGGCGAACTTACCAGAACTTCCAGGGAAAGCCGCTCTCATCGAGGAAGGCGACAAACGCGTTCGTGAAGTGAACGATTATTTTGATCAAGGGTTACTCACGGGAACTGAGCGCCATACCTCCATCATCAAAGTGTGGAATGAAATTAAAGATCGCATCGCGGCTGAGGCCAAGAAGGCGCTTCCAAAAGATAACCCAGCGTATACGATGATCGAGTCAGGTGCGCGTGGTTCCTGGGGTCAGATGACGCAGATGGTTGGAATGAAAGGACTTGTCGCAAACCCTTCTGGAGAAATTATCGAACTGCCAGTGAAGTCGAGTTTTAAGGAAGGCTATGACGTGCTCGAGTTTTTTATCTCAAGTCACGGTGTGCGCAAAGGACTTACTGATACGGCGTTGCGTACAGCAAACGCAGGATATCTCACACGACGTTTGGTTGATGTGGCGCAAGACGTGATTGTGCGGCAAGAAGACTGTGGCGATGACAAGGGCGTGATTTTGACTCACAAAGAATCAGAAGAAATTGGTGAGCCGCTCATTATTCGTATTCTTGGTCGCTTCACACTTTCCGACGTGAAGAAGCCAGGCGGACGCAAGGTTCTTGTGAAAGCAGGTGAGATGATTACCGAGGAAGAAATTCGTGAGATAGAAGCGGCCAGCGTTCCTCTTGAAGAGGCTCATGTGCGATCCGTGATGACGTGCCGACTACGCCGTGGTGTGTGTAAGAAATGTTATGGCTACGACCTTGCGTACAATAAACTTGTGAAGCTTGGGACAAGCGTGGGAATCATGGCCGCGCAGTCAATCGGAGAACCAGGTACTCAGCTCACAATGCGTACGTTTCACACAGGAGGAGTTGCTGGCAAAGATATCACCCAAGGTCTGCCGCGTGTGGAAGAATTGTTTGAGGCGCGCAATCCAAAACAAAAAGCCATCATGAGCGAAGTGTCAGGAAAAGCTGAAGTGGACACAGCGGCTCGTGAAGTGGTTCAAGCTGGCACGGGCAAACAAATTTATGACACACGCCCAGGACAGAAAACAGTGAAGATCACCTATGAGGGTATTGATGAGGAGATGATTCCTTACGGGAAGACTGGCGAGCTGATGGTGAAAGACGGCGACAAGGTTAAAGAAGGACAGGTGTTGGCGCGCAAGGGTAACGGCAAAGAGATCGTCGCGCCTGGTGCGGGTGTGGTCGCGCTCAAAAAGATCGGCGTGGTGACACTCATTCGCGAGATGACAAAAGTGCGCGAGCACATTATTCCACCTGGTTACACGCTCTACGTAAAAACAGGCGACGAGATTCAAGCGGGCGACGCGCTCACAGATGGAAATCTTGATTTGCAAGTCCTCTTCAAATACAAAGGACAGGACGCGGTGCAGAAGTATCTCTCCAAAGAAATTCAGTTCATCTATTCCAGTCAAGGACAGAAGCTCAATAACAAGCACATCGAAATTATTATTCGTCAGATGTTCTCACGTGTGCGTGTCGGTGAACCTGGAGACACAGACTTGTTGCCAGGAGAAATTATCGAGAAGGCCTCCTTTGAAGATGCCAACGACAGACTCGAAAAAGGAAAAAAGAAGGCAAAGGCCAAACAGCTGTTCTTGGGCATCACCAAGATTTCGCTCACGACTGATTCGTGGCTCTCAAGTGCGTCCTTCCAAGAAACCGCACGCGTCCTTATTAACGCCGCGGTGACTGGAAAAGTCGATCGCCTCGAGGGTCTCAAAGAAAACGTGATCATCGGACGCTTGATCCCAGCCGGAACCGGATTTGAAGACATGGAATACGAACTCATCGGCGACTTCAAAGCCGCACGACTGGCGCGTGAAGCCAGCCGCGAAATCGCCGGTGAAATCGACCAAGCATTCTCACAGAACAAAGTCGTCGCTGAGGAAGTGAA
>CAYHRJ010000060.1:0-2761 GCA_964359095.1 uncultured Gammaproteobacteria bacterium | reverse complement strand
AGCCGCGAGAGACTTAAAATTTCTTGGGGGAAACCCCGTGAGGGTTCGAGTCCCTCCCCGCCCACCACCTCGTTTGCGAACGACGTGGTCAACTAACGTATGTCTCAAGAAACGAACACACAAAATGAAGATCATGCCTGGCGCCATACAGTGGACTCTCTCGTCCTACTTCGGAAATTCTGTCTCTGGGAGTCAAACAGAACAAGACAACCGTGAGTTTTATTTAGATCACACCGATGTTGAAAACCAGAGCGGTCCAATTTCTCTCCATGAGTTCAAAGGAAAAGGTTTCGCTGTTTGTGCAGAAAAGGGAGCGGCCGCTCAAAACCTCCTCGCGTTTGTAGGAATGGAAAGTGATCTTATCGCATCGAGTGATTGTCGAATTCCTGCTGGGGCAGAGGAAGGAGCACACTACTTCATTGTTATCCACGCTCAGTCTGGCGACATTCTGTACGATCCGACGAATCCATACTTGATTCTAGACAAAGAAGGTCATGTCACAAGCTACAGTCCGGCTATCTACCCGCTTACAAAAGAACAGGCTGAAAAATTTGCTACTGGTGAGCCGGTTACCATAGAACACACTGACACAAGGGTTGAAAAGGACGAAAAACGCACTCAGAAAAAAACTCAACGACTCTACATAAGCCCAAAACGCTCTTGACCAACAAGAGTGTTTTTATTTGCCCACGAGCTCGGCGACGGGCATAATGGTGGCACTATGATCGAGCGTGAAGAAATGGAGATTCCAGAACGGATTGCTGCCTCTGGTGCTCCCACTGAAGAGCGCGAATTTGAAGTTGGACTGCGGCCGCAGACGCTTGCGGATTTTGTGGGTCAAGAAGACATCAAAGAAAATCTTTCTATTTTTATTGAAGCCGCAAAAAAGCGTGGAGAGGCGCCTGAACATGTGATGCTCTATGGAAATCCAGGACTAGGAAAAACAACGCTCGCTCACATCATCGCCAACGAGATGGGTGCGCAGATTCGCATCACATCAGGTCCTGCGCTTGAACGTGTTGGTGACCTGGCTGCAATTCTCTCCAACATGGGACGCGGAGACGTATTGTTCATCGATGAAATTCACCGCATGAACAAAACAATCGAGGAAGTGCTTTATCCGGCTATGGAAGATTACGCGCTTGATATCATCGTTGGCAAAGGACCAACCGCTCGTACCCTGCGACTGAACTTGGAACGGTTTACCATCATCGGCGCCACCACGCGCCTGTCGTTGCTCTCCTCTCCACTGCGCGATCGCTTTGGCGTCACGCATCACCTCAATTTTTACGAGGAGGCAGACATCAGCAAAATTATTGGTAGGAGTGCCAAGCTCTTAAATGTCGAGGTTGATGAACCAGCCGTACAGCTTCTCGCCAGCCGCTCACGCCGCACACCGCGCATTGCCAATCGCCTGCTGCGCCGTGTGCGTGACTTTGCTGATGTACGTGCACAAGGTCGTGTCTCTCCTCAAGTTTGTGAAGACGCCATGTGCATGTTAAATGTCGATCACCTTGGACTCGATCAAACCGACCGACGTATTTTGCAAACCATCATCGAAAAATTTAACGGCGGTCCTGTGGGTCTCTCCACGATCGCGGCGGCCACCCAAGAAGAAATGGAAACGATCGAGGATGTCCACGAACCGTTTCTCATCCAAGTCGGTTTTCTCACCCGCACTCCCCGTGGTCGCATGGTCACCGAGCATGCCTACAAACATTTGAAACTCGACGCACCAAAGCTGACGCTCGGTTTGTGATAGAATAGAAATACAAAAGCGTCATTTGTCATTGCGAGGTCGCATCAACCGAAGCAATCTCTTAGGGATTGCTTCGTCGAAGACTCCTCGCAATGACACAATCATCCATGTTCGACCTTCCCAGTTTTAACATCCCGATCTACGTTTTTCTTTTCGTGTACGGAGCCTACATGCTGTTTTATGTTCTCTACGCTCTGTTCAACATTTACCACTTGGTCCGCTACGGCGTGTACGGCTTTGGGCTCTACCTGATCGTCACCATCTTCACCGGCGGCACAATCATCTTGGTTTCAGGATCCGTATTCATGCTCATGGAGTATGATTGGACATACCCGATCTCGTCGGGGACAGCGGTTGATTTTTACAACGAGGATCTCTTTCCTAAATTATGATGCGCCTTGATCAACTTCCAAATCAACGAGCTGATGAACGCGTTGTTTTATTTTTGCGTCGTCATTGGTTTGCGCTTCTTTCCATTGTCACCGCGTTTACCTTGCTCACCAGTGTTCCTCTCTTGCTTGGTTGGTACTTCTGGAATGTCGTAGAAGCCTGGCTTCAACATGATGTGATAGGCCCTGTGATCGTCATCGTCGGCAGCATCTATTTTCTCTCTGTCTGGCTGTTTGCCTTCCTCGAGTTCACAGACTACTACTTGGACACGTGGATCATTACGAACGAACGGATCATCAACATTGAACAACAGGGCCTCTTCAATCGCACGGCTTCTGAGCTCGACCTCGCCGCTGTGCAGGACGCGACCGCTGAAATCCGCGGGATATGGCAGACATTGTTCACCTACGGAAATGTGTTCGTACAAACAGGCGCGGAGAAAAGCCGCTTCCATTTTAAAAACATCGACAACCCTGAGCACGTCAAAGAAGTCGTGAACGCGCTGGTGGAAGAGGACAAACGACGATTGAGCGCCTTGGGAGCGGGAGCACGAGGAAAAATGAAGACGGTAATCAAATAAGAGGCGTGAGCCTCTTTAATCTCTTTAATTAT
>CAYHRJ010000059.1:0-2803 GCA_964359095.1 uncultured Gammaproteobacteria bacterium | reverse complement strand
CTGGATTGGATCAGACGGGACGTCCTCAACAACGTATTCCATTTCAGGCAGCACGGTCACAACGGATTCGGGCGCCACGGGAACTCAGTGGATTCAGTGGAAGGCGTATCTGTCAGGCAATGGATCTAGTACGCCCGTTCTTTCGGATGTAACGCTCTACTACACACCTTAATATGCAACGCGGTTTCACCCTCATCGAGACGATTCTCTACATCCTCATCATCGGAATGATTCTCTCCACATTGGGATTGTTTTTGAATCACTTATTGCAGGCACGTGCCAAGACTCTCGCCTCCTCAGATTTGATTACGGCTGCACGTACGATTCAGGATGTGCTCGGTCATGCTGCGCGCGCGGCAGAGGGGATCAACACGAGCACATCAACATTTGGTTCAGACCCTGGGATCCTTTCACTCAACATGGTTGAGGTGGGAGTGGATCCAACCGTGTTTTCGCTCACAGGGGCTGATGGTCAATTACAGGTGAGCGAGGCGGGAGGCGGTAACATACTGCTTACAACCGATGAGGTCGCAATCACCAATCTCGTCTTCACGAATCTGACAGGAGATGATGACACTGGTATCATACAAGTGCAGTTTACGCTTGAGGCGGTGAATACTTCGGGGTCAGCCTATTTTGATTATGAGCAATCGTTTGAGACAACACTGCGCATTCCGCTGGACTGACGATGAGCGAGGAGCCGCGGCACTTATGATGATGGTAATTATCTTGGCCGTTGGTATTCTCATTGTGAGCACGACCGCGCTTATCGGTGTGGATGATTTGGAGATTGGCTTTTCGCAGGAAGCAGGTAGCCACGCGCTTTTGGCCGCTGAATCTTGTACAGAGGAAGTCCTCTTGCGACTCACCAGAGATAGTTCCTACTCTGGAGGTACTCTCACTGTGGGAGAATCGAGTTGCACGATTACTGTCACAGGCGCACCCTGCGGAAGCTGTACCATCGATGTGGCGAGTACGCGTGATAATTTTACAAGAAATATCCAGGTCGGCGTAACACTGACAGGATCAACCGTTGACATCACAAGTTGGCAAGAACAAGACTAGTATGAAATTTTTTGAACCGTTTACAACAGGACTCGGCATTGAAGTCTCAGATCATCACCTACGCTTGGCACAGGTTGGTTTTTTTGGATCGGTCATTCGGATGGAGGAAGTGGTTCTTCCCGAGGGTCTTGTACGCGACGAACACGTCGAAAAACCAGACGAGTTGAAGAGCATCGTCAAAGACAAACTGACTTCCTTTGGTCTCACCGAACGACCCTATCGCGTCACCATTCTGGTTCCTGAGTCGCGGATTTTTTCACATTCCACTGAGATCCCTCGTACCGTACCAGCGGAAGATCGTAAGAGAAAGGCTCGTGAAATAGCTCAGCGAGAAATTCCCGTACCATTTTCGCAAGCGCGTCTGTGTCTGGCCGTAGGAAACCGAGAGGGAGAGGTAGTTCCGGCGACCACGTATGTGATCGAAAAGCAGGTTTTCGATCCGCTTCATGCGGTTTTTACTCAAGATTTTTTGCGTCTGGTTGCCATGGAAGCAAACACCAAGGCACTTCTGCGCTTACTCACAATGAGTGGATCACAGCGGCGTGAAGACGCTACCCCTGGTTCCTTGATGGCGATGGTAGATGTCGGCAACGCTTGGTCCACGCTTTCCCTTTACTCACGACTGGGCATGAACGTTTTTTCTCGGACGATTCCACATGCAACAAAAGGAAAGCCCATTCCTAAAAACGGGGAACTTCCAGAGGCTGCTGTGGATAGTATCATTGCAACCTTGAAGGAAACCGTGTTATTCTTTGAGCAAAAGCACTTGTCCATTGGATCTGTTATTTTGGGCGGAGTCGAATCACAAGATGATCGATTCAAGAAAAAATTTGAACAGGATAAAACTTCGTTTGAAATCCGTTTGATTTCAGATCTGGTAAAGATGGAGGGAGTGAGCAAAAATCAATTACATGCCTTCGGAAGCGCGATCGGAGCGGCTCTGCGCTCTGCGCATCCTTCCAAGTACAAGCAACACTATAATTTTTTAGAGACCTAGAGTTTATGCAACGCACGAATCAAAAAGGTTTTACGCTTATTGAGCTCTTAGTCGTCATCGCGATCATCGGAATTTTGGTAGGAGTCGTATTTGTCGCTCTTGACCCTGCTACACGTTTTGAACAAGCGCGCGATGCGGTGCGTCAAAACGATGTGCAGGAAATTTTATCAGCCGTAAAGCTCAATCAAGTAGACAATGAAGGAGATTATTTGGCTGCCGTTGCCGCAACCACAGCAGGGTCTGTGTACATGATTGTCGATGGCGCCATGGCTGCAGGATGTGATGACAACGCCTGTGATACGGCGGTGGCTAGTGATACAGCGTGTGTGAATCTTGCGGGACTCGTCGATCAATATTTGGAAGACGTACCAATTTCTCCCGCAGGTGTGACCACTTGGGACGATGGGAGTGCCGCTGGTGAGGAAGGTACAGGCTACACGCTTGAGCGCGAGACCAACGGCGTGATCCGTATTCGCTCTTGCGAGAGTGAAGATACGACCGAGATCGAAGCGGCACGATAATGAATGAAAAATCGCCCTCAAAAGAGGGCGATTTTTGTATTGCCAAGCTTTTGTGGATTTGATATATTGACCCCGCATTTATGGGCGTGTAGTGCCTCCCTTTGGTCGGAGCTACACGCCTCGTTCGGAAATGCCCAAGCAGGGCTTGTTCATTTCACTCTCTTCGGGCGTGTAGCTCAGGTGGTTAGAGCGTTACACTGATAATGTAAAGGTCGATGGT
>CAYHRJ010000058.1:0-2975 GCA_964359095.1 uncultured Gammaproteobacteria bacterium | reverse complement strand
GTATGAAAAATCCTCTCGTCCTGAATAACGGCCTCCGTGTCCACTTGCTTCCATACTCCGGCACGCAGGCCGTGACGGTTTTGGTACTCATCAAAGTTGGCTCGCGTTACGAGTACCCAGCCATCAACGGCGCGTCGCATTTTATTGAGCATTTGATGTTCAAGGGAACCAAGCGTCGGCCGACTACGCTTGATATTAGTCGTGATCTCGACGCGGTCGGTGCGGAGTACAATGCGTTTACTGGGAAAGAGTACACAGGTTATTACGTGACGATCGAATCGTCGAAGCTTCCACTCGCCGTTGATTTGCTCCACGACATGATTTTTCATTCGAAGTATGATCCGAAGGAAATGAACCGTGAGCGTCGTGTGATCATCGAGGAGATTAAAATGTACAACGAGAATCCTGTCATGCATGTGGAGGAGTTGCTTGAGCAAACCATGTTTGACGGCTCGCCACTTGGGTGGGATATTGCCGGGGACGCCAAGCGCATGCTGTCCATGACGCGCAAGGACGTGATTGCGTATCGCGATCAGCATTATATTCCGTCACGCATGGTGATTGGGCTCGCGGGGAAGGTGGATAAGAAAGCACTCGCGCTCGTGAAGAAAACGTTTGGCAGCGTGAAGGGAAAACACAAACCTGTCGCGTTTGAAGCATTCCATGCAGCAAAGAATCAGGCTCTCCGTTGTCGCATTGAAAATAAAAAACTTGAACAGATTCAGTTGGCACTTGGATTTCCATCCTACGGCGTGGCGGATAAACGCAATTCCGCTGTCTCGCTCCTCGCGACGATTCTTGGCGGCACGATGTCGTCTAGACTCTTCATCTCGGTACGTGAGCGAAAAGGATTGTGCTATCACGTGCGGGCTGAGAATGGAGCGTACGATGACGTGGGCGCGTTCATGATTCGCTCAGGACTCGATCAAGCGCGCTTGAAAGAAGCGGTGAAGACGATTTTGGCCGAGGTGGAGAAAATGAAAAAGACTGGCGTCACGGCGCGTGAGCTGAAGGAAGCAAAAGAGAATTTCCGCGGACGGATTCTGTTGAAGCTTGAGGAGTCATCAAGTCGTGCCGACTGGTATACACGACAAGAGCTGTTGCTCGACCGCGCTCTGACTCCTGATGAGCGCATGCGTGAGATTGACGCGGTGACCCTTCACGAGGTACAGAAGGTGGCACAGGATATTCTCGATACAAAAAAGATGTCTGTTGCGGCGATCGGACCGTTTAAAGATAAACAAGCGTTTCTCAAAGCCGCAGGACTATGAAAACGATCGTTGCAAATTGGAAGATGAATGTCGGCGTGAGAGAATCCGTGGCCCTTGCACGCGGCACACTCTTGACGTTGCGTGGTCGCAAGCTCGTTCCAGAGTTGGTGATTTGTCCGCCGTTTGTGGCGCTGTCGGAAGTGCGAAAAGTGGTGGCGCGTTCAGCTGCCGCACTTGGCGCTCAGAATGTCTTTTGGGAGGATTCAGGAGCGTACACCGGTGAAATTTCTCCACGTATGTTGGTTGAGCTCGGTGTGACTCACGCGATCGTCGGTCACTCTGAGCGCCGAACGATTCTTGGTGAGACAGACGAGATGGTGAATAAAAAAGTTTTGCACACCCTTGCGTCCAAGATCACCCCGATTGTCTGCGTGGTCGAGTCGCGAGCTGAACATCAAGCCGGGAAAACACAAGAAGCCGTTCTTCACCAGTTAAAGACGGCACTCTCAGGTGTTCGTCTGCGCGTCACCGACCGGCTCCTGATCGCGTACGAACCTCTGTGGGCGATTGGCTCAGGGCAAGCTGCCAGCGTTTCCGAAATTGTCGAGACACACACGTTCATCCGCTCTGTGTTGCAAGAGCTTTTTCACGAGCGTGGTGCAGGTCAAATGCGCGTGCTCTACGGAGGATCCGTTGACGGCGAGAACGCGTACGGATTTTTGCGTGAGCCGCAGGTGGATGGCGTACTCGTTGGCAGTGCGAGCGTGAAGATCAATCAGTTTAAAGATATTGTGCATGCGGCCTGCGAAGTGCTTGAAGCACAGCAAAAAGATTAACCTATGAATTGGATCCTGATTATTATCGCGCTCTCTTCACTGGCTGTCATGGGAATCGTTGTTTATCGTAAGCTTCCTCAGATTCGTGTGATTGACGTTGCCTCGATTCCTCAAGAGCGAGAGCGTCGGGTGAAAGAGGCTCTCATTCTCTCTAAACTCCAGCGTACCGGTGGAGCCAAACTTCAGAGTGTGGTACGCACAGCCAGCGACGCGATGAAAACAATTTCACGGTATGGTCGTCGTGCGGTACAAAAATTGTATCGTCTTGAGCAGTACTACCAACGCTTGCGTCGTACTGCCTCTGAAGGAACGCATAGTTATAACGAAGACATGATCAAACAACGGCTAGAGGAAGCGGCAAAACTCATTGATCAAGATGAGTTTATTCCGGCCGAGAAAATATATATCGACGTGATCAGCCATAACCCTAAAAGCGTGGACACGTACGAAGCATTGGGAAATATGTATGTTTGCAGTGGTCAGCTCGATCAAGCGCGTGAGACGTTTCAGTTTACCCTGCGTCTGTCTCCAGATGATGCAAGTGTGAACGTGTCGCTCGCGGAGCTCGAGACCAAGCAGGGACATGCCAAACAAGCACTCACGTATTTGAGAAAGGCGATAGAGAAGCGACCAAAGAATCCTCGATATCTCGACTTCTACATTGAGGTAGCTTTAGAAACAGGATCTCTCAAAGATGCACGCAAGGGGATTTTAGCTCTCAAAGATGTGAATCCAGAGAATCAAAAAATCGAAGAGTTTGAGCGACGGTTCCAGGAAATGAAAGAGGCGTATATTCGCAAGACTTCGAGTGAGGTTGAGAAACCCACAGACGAGCCTTCACAAGACAGTTGAGCTTTGTTACGATTGCGCCGGTTCCGCCGTTGTAGCTCCCGCCGTCGCATGGCTATGGCGGGCAGGCAGTTGGTCT
>CAYHRJ010000057.1:0-3317 GCA_964359095.1 uncultured Gammaproteobacteria bacterium | reverse complement strand
GTTCGCACGTCGCTTGCGAAGGCCTGCCACGTCGGTCGCGACCGACGTGGCCTGCCAAATTTCCTCCACGAGTTTTTTGTGGAGGATTTTTGTTTCCACACCATCTACATGTGCTTGAAGACAAAAACAAATCGACTGGAGATTCCCCTTAAATAGGGTAAGTTTTATCCCTTACCACTCTATTCCAAGTGTGGTATAAATAAACCGTTGTTTGTTTATACCACACTGGATATGCGCCAAGAAGCCTTAAATTACGTCCAAAACCAGCTTGTTCGAGCCGAAGCCCGCCTAGAGGGTTATCTTAAGAATCCCAAAGGAACGAGAAACAATACCCGCAACATCATCGTTAAGATCCGCCAATACTACAAAGGATTTCTTGGTGGGAAATCTGATCAGCGATGGGTAATCATGCCGGGCCTGCGTGGAGTTGGAAAGACAACGATCATGGCGCAAACCTACTTTGAGGTTCTGACCGAGTTTAAAAAGATGGGCTTGCCGAAAAGCCATGCATTGTTTGTTTCGCTCGATGACGCGGTTGAGAACCTTGATCTCTCACTTCGAGAAATCATTGAGGCATATGAGGTTGTGCTGGGCGTATCCTTTGAGAAGCAGCAAAAGCCAATTCTGCTTTTCATTGACGAAGCACAGTATGACTCTAAGTGGGGCGTTGTTCTTAAAGCACTCTTTGATAAGTCCAAGCAGGTATTTATTTTCTGTACTGGCTCATCTGCCTTGGAATTGCGATCAAATGCAGATGTGGCTCGACGTTCAACACTCGAACGCCTATATCCGATGAACTTCACGGAGTACGAGATGATTCACCATGGAATCGTTCCAGTAAAGGGATTGAAGGAAGAAATCCGAAGCGCAGTTTATGGCCCTGCACCTGTCGCCGAATCGTTCACGTTCCTAAAATCCATTGAAAGCAAGATCGCTCAGTATTGGTCGAAGGTGGATGAGCTGGACATCAATCACTATCTTGAAGTCGGAACGTTCCCGTTCGCGCTGAACTATCCCGACAAAAATCAGGTGTATGAGGCGCTCAACACCCTGATCGACAAGATCATCAACACAGACGTTCCTCGCATCGGGAGTTTGAAGATAGAAACGATCGCGATGATGCGTCGGCTTTTGTATCTCTTGGCAGATGCAAATGACACGCTGGCGGTTTCTAAGCTTGCTGCCCTGATTGGAGCGAATGGCACAACGCTTGCGGGTGCACTTGAAGTTTTGAAAGACGCTGAGTGCTTAATCAAGATTCCTCCCTATGGCTCTGCGACAAGCTCCGTGAAAAAACCGACGAAGTATTGCTTCATGAGTCCTGCCCTTCGTGCCTCACTTCTTTCCATCGCTGGCTCTGATGGCACAATGGCTACTCGTCGTGGCAAGTACTGGGAGGACATCGTAGCACTGCACCTCTATCGAGAATTTGCCTCTAAACGCGCGGGAACGCTTCTTTACGATCCCTCCCAAGGGGGAGCTGATTTTATCCTCCAGATGCTCAATGGTCAGGAGGTGGCGATTGAGGTCGGAAATGGTGAGAAAGGCACAGCCCAAGTGGCACAATCAATGAAGGATCGTGGCATCAATCGTGGTGTTGTCATTTCCTCGCGTGAGCTCTCGCTTTCTAAGGACGAAAAAGTTTTGCTGATTCCGTTTTCGTACTTTTTGTTAATGTAAATTTATGGCTCATCCCTCCAGTGAACTCATGAGCAGGGTGATTAACCTCGCTCGCGAAAAACAACAAGAAGGTGGTCACGCCGTCGCTGCTTTGATTGTGAAAAGCGACGAGATCATTGCCGAGGCATTTACTACCATTCGGCGAGACATTGATCCTACTGCCCATGCCGAGATCAATGCCATTCGTCTCGCAGCCCAAAAGTTGCAATCAACAAAACTCACAGATTGCTATCTGTACACCACATACGAGCCGTGCCCAATGTGTACCACTGCCTGCATCTGGGCAAGAATGGCCGGGATTATTTACGGTGCAAGTCGGGAAGATCGGACGCCAGAATGCCCGTGGCGAATCATGATTCCCGCCGAGACCGTGATTGCCGCAGGTGAACCAAAATTAGAGCTTTATTCAGACTTCATGCGTGAGGAATGCAAACCATTGCTCTCGCTTTCCACTAATAAGTAATGAGCTTATGTCAAGAGATAATCTTCACGGTGATGCGATGTTTTTTAGGGAAAATCCAGACTATCAGGGTACTCAAGAAAAAGAGAAACCGGAGGAGTGGAAAGGTTATGACAGCAGTTTCGAAATCTTCCCCCACTTAGATATTGATTGGAAAGAATTGAGACGTTTGGCTGGAGAATCTGGAAAACCAATTGTTGACCTTGGCGCAAGCCGTTCCTCGTTAGCGACAGAAGGCGTATTGCGTGGCATTGATATTATCCCTGTTGATAGGGCTTATACAGAAAAAGTAAAAGAGGCGTATGCAAAAGTAGTCCACGACGGAATTGAGAGAAACCGACGGTTTTATCGGGCGTACAGCGAGGAGATGGGTGACCGTCCGATTCAGCAAAGGTGGGGCGTTGGTAAAGCTCTTTCGTGGCGAGAGGTTGAGGACGCTGGCAAGATCGCTGGCGCAAAGGCCGTCACGGCCGAGATCAAACAGTTGCCATTTGAAGACCGTGGGGTGGCCATGGCTATCGCTCACGACTCCGTGCCAAAACATTCCAAAGACCTCGATACGTTTCTTGCGGATGAACTCCCTGAAATTTTGCGCGTTAGCGACAAAGTTGCTCGTTTGTATCCGATGGCCATTTTTAAGGAACATAAGGTCAGGATAACCAGCGATGGTCGGCAGTTCAAACAAAAAGACGAGCCGAATAAGAGCTATGTTGAAGAAAAAATGGTTCTCGAAGAAACTCAGGCGTTATATAAAGATGCGGATGCAATACAAAGGATTACTGAAACTGCGGAACGTCTAGGATTCACCTTCGCTCTTGAAACTGGCGGCACTCTTAAAACGGATATTTTCTACGGCCCGAAATTTGACTACGGATCCACTGATGAACAGCCAATGCTTGGGGTGTTTACGAGGAAAGTATGAGTCGGTTTGTTCTTCTTATTGGCCCGCCGGGAGCTGGAAAGTCCACAATAAGCAAACGCGCGAAACAGCGCGGGCTAAATGCAGTTGATCTGGAAGACTTCGGCCATGGAACAAGTGGGCATGGCGCCCGACAACGGGCGGCTGAAAAGTTGATTAAAGAACAGAAGGGCGATGGGTTTGTAATTGTTGCCATGGCCGATATCGACCCAGCGATCTTCCCCAAGGACAGCGCGCGCATCATGTTGTTGCCCTCAC
>CAYHRJ010000056.1:0-3474 GCA_964359095.1 uncultured Gammaproteobacteria bacterium | reverse complement strand
ACAGATGAGTGGAAAAATCGGGGAGCAAAGGATCAGTAAGATTACGAAATTCTTACAGCGGAAATATCCAAGGCGACGTTTGGTGTGACTCCGAGCGAGTATAAAAAGCTGAAAGGTCTTGAGCGGGAAAACTTGCGTGATCACATGGATGATTTTGAACTGATTTTCAACATGCTTGGTGAACGTGCGACAACGGAAATTCATCGGACGGAAGATTCAAAAGGTGTGGGGAAATTGAAAGCGGACGCACAGGCAGGTGGCGAGATTGCTGGAGGAGCAAGAAAGAATTTGGAGAAACGCCTTGGTCGGTCTGTCGTCACAAAAAAGAATTTTTTACAAAAACCGGAAGACAAAAAACGATTGAAGAAATAATGTATGTCCGTATCAACCGATCCACAAAAAATTGAAGAGTTGCTCACGCGGGGAGTGGAGCATGTGTATCCATCGCGGGAATTTTTGGAGGCGCGTCTGAAAGAAGGCAAGCAGCTTTCTTTGTATCTTGGCATTGACCCAACAGGACCAGATTTGCACATTGGTCACTCGATTCAGTTGCGGAAGCTTCGTCAATTTCAAGATTTGGGTCACAAGGTGATTTTGTTGATTGGGGACTTCACTGGCATGATCGGGGATCCAACAGACAAGTCTGCAGCGCGAAAACGACTTACGCGAGAAGAAGTTTTGAAGAACGCGGAGAATTACAAAGTTCAGGCGAGTAAGATTTTAGATTTCAATGGAAAGAATCCAGTGGAGCTGAAGTACAACAGTGAGTGGCTCGCTCCGTTGACGCTCAACGAAACAGTAGCGTTGGCGTCGCATTTTACGGTTCAGCAATTGCTCGAGCGAGATATGTTTGAACGCCGCATGAAAGAAGGGAAGCCAATTTATCTGCATGAATTTCTGTATCCAGTGATGCAAGGATACGACTGCGTCGCCATGAATGTGGACGGCGAAGTCGGAGGAAACGATCAAACATTCAATATGCTTTCTGGTCGCGATCTCATGAAAGCGATGCGTGGGAAGGAAAAGTTTGTGATCGCCGATAAGCTGCTCGCGGATCCCACAGGGAAGAAGATGGGAAAGAGTGAAGGGAACATGATCACACTGTCAGATTCCAGTGACGAGATGTTTGGGAAAGTGATGAGCTGGACCGATGGCATGATCGTTGGTGGATTTGAGTTGTTGACGGATGAACCGATGGAAGAGGTCGTTGCAATTTCAAAATCGTTGATCCGTGAAGAAGTGAACCCACGCGATGTGAAAGCACGATTGGCGAGAGATATCGTTGGGTTCTATCACGGGGAGAAAGAGGCACAAGTTGCGTCGGAACGATTCGATCAGCTCTTCCAAAAGAAGGAAACGCCAGACGAGATTCGCAATTTCAAAATTAGCAAATCGCCTTTTTGGATCAAAGGAGGAAGCATTTTCCTCATCGACTTAATCGTTGAGGTTGGATTCGCAGAATCAAACGGTGAGGCAAGACGTTTGATTACTGGAGGAGGTATCAAGGTTAATGGCAAGACAGCTGATGATTTTAAGGCGGAAGTTAGACCTCCAGAAGATGGTGTTATTGTTCAAAAGGGCAAGAGACATTTCGTGAGAGTTATTCAATGATAGTGATTGTTCACATCAATAATCTCGATCAAGCCTTCTGATCGGTAAATAAAAATCGCGCGGTAGGAACGCGTGATGCGGAAACTGTACAGGTGAAGATGTTTTGGTTCGAGACTTTCTGTGTGGAGACTCGGATGAAAAGGATTGTCGAGAAAAAAATCGAATTGTTTTTGGAACACTTTTCCAAGTTGATGTTTTTCTAGGTAGGCGATCAATCGTTTGGAGAGTGGCAGAGCTTCCATAGCTTAGGAAGTAAAGTACGACGATTCATCCAACCCTTTCTGGAGACTTTTCAGAAACGCCGCGTTGTAGGACCCTGTTGCTTTAAGTTCCTTCATGATTTGTTTTCGAGATCGCACCGCAGGCTTTTCAAAAAAATTTAACGTAAACACACGACGCAAGAGATCGTAGTTTTTTGCAATTTTCGTGAGTGCTCGGTATTCCGTTGTTGGAATGCGAATCATGGTTTCCATGTGAAAAAAGCATAACATGAACTAGGGAGCAAACACAATCTTGCTGATCGATCTGTAAACCGCTATCATTGAGCAGACTATGGGCACGCTTCTCCTCTTCATCCTCGTTCTCTCGCTCCTCGTTTTCGTTCACGAGTTTGGGCATTTTGTGATGGCCAAGCGCATGGGAATGAAAGTGGAGGAGTTTGGGTTTGGATTTCCACCGCGGTTGTGGGGAGTGAAGCGCGGGGACACGACGTACTCCATCAATTGGATTCCACTGGGAGGGTTTGTGAAAATCAAAGGTGAGTCGGGAGAGCATGCGCATGAGGGCGACAGCTTTGCATCGAAAAAGGCGTGGCAGCGATTTCTTGTCCTTGTCGCGGGTGTGGCGATGAATCTTGTCCTTGCGGCGGTGCTGTTTTCGGTCGGGTACATGGTCGGGCTTCCCAGCATCATCGACGATACGTTGCCTGGCAGCGCTCGAGTTCGCGATGAGGTGATTACGATCATGCAAGTGGTGGAAGGATCTCCGGCGGCGACAGCGGGCATTGTTCAAGGAGATGAGATTGTGTCCGTTGATGGTCAGTCGTTTTCTTCCGACACGGCAGCACGTGAGTACATGACGTCTCATTCAAGTGAAGGAGTACGGGTGGTTGTGCATGGGACCGATACGACCGTTAGGACCTATGAGCTTACGAGTACCTATCTAGAAAGCGTTGACGCCACCGGCGTCGGCCTCGCGTTTGTTTCGACTGGTTTGGTGTCGTATCCGTTTTTCCAGGCGGTTGGTCAAGGTGTTTGGACGACCGTCCAGCTCACAGGTGAAGTTGTCAAAGCGTTCTACGGATTGATTCGCGATTTGATCGTGACGCAGCAAGTCGCGGTCGACCTCTCAGGACCCGTGGGCATCGCCGTCATGACCGGCCAGGTCGCGGCCATGGGCATCATCTATCTGCTCCAGTTCACGGCGATCCTCTCGATCAACCTCGCCATCATCAACATCTTCCCATTCCCAGCACTCGACGGCGGACGTGTCTTGTTCCTCTTGATCGAGAAACTCCGCGGACGCCCAGTGAACCAACGAGTCGAGATCGCCGCGCATAATCTCGGGTTCATGCTGCTCATGGTGTTGGTCGTCTTGGTGACGTACAAAGATTTGATGACGTTTAGCGATGAGATCGTGGGAGCGATTAAGAATGTGATTTCCATATGAAAGAGCAGCTTCAACAAGTAAAAAAAGATTTTCTTCATCTTGTTGCGAAGGTGACGGATCGCGATGCACTTGAAAATCTCAAGGCGGAGTTTTTGGGACGCAAAGGAAAGCTGAACGCAGCAATGAAAGAGATGGCGGGTTTGGCTGTCGAAGAGCGAAAGCTCGTCGGTGCGATTGCTAATGAAGTGAAGGAAG
>CAYHRJ010000055.1:0-3581 GCA_964359095.1 uncultured Gammaproteobacteria bacterium | reverse complement strand
AGGGGTGGACATTTTAACTTCCCGTAATGTGGACATTACAACTTCCGTTGCACACCCTTCTGTGTACATAACCAACATGAGAAAGGCTGGACTCATCCGAAGATTTGCCACGGGATTTCACATTCCCGAGACCGAGATCACTATTCGAGTTCGTGGGAAAATCGTGTACGTTCCTGGTGATCTGGACGCACTGCTCGCAGGTGACGAACGATTCCAGACTCTGAGTCAGGCCGTAGATCATGTTCCTGTCGAAGATGGAGTAGAAACCGCAGTGGTTGACAACGCAGCAGAGACTCTCGGTGAGGAGGAAGTTCATGAAGCAGATCCTCCAGCGGCTGAGCCAAAGGTCAAGGCGAAAAAGCAACGCGTCAGGCGTCCGGATTGTGAGCATCGTGAGATGGCCACTCGTCTCCACCAAGCGGTTTGGGACGCTGCAGTGCCAACGGATGATCCTGCATGGCGCGTGATCACGAAGTCTGTTGGTAGACAACTGGCAAGGAGCATCTGCGGCAACGAGCTTTCCTACCCGAATCTATTTCGCTACGGTCGAGCGAAGTCAGGACCAGATCACAACACCTGTTTGGTCGCAGATCCGTCGCAAACAAGTGAGTCGCAGGTGCCTGTTTCTCAGGAGGATCGCCTTGCTGAGCAACCCACTGAAACTCCCTCGGCAGGGTCAACCAACCTGACTCTCGAGCAGCTCAACGCAAGGATCGCTGAGCGCGAGGTGAGTTTCAGCACACAGGCGATGGAAGATGATCGAGCGAGAGTTTTGGGAGAAGTTCAAGCCAAGCGTGAAGAACTCACAGTGATCGACGATACGCAGCTGCGTCTGAGGCAGGAGCTGCGAGTGCTTGAAGATTCAAAAGAAGCGATCGAAAAGAGCATCGATACTCGCATCATGCAGCGCCAGCAGGATCAAGAGCTTCAAGACCTGAACTGGGCGCGCGATAATTTCACGCGCCTTGAGAGGATCCTCACAGGTTCTGCAGCCAAGAGTTAGACACTCACGACCCCCACGTCGCTCTATCGAGCTATGTGGGGTTTTCAAATTCAAAACATCCCGCTCTTTTAGAGTCGGGATGTTTCATTTAGACGATGAGCGCGACGATGAGCAGAGCGACGATGTTGAGAATCTTGATCATTGGATTGAGTGCTGGACCGGCTGTGTCTTTGTAAGGATCACCCACTGTGTCACCTGTGACAGCTGCTTTGTGCGCGTTGCTTCCTTTGCCACCGAAGTGCCCAGCCTCGATGTATTTCTTGGCGTTGTCCCATGCGCCGCCGCCAGTGGTCATCGAGATTGCGACGAATAATCCTGTGATGATTGAACCGATGAGCAGTCCGCCGAGTGCTTCAGGACCAAGACCGAATCCGACGACGATAGGAGCGAGAACCGCGAGCAGTGAAGGCGCGATCATGTATTTGATCGCTCGTGTGGTCACAATGTCAACAGCTTTTCCATACTCAGGTTTTCCTGAGCCGTCCATGATGCCAGGAATCTCTCGAAATTGACGCCGCACTTCTTCCACAACTGCACCCGCTGCTTTTCCAACAGCCTCCATGGCCATGGCACCGAATAGATAAGTGACGAGTCCGCCCAAGAACAGACCAGCGATCACACTAGGATCAACAAGGCTGAAGACGATTTTAGTCCCCGTGGCTTCGATGGTGTGAACGTAATCACCAAACAGAACGAGAGTTGCAAGTCCTGCGGATCCAATCGCGTACGCCTTGGTGACTGCTTTTGTGGTGTTGCCAACAGCGTCCAGAGGATCCGTGATCGCGCGAACTTCAGGTGGCAAGTCAGCCATCTCGGCAATACCGCCGGCGTTGTCAGTGATGGGACCGTATGCGTCGATCGCGACGATGATCCCGGTGAGCGACAACATTGCCACGGCGGCGATTGCAATGCCGTAGAGACCTGCCAGATTGTAGGCGATCAGAATTCCCAAAACGATGGTGAGCACAGGCAACGCAGTGGCTTTCATGGAGAGCGCAATGCCGGCAATAATGTTGGTGCCGTGTCCAGACTCAGAAGCCTCGGCGAGTTTTTGAACCGGCTTGTATTCGGTCGCGGTGTAGTACTCGGTGATCATGATGAGCAGTCCCGTGATCACGAGTCCAAGCACGCCGCACCAGAAGAGTTCACGGCTGTTGCTGAAAGCAAAAAGATTTGTGACGAACCAAAACCCAATGGCAGCGAAGATGCCTGCAGCGCCAAGGCCTTTGTAAAGCGCGCCCATAATATTTTTCTTTGCACCCAATTTGATGAAGAACGTACCCAAGATTGATGCGACGATTGCAACAGCTCCAAGAGCAAGAGGATACAAAACTAGACTTTCGTTGTCGGAGATGAGTCCACCCAAGACCATGGTCGCGATGAGTGTCACGGCATACGTTTCAAACAAGTCCGCGGCCATGCCTGCGCAGTCGCCGACGTTGTCACCAACGTTGTCGGCAATGACTGCTGGGTTACGAGGATCGTCTTCTGGAATATTGGCTTCTGTTTTTCCAACAAGGTCAGCGCCTACATCAGCGGCTTTTGTGAAGATGCCCCCGCCCAAACGAGCGAATACGGAAATGAGCGAACCGCCGAATCCAAGTCCAATGAGAGCGCCTACGTCTTGTGTGATCGCATAAAATCCTGCGACTCCCAAGAGAGCGAGTCCAACGACGAGCATGCCTGTCACGGTTCCGCCTTTGACCGCGACATCGAGTGCCTCAGCGAGACCTTTCTTTGCTGCCTCGGTTGTGCGAACGTTGGCACGCACGGAGACAGACATTCCGACAAATCCAGCAGCGCCAGAGAGTACGGCTCCCACGAGAAAGCCTATGGCGAGTGTCCAGGACAGTGTGAATCCAAGCAGGATGAACATCACAGCTCCGATTGCCGTAATGACTTTGTACTGACGTGCAAGATATGCATTTGCGCCTTCTTGAATGGCAAGCGCGATCCCCTTCATTTTTCCTTCACCAGCAGGTTGCTTCAAAATCCATTGAGTGAGAACAGCTCCCCAAATTATGGCGAGAACTCCTGCGGCGATGGCGTACTGTATAATGGGCATAGATTCGAGTATGGGGGGGGTTGGAGTATTGGGGGTTTGGAGCTTTGGGATTCCCAACGCTCCAACACTCCAAATCCCCAACGCTCCCTGTGTTAAAAATACGCGGGTAGTTTAAGAAAAAAGTCGGTTAGTGTCAACCATATGCATCGCGCACTGCCAGAAAATATTCGACCGTGGGGACGCTATGATGTTTTGGATGCAGGTGCGACGCACCAAGTGAAACGGATTACGGTTGAGCCAGGAAAACGTCTCTCGTATCAACGTCATCAGCGTCGAGAGGAATTTTGGGTGATCGTGTCAGGCCGCGCGTTGTTTACGCTTGACGACCAGGAATCAGAACATGGCCACGGTGAGGTTTTGGTTATTCCTCGAGGAGCAAAGCATCGCGTGGCGTGCGTCAGCGATGAGCCGCTCGTGTTTATCGAAGTACAACGTGGTGATTATTTTGGAGAAGATGACATCGAGAGATTTGATGATGACTTTGGTCGGACGGGAAAAACGACGCCGCACTGA
>CAYHRJ010000054.1:0-4595 GCA_964359095.1 uncultured Gammaproteobacteria bacterium | reverse complement strand
GCAAAGACTTGCTAACGATCTCAGGATTCACAAGTGGCATCACACCATTGACGTCTATGATGATCACGCGCTTGTCCGATCCAATTTGCGTTGCCGCAATCCCAACGCCATTTTCGATGTTCATCGTCTCGGTGAGGTCATCAATAAGTGTTTGAACCTCTAGGGATTGAATCAGCGCAACAGGAACCTTCTTCGCCTTTGTGCGAAGCAGATCATTCGGATTTTTCAGTACTGGGCGTAAAGTCATAGACGAGAAAACTATCAAGAAAAAAGTCCTGTGTCAATGATATATCGGTCGGGGAGGGAAGTGAAGATGCTCTGAAGTGCATCTGCGTTTTGGATAGGGATACCAAGTTCGAGAATTCCGTCTTTGTTTGGCGTAAACGTCATGGCTCCAAATTCAATGTCGGAAATAACGGTGAGTCGATCCTTGAGCTGCGCGAGTTCAATTTGTGCTTTTCGTGTCTCTTCTTCTTTTAGTGTGACACGAAACCACTGATAGAACGGTGGCAAGTGATAACTTTCACGCGATGCAAGGTCTTCAGATAGTACGCGTTCAGGATCCTCAAGCGCAGCGTTCGTGAGCACGACGCTTCCGGTTTGAACAAGAAGGGGCGCGTGGCATGTGTAAGCCAACCAACGCCATTGCCATAGCTCACGTGTGAGTGATTCAATCGCCTGTGGGCTGTCACCAAACAGAGGTGCATCGACATTCACAAGCACTACGGCCGCAAAATGTTCTGGACGAAAAACATCATGACACGCTTCTAAAAAGAATGAAGTTACAACCAGAATACGAGAGCCGTCATCTGTTGGATGATCGCGGTCGATTACACAGACGGACGTCTCAGGGAATAACATTCGGAGCTCCTGTGCGACATCCTCGTTTCCTGGTCCAACACGAATGATCTTGGAACTGCGACATGCGGGACAGTGGTGGATAAGTGGTTCCTTGTGGTGGCAGCGTGCACATTCAAGTGTGTGAGAAAATGCGGTCAGAGATGTTGCACACACGGGACACAAAGGTTTGTGACCACAGTCGCCACACAGGAGAAGTTTTGCGAGACCTTTTTGGTTGTGGACACACAAGATGCGTCCGTTTGTGAGGTTGGTACGCAGAAGCTGTTCAGCTTCGTAGGTGATCGATCGTGAGCGTCTATTTTGATCACGGTTCAAATCAATGACCTGCTCATTTGCTTGTACGGGCCAGTTGAGGCGTTCTGTTGGTGCAAGGTGTGAAAGCAGTTGAGGTCTGGGAACCACATCCATGCAGAACAGATTCGTGGCAAATCGTTCGTGGAGATCCCACACAAGTTCTCGCATGTCGTAGCGCGGGTTGCGATCATCTTGTTTGTGATTTTGGTCACCTGATCGCACAAGAAAGATCGTGGTGATCGACGCATCAATCATAAATCCTGCAGTTCGTGTACCGAGTAAGATTCCTGTCTGCGCTCCCCGAAACGCGCGCCACTTTTGAAATCGTTCAACGGGAGATTCTACACCTGTGATAATCCAGAGATTTTGACCGCTCAGTCGCGAGCGAATCAAGTCGACATCGCGAACAGTCGGAGCAAGGATAAGTACTTTTTGCTTCTCGGAACTTTGGATATAGCCGAGGATCAAGGCTGTGGCGCGACGGATGTCAGGTGTTTGGATAAAAGCTTGTGCACGCTCGCGCATCTGACTCACGAGCCGTACGACCGTATCACCCTCGCTCCGAGGCAGAGTAAGAGGAAGCCAGGAAAAGGCTGTACTGGCTGGCTGTACGTCATCAGATTTTGGAATGTGCGAAAAAGCACTATAGAGAAGTGTCGCAGGTGACTGGAATAACTGACAAGCAAGAGATTCAAAAAAAGAGAGCTCATCCTCCTTCAATGCTGCGCCATGATAGATATGATCAATCGATCTCAAATGAATGCCGCGCACGGGTTTATCCTTGAGACGTTTGACAATGCCTGTGATCACAGCTTTGCGGTACGGAATGCGAACGAACATCCCACGATCCACGGAGAGGTGTTCTGGAACAAGATAATCAAAAGCAGAAAGATCGCGACTCAGACGCTTGAGTGGATACACCTCTGCGATCATAGATCCGTCAGATGAAATTCAGCAACAAGATAGCCAACACCAAACGGATGTTCGTAACGGAGAACTTCAGGGCGAGTTTGTGTTTTTTCAAGAACTCCAAAGAGTATCAACATCTGCTCATGTACGCACTGTCCGGCTTGCAGGAGAACAGTTTCATCAAGATTCAAAAGGGTAGATAGTGATTGATTTTTTACTGCCTCAATCACCTGTGTGTCGTAGACGTTGCCCTCAGGTCGAAAGCCGAGTGGGGAGCCAGAATCCAAACAGTGCGAGAGATCGCCCGATGCAATGATTGCGATGCGTTTTTTGGATGCATCGATGACGTCTTTCAGAAGCGAACCAAAACGTACGTGGTCACGCGGCGAAAGTCCTGAATGTGAAAGTGGCACAATCTGTACATCAGGAGATTTTGAAAGAAGATAGGTGAGTGGAACGCCGGCTCCGTAATCGAGTGATGAGCTTGAGTCAAGGGTCAGAGCGATGTGCTCGTCGCGCGTGGCACGTTGAATCTGTGTGATCGTTTCTAGGTCCGGTGCAAGCGACCGGCTTGTTGAGAGATCGCCAAAATCCTTGAAGTCAATAAAGTATTCGTCATGAAGATTGATGGCAAAGGCATCTTTGTACTGCGTGGCGTGACTTGAAATGACGATCACCGTGTCAGGACGAGAAAGATAAAAATCATCCGCAAGATGCGTCAGCGCTTTCACGCTTTCGCTCATCGCTTTGATATTTTCTTTTCCGATCGTCGGGATCAGAAGTGGGGTGTGGGGAGTGATAGCTGCGAATACGAGCATAAGATTATTTTGAAGCAACTTCGATCTGATCTCCTCCATCCAAATTCGTTGAGACAGCCTCGCCCAGTGGATGCAGGAGTACGGATCGTTCGTTGGTCCAGACGACTTGGTTGAAGTTCCAACCGTAGGTGAAGAAGGTTACTTCATCTGTGATGGGGCGGCGGTCTCCCTCGGAAACGACAAAGATGTCAGGTGAACCTGTGACGCCGATGAGCGTTCCCTCAGCAAAGCCGACTTCATCACCACGTTCGTAGCTGTCGAGATTTTCTGGGTCAACGGGGACGATGGTTTGATCTGCGAATTGATTAGCAAGAATTTCTCGCGAGACGATTGGATGCTTCACGGCGTTCTCGATGTAAAAAACTCCGCCCGTTGTGTTGTCTTGAAGCAGGGCTCCTTGAGGGTAAACCGTTTCGACGCTGATTGGCGTGGTTTCCGTATAGACATCCAGATCTTCCCAGCTGACGTCTACAACCTCGTCTGGATTAAATCCAAGCGATCGGAAGGCTTCTTGTGAGGTGAATCCGCGGCGTGTGTCATCAACGAGCAGGTACACCGTTCCTCCAGGAGATCGAAGCAGAGAATAATTTGGAAAACTGATAGCATCGCCGATAGAATATTGTTCGAGCGTTGTTCCACTCACGGCCACCACCGTGTTTACATTGAATCGTGAAAAGAATGCAGCGCGCGATGTGATGGGACGACGCTCGCTGTATTGAATGAGCCAGATGCCGCCTGTGTCTTTGTCCTGAAGCAGAGATCCTGTGAGATACTCCTGACCAAACCAACGCTCCCAGATCGTCACGAAATTTTCATTGCCGTGCAAGTGTGGCGTGTAAGTGTACAACGATGAGGTTGCAAAATTGACTGGCGTGACAGATGTGTTGTCTATCGTGATTTCGATCCCAGGACCAACACCTGTCTCGGTATAGCCGCGCGTTTCAAGATCGTCGAGATAAGATTCACGAATGCGCGCCGCGGCATAATGGACCTGCGAGGCAAACCCTTTAAATTTTTGAATACGAGGGTCGTCCTTTGAACAATCATCACACACCGCATAGCCCATGGCCCAGGCAAGCTGGTCATCAGACGGCGTAGGATCTTCGACAAGACTTTGTTCGCGTTGCAAAAGCGTCAACAAAAATTTTGGACTGAGTTCAAACTCCTGCGCCGCGTTCCAAATAATCTCTCCCGACGTTCGCTCGACACCGTCGATGTCCGTGTCCGTATACGACGCCAGTCCTCCGCGTGTCAGGAATCGCGAGACATCTGTCAGTGACATGCTGTCCTCGTCGAGAAAGTCAGTATCGGATAGTAAATAATCAGGATTAAATAATACGTCATCGGCAGCCAAAAGACTGGTGGGCGACGTCATTAGAAAAGCTGTCAAAACTAAATAGCTGAGCTTCTTCATAAGCGCAGCTATTATACCATTGAGAGCTCTATGATGGTCGACGCGGCTATACTTGCCCTGTTTACCTTCATCTAGCATCTGATGAAAAGCGGACAAAAGTTCGTATATACGAAAAAATGTCCGCACATAAAACACCCCTCCATCACGGAGTTTGTTTGTGTCCTGATAAAACATGCAGACTCAACGACTGACCCCTATGCACACGCTGAACCTTTGTCGACCTGTAATAGGTCTCCATTGGTCTACCCAGGCTCCCGCCGTCGCTTCCGCCGTCGCCAAGGCTATGGCGGACAAGAAAG
>CAYHRJ010000053.1:0-4987 GCA_964359095.1 uncultured Gammaproteobacteria bacterium | reverse complement strand
CTTTCCCCCAGACAAATTGTTTCGCCCTGCCGAGTCCGTTTTAATCATTTGGATTCTGCTCGAAATAGTTTCGAACTTTGTCCAACAAACACCGCCACATAAAAATCCCCAGCGAAATGCTGAGGATTTTTATGTGGCGGAGAGGAGAGGATTCGAACCTCCGATACCTTGCGGTATACGGTCTTTCCAGGACCGCGCACTAGACCAACTATGCGACCTCTCCAGAATGACGTCGGAACTATAACAAAGTCTTTTCTATTTGAAAACCCGTCCAGATGAACGGGTCGTGTAGCGGTCCGCTACTCCTGAGAGCAGCTGTGATTCTCAAGCGCCACTTCGGCGCGCAGAAGGGTGAGCTGATCCTGGCTGGTGAACGTGGCCTCGATCTCTGTGACCCTCAGGTTCATGTCGGGACGGTAGCGCAGGTCGAAGCGCAGAAAGTATGTGCGAGTCTCACCGTTGAGGAAGTAGAAGTTGTGACGCGCGTAGACGGCATGGATCACACGATCGAGCTCGTCGCAGGTGAACTGTGCGAGCCAGAAGGACTCGATCATCTTTGCGTCGAACGCTTGGTGCGTCACGAACTCTGAAGTCATGACTCCAGCGACCACACTCACCGTTGCTGCTCCACCGGTAAGCGGAGCGGTCGGGAGAGGTACCTCAACGAATGTGCGCTCGGCAGGCGTCTCAGGCTCGACTGGCGTGATGGTCACGACCTGAATGCGCTCAGGATCAAACGGATCAGGCAGAGCCTTCTTCTCCCAGTAGTGGGAGCAATCATCTTTCGCCTCCGCCGCAAGAATCAGCTCGACGGTCACACGGTCGCTGGGAGTGAGCATGGCTCCCACGGTTTCGTCACCAACGTAGGCGTCTGGCACGTATCGCGGATCGTCGTCGAACTGTGCCTTGACCCACTCCTCGCCGAAGATGTAGCCGTGACGTGCGTAGACGGTATTGCGCAGGACGCGCAGATCCTCACAGGTCTTCAATTCGACGTGGTCACTCTCCTGAAGAGCCTCCCCGTCCCAGACATGCTGACTGGCAACGGCCATGGCATCCTCACATGTACAGGCTTGGGCCGGCCGCGCGAGCAGCAGTGAACTCATGATCGCCACCAGCGTGGTCAGAAGTCGAATGGAAAGCATCGTAATTCTCCTGCTCGAATGAGCAACGAAAGTTAATCAAATTTTTGCTAAAACGTCAAGAAGATGTAGAGTAAATGGGTTCTATGCGTCGCACGATTCCATCACCTCTTCCAGCCTTTCCTGAAGCGCTCATGGTCAAAGCTGGATATGTTCGGCATTGCGTGGAGAATGGCCGGACGTGTTATCATCGACAACTGAACGATCCAGCGTTTCCTCGATTCCACGCGCTCGTGTCTATTCGCGGAAACGGGATGGAAATCGATTTACATTTTGATGCGCTCGACTCAATCACGCATCGTGGCAACCACGATCAACCTTGGGCCTACGAAGGAGGACGCGTTCTAACTGAGATGCAGCGCATCATAGAGACCATCACCGGCAAGACAGAGGTTGGACAAATCATTCACCCGAACTAGCACTCATCCTATGAAACAATTTTTTCCTGGACCCTTGAGTGATAACGCGCGCGGCCTCATTCGTCGGCTCGGGTACGGTGAGCACCGCGGACATGAGGGACAACTTAGTTACACATTGAGAGCCACGGGCGAACTGTTTCCGCGCTATCACGCTTACATTGAGGATCGAGATGGTGGACTACAAGTGAATTTGCACGTGGATCAAAAAGCCGCCAGCTACGAAGGAACATCAGCACATGCAGGAGAATATGAAGGACCACTTGTTGAGCGGGAGATGCAAAGGATCACGCAGTTCGTTCGTGGACTGAGCGCGCCGAGTGTACCAGCCAAACCTGTTGCCAAACCTACGACAAGTGGAAAGGGTTTTTGGGGATAAAAAGAATAGCGTCTGTCCGTGCGACAGGCGCTTTTGATTTCACGTGCGAGCCTCCTCGCAAGGCTTGCCGAATGGAGGATGAGCTTTGCGCTCTCCGTAGCGGCCGGCGAGATAGTCTGCGAGACCCTGACGTTCGCCAGCCAGGACGACATCGGGAGGACGCAGGCCAGTGATCACCGGAACTCGATGGATCGTTGGAAGCGACGCGTGATGATCACGAGCGATCAGGTGCCGTTGTTCTCCCTCGAGCATCGCAGCAGCACGGGCCATGTGCCAGTCGTCGGTGACGAGGTGGATATTGGCGACGCGTATGAACGGTGGGTTGTTGATGATCTCGTTCACAATCGACTGTGCGTCCGTACGGGTCGAGGCAAGACGCTCGTAAAACCAACGGACGTACAAGACGCCGGCTTCTTCAGCCCTTGCAGAAAAGAACTGAAGATCCTCGGCAAAGTTGCCGTCCCCAGCGATCAGGAGCGGCGAGCAGAGCTCGAGCGAAAGCTCGATCGCGCGGTCGATGCGACGTGTGGGAGCAGAATCGCCATCATCGTGCGGGCCGCAGAACATAGCAACAACAGAACGATAGAACGGGTGCAAACTCATCAAAGCCTCCGGATGGGGTCAGGTCTGGTTATTGGGCATTTTTTTTAACAAATGCCCATAACCAGACCTGACCCCTTCGGTCACATCATTTTCCACAGCGCGTCGAAAATCATCACTTGGGTCGCTGAGATTGCTTCGTCGTCGATGATCACACCGAACAGTTGGCGACGGTCGTCGATCGAGACGAAGGCCGTCTTGCCAGGGTAGATGAAAATGTACGAGGGTGCCGAGTCAGACTCAGATAACCACTTGCGCTCGTCCAGTCCGTGCGTGCGTCCACCCTTGCCGATCGCAATCGCCTTCACACGAATGTGCTTGGCAATGCGATGTTTGATGAATCCTGGCCACGCATTCGCGATCAGATCACGAATCCCTTCCGACGAATAAATACGAAACATCTTTGACTCCGCACGCTCCGTGACCTTGAGCACGTCCTCGAGGATATCGTGAACTCCCTGCTCACCCTCGTAATACCACACAGTCGGACGATGAGCGCTTTTTCCAAGAAGCTCTTGCAACTGTGGCACGACATCTGCAAGTTTCAGTTGCGCTTCTTGGATCGCAACCTCGCGGCGCATGGCAAGACCACGGAGCTTGTGCGGATCTTCTGCCGTAAAATACCGATGGGTCTTTGCGTCCATGTGAGACACCAGTCCCAGATCGAGCAAACGCTTCAGCGCGTCATACACCGTCCCTCGGTTGTGGCCAGACTCCTCAGCGACACGTCGCAAAGGCGCTGTACCGAGTTTCAGCAGAGCGGTGTAGACCTGCATGTCCTTTGCCGTAAGGCCAAGGAGTTCAAGCGTTTCCTCAGACAGTTTAGGGATACGTGGCATAGATGTGAATGAAAATCATTAAAGATTGTGGATAAATCAAAATAGCCTTGTCTCTAGGCTATTTTTTATCGGATAGTTTGTCAACTTTTCGGCGGCAACTTTCTTTGTGAGCTCGCTGAATCGATCTTGTTTCCTAGATGAAACAGGCCTACTACATGCAGGCCAAATCCTGACATGCGCCATCACAAGATAGTACTGAAAACAGAGATGAAACATATCTCTTGCAGAAAAGTAAGACTGTTTCATTGCTTGTGTCTTGCTCAGCTTCTATGCTTGGTTTGCGTGAATGGCACGCAGTCCACACTAACCGAGGTCAAAAATGTCTGATCGCAATTGGGTCGAAGGATGGGACAGGGCACAGGCCGTACTCCTGCTGAGAATCATCGCGCATGAAAACGGGAACGTCAGATACGCAGGCTCTGGACACATCCCAAGCGCCTTCGAGCGACTCGAGAAAATGGGATTCACCCAGGACGACTTCAATCTCCATCATGGAGAAATTCTCGAACAAGCCTACCGTCTGGCCTCCTCAGGAGGTAAAGATGTCCTCCAAGAAGGACTCGATGCTCTCTGGCCTAAATTTTCGGAGTGGGGTCCTGTTCCAGCGTACATTGACGGACATCTCCGTGAGATTCTTCGCGAGAAAGGATTCTCCGAGTACTACATCTCGTTGTACTACAATGAGCTCTATCGTCGTGCCGTGAACAAATCCAATGAAGCGGCAGATCTCGCAGAGTACATCCGCCGTCACGAGATGGATCCACTCGGTCCTGATGAACCGGATCGTCACGGGATGGTCGTCTCGCTTCGTCGCCTCTGATTCACTGGCAGATCCACGCCTCCATTACACCAACGGCTGTTGGTGTTTTTCTTTCATCGCTAACTTATTCACACCACGCGCATTGACGTGACGAAAAAACTGTGGTTGAATGAATGTAGGTGATAATCTCAACGGTGCTAAAAAGTTAACACTCCCCCATTTCAATAATGACGTAAAGTCTATTATGTATGGCGGAGTGTTTTATTTGTGTCCTTTTGCCCGTGGGCCCGGCTTGGTGCATCGTTGAGATTATCACCTCGAACGATTGGGGTTCAATCCCCCACGGGTCCACGGACAGAAGGATGGAAAAAAGCTAATGCAACCTTTTAGTTGGTAGATCATCAAACTTATTCACACCGTGCGCATTGACTCAATAAAAAAACTGTGGTTGAATAGATGTAGGTGATAATCCTGGTGCGAAAAATAAATACTCCCTGAGGCCAATATCTTTTTGATATACCTCAAGGGAGTATTTTGTTCTTTCTTTCTGCCCGTGGGCCCAGCTTGGTGCGTCACCAGGATTATCACCCATGGTGACTGGGGTTCAATCCCCCATGGGTCCACGGACAGAAGGATGGAAACAATGTTTCTTCCACACCCACACTCCCCCAGCCACCATGACGATGGCCAAATACTGAGCCGGGGTGAGGGAGAAGTAGCGCGTATCGACAATGGGGCCGTTGGTAGCGCGCAGGAAGTCGAGGAAGAAACGCACGATGCCGTACCAGATCAAGAAGACGACGACGTACGTACCCGTCTTTGCTCCACGTTGAGCTAGCAGGAGGAACAGC
>CAYHRJ010000052.1:0-5244 GCA_964359095.1 uncultured Gammaproteobacteria bacterium | reverse complement strand
TTGGCGAAGGTGGGCGCGTGCCTCGATCCTGTGCTGACGCTATGGCTGGCAAGCCTTACTAAGTCGCATCAGCAGTATTTTTTGTTGCTGATGGGACGGCTGGAGCCCGCCGAAGCGCTTTGGCGAAGGTGGGCGCGTGCCTCGATCCTGTGCTGACGCTATGGCTGGCAAGCCGCCATTGACTTATTTTCTTCTCACCAGTAGGATCCTCCCATCTATGTCACAAGATAACCTCGTCAATTTAGAGTGCACCGAATGCAAACGCGTTGGGTACCAAAGCAAAAAGAACAAAAAAAAGCTCAAGGATCGTCTTGAGATGAAGAAGTTTTGTAAGTGGTGCAAAGGGCACGTCATGCATAAGGAAACAAAGTAAAGCCGTCCTTCGACAAGCTCAGGGCGGTTTTCTGTTTGAGGTAATAAAAAAAGCGAGCCTTGGGAGACTCGCGCGTCGGGTCTAGCGGTCGTGGTAGTCGAATGCTTCCACGAAGGCGTCGATTTCGTGTGGAGCGTTGGGACGGCGGGCGTCCGCGACCTTGCTCCAGACGATTTTTCCATCCTTCACGATCACGATGCCGTTGCGCACCTGGCCGCGTCCTGCATCGATTCCCAGCAGTACGCTGAGCTCGTGCCTACAGAACAGAATATTGTCGGTGTGACCGATCATCTTGACCCAGATGATGGACATGCGGTACGTTTCCGCACGGAACGCTGGAAGACCGGTCAGTGCATAGACACTCTTGCTTCCGACCCTATTCGTGATGCAGCTGATGCTGTTCACGTTTTCGATCAGGTCATGGGTGGCGACGAGCACCAGCAGACCTTTGTCGGGAAGGATGTCGCTCACGTGCTTCATGGAGTCTCCCATCCCGACCATGGCGCATGCCTCGAAGGGGAAGGAGTTGAGATGGAGGGAGATCTCGCGGTCGGTGGTGGGAAGTGATGAGTCGTTGGCAGGGTGTGTGGGGAGAGAAGCATGGGAGGACACGTAGATACTCCGATAGTCAGGTCGTGGATATGTTTCCACAAACAGGAGTGTTTCCGGAAACACGAGCGCGATTCTACCCTGGGCGTTTCAGCAAGTCAATGGGCGCTGTGGATGGAAGGGATTCTGTGTGTGGTAGAATTTGAACGCTATGTCACAAGAGGATTCCATTGTCATCGTTGGCGGAGGTTTTGCTGGCGTTTACACAGCTCGTGAGCTTCTGCGTCGCGGGTTGTCTGTCACTCTTGTGAGCGATGAGAACCATTTTACGTTCACACCTTTGTTGCATGAAGTGGCAACGGGCTCCTTGCTTTCTCATGACATAATTTTTGAGTACGAAAGTTTTTTTCACACGCCGCGTTTTCGATTTATCCGAGGGAGAGTCGAAGCACTGGGGCGTGAAAAGCAGATAGTTCGGCTGGAAGGCGGTCACAGTCTTTCTTATGTGTATCTCGTTATCGCGACAGGATCCCTTACCAATTTTTCTCAAGTCGTTGGGTCAGAGCATGTCTACCAATTGAAGGATGTGGAAGACGCTGTGCGTCTAAAGCGTGACGTTGTTGCTCGTGCGCAGGATTACAATCGACATGTTTCCGTGAGTGTGGTTGGTGGTGGGCCAACTGGGCTTGAGCTTGTCTTTGATCTTGATCTCATGTTGCGAGCTTTGCAAAAAAAAATGCCGGAGGCGCGGTACACACTTCGCATTATTCATGGCTCTAATGTTTTTTGCAGTACAAGCGTGACCGCAATACAGACCTACATACGACGAGCGCTTAAGAAAGCCGGAATCGAGATTGTCTGTGATGCGATGGCGCGTGAGATTACAAGGAGCGAGATCGTGACAACGCAAGGAACATTCCATTCGGACATAACGATTCTGTGCGCCGGTGTTGTTCCAAACACAGAAATGTTCAAAGAAACTTTCACATTGGATGAAAAAGGACACATCCAAGTCACCACACATCTCCAGGTTTGTGAGGATGCTCACATTTTTGCCCTCGGTGACGTGATCTCGATTAATGGCACGCCGGTTCCAAAACTTGCTCAAACCGCTGTGCGCGAAGCTTCTGTGGTTGCACATAACATTGCTCGTCTCATCCAAGAGAAAGAGGCGGACGCTCATTACGAGCCCAAGATTATTGGAATGTTGTTCTCACTTGGATTTGGAGACGGTGTTGGAAAAATTGGTCCTGTGGTTGTAAAGGGGATCGTAGCTTGGTATCTGTGGCGCACTGTGTATTTATTTAAAACTCCAGGTCTTTGGAACAAGCTGCGAGTTGCTTTCACGTGGACGATTGGGCTATTTCAGGGCAGGAATTTAACGGAACTCTAACGACATTTGTACGTGAGGAGGTGGACAGAGCAAGCACCCTTGACCTCACGTAAAACACATGCTACAAGATAGACGCTTTGGGATCCTCCCACGGCATTCACAAAGGGAAAAAGATGAAGTCAACCGTTCTACTCTGTCTCTGCGGATGCACCTTCAACTTCGGTGTGGAAGGTGAGGTGTCAAAGAACGTCGACAGCGATGTCATGGACAGCGGTGTCACGGACAGCGGCGACACGGACAGCGGCGACACGGACAGCGGCGACACGGACAGCGGCGACACCGAGCCGCTCTACATGCTAGAAATCGCGAACATATCGAGTGACTCGCTCGACCGTGCTGGCTACGCTGTGGGCGCTCCCATTCCCGGCATGTTCACCATGTCGAGTGATGGAAACGACACAGTGTACGGATTCGCGACGGACAGCACGCTGTATCGCGACGTCAGCATGCCGCCTGACCCGGCGGACTTCACCTACTCGGACACGATCGGGAACATCTCCGCGGGCATGGGTACCTTCACGGTGCAGGCGACCGGCATGATGACCGAAGGATTTTTCTGTGTCGGAGCCGACTACGACAGCACCTACGCACCCAACGGAGGCAAGATCAACTGCGTCCGACAGTCGAAGGTGATGATCGGCGCCGGGCTCAACGAGTCGGATTCGGATGTGGTCTTCTACGGGGCCATGAACAATCTATATCTCGGCGCCGAAGCGTTCTCGGCCGACCTCAACAGCGACGGCAAGAGCGACTTCATCGGCGGTGGAGGCGATCCTGGCACCATCGTCGTCGAGTTCGGTGTCTGGGAAACAGTGCTCGCGGCTCCCTCGGGGTCAACGCTCACCTACGTCTTCCCTGCCGACGCCGACCTGTCCTTCGTCGCATGCGACACGGACGATGATGGCGTATCAAATTCAAGCAGCTTCTGCGCGCCGCGCACCGCCAGCATGAGCTCGATCCTCGTGACCGATTCGTACAACACCGCTCCCGCGCCGATCATCGAGACGTTCGCGCTCCCACTCGTCGCCGGAGTCGCGCCGACTCGCATCAACCAGCGCCGGATGGCAACGCCAACCGTTCCGGTCGGGACCATCGGGGTCTGGACTTCATACGGATGGATCGTCAATGACCCTGGCAACGACCAGTTCCTCCGCTACGACGAGGATCTGAGCGGGTCGAGCGCGATCACGATGCCGCGATACGGAACTGCGTGGGGCCTCGCGACAGGCGTGGTGGACGGCGCTCCGTGGATCGCGTTCGGCGCGTCGGACTACTCGGACAACGGCATGACCGTCGCCGCGAATATAGGTAGCCGGATGATCAAGGACTACATGGAAGCCGACTACGTCAACGTGCCTGGTGAGGGTGACAGCAACAACGGCTGTGGCTACTCACTCACGTTCGCCACGACGACGGACGGGGAGGAAGCTCTCGTGGCCGGTTGCTACAAGGCCGGTTCCATGGTCAAGGGCGCAAAGGAATACGTGTTCAGGCCGGCTCCCTAGCGAAACGAAATTATACGGGCGCTGTTTTCTTCGGAAGACAGCACCCGTCATTCCCCTGTATTACGCAAAATAGTCGCTCATCAATTAACAAAGGAGTGGGACAATTTGTCCCACTCCTTTTTGAAATCATCTCCCAAGAAATTGCAAAAACGTTTCTTTTGTCACTCACAAGACACGCAGATTATTCATGATGATAAAAGGTGGAACTGGATCGTACATCGGAATAACAACTGGACGCTTGAGGCCAGGCTTCGTGTAAATACGATGGTCTCCTTAGATGTGAAAATAATAAGGCTTTTCTTGATCATTTTGTTTTAGACTTGGAGAATCAAACAAAAATCCTCCACGAAAATGCGTGAAGGAAATTTGGCAGGGACTCGTGAGCGATGTTAGAACTCTTGTGATATCGAGCGATGTTTTTTAAATGATATTTTTTGAAGCTCATTTTTGAAATCTTCAACCGTCCATTCGATCATCTTTTTTCCGTTCTCCTTGCTCACAACCCACCTCGGATGATTATCGGCTATCCCGTCCTTGCGGAAGTCCTTCTGGCCCACAGATCACAAACGTATACTTTTTCTTTGGATCGAGATCGGTTGTCCTTATTCGCTCGAGAAACATATCTACAAATTTGCTTTAAATTTTTTTATCAGTTCATCACCACCCATCGTGCGTAGTTCAGAAATAATTTCCGATTGACAGTGAAGCTCTCGATGACGTGGAACCATGATGAATCTGGGTTGCAAGCCGATCAATGAATCGGCGATCTCCTTTGGCGGTTCAAACTTATCGTGCCGGCCGTTACGCTTGTTGCTTAAAGAGAATCCGAGCCGCTTCAGGGCTCGGATACACTGTTTGGTGTTGAAGTTTAACTCCCCCACATGGATTAGGCGTGCTTTGTTTGAAGCTGGCCTTGATACTGAATCACAGTATCAGCGACGTTCAGACGATCATAAACAATATCCGCTTTGCGCTTCGGGACATCATAATAAGTCAACACGGCGTCGTTTACCATTTCCATCAAACCCTCATGACTGTTTGCTTGTGTTACAAGTCCTGGATGATCGGGCATCGTTACAACAAACCAGCCATCCGGTGTCACACGCAGGGAAAAATTGATCGAATCTGGTAATTTGTATTCGCGCTTCACCTGTGCCGGATTTTCATGCGGAAAAAGCGCACGAAAAGCTTTGTCAAAAAACTTTATCATAATAGTTTAATCCTACCAAAAAATTCAGAAATGTAAAACATGTGGTTCTATTCCCTCTTGCCCCAACGAAAAATCCTGCTTATATTAGCAGAATTTTTCGTGGCAGGCCAGGCAGTTGCCGCGGTGTCACGACACATAGACACCGCGGCAGTTGCCTGGCAGGGGCTGGCGAGCGAGGTTAGAACTCTCGCCCTGAATAACAAACTGTCGTATT
>CAYHRJ010000051.1:0-6925 GCA_964359095.1 uncultured Gammaproteobacteria bacterium | reverse complement strand
GCACGTACTCACGTTCGATAAGTTTGGCGATGACGAATGGTTTGAACAGTTCAAGCGCCATCTTTTTTGGAATACCACATTGATCCAAGTGCAAGTTTGGTCCAACAACAATGACTGAGCGTCCAGAATAATCGATACGCTTTCCAAGAAGGTTCTGACGAAAGCGTCCTTGCTTTCCTTTGAGCTGGTCGGCGAGAGATTTCAACTGGCGCTTTTTTCCTGTCGCGGCAATAACGGTTTTGCTGTGACGTGCAGAGTTGTCGATCAAAGAATCCACCGCTTCCTGCAACATGCGTTTTTCATTTCGCGAAATGACCTCTGGTGCGTTCAATTCATACAAACGCTTCAAACGATTATTTCGATTGATAACGCGTCGATAGAGATCGTTCAAGTCTGAGGTCGCGAAACGTCCACCGTCCAGGGGAACCATCGGACGCAAGTCTGGTGGAATGACGGGCAGAGCCTCAAGAACCATCCAAGAAGGTTGAATGTTGTTGATGGAGAACGCCTTCAAAAGTTTCACGCGACGAAGTAACCGATTGCGCTTGGTCTTGGTTGCATTCTTTAATTCTTCCTCAATCGCTTTCATGGTTTCCACCACGTTGATTCGCTTCAACATCTCACGCACGGCTTCCGCTCCAATGTTGGCTTCAAACACATGACCATATTTAAGAGACCACTCGTGATACGTCTGCTCAGGAATAATCGACATGACCTTCATGGACTTCAAATCTTCCATCACGATCTCGTAGTCTTCTTCCAGTTCAGCAAGTTTGGTGTCGCGTACTTCTTCAAGCCGTTTGGTTTCTTTTTCAATCGCCTTCTTGTCTTCCCCATGCTTTTGTAGAAGACGTCCGGTATCACGAACAAATTCACCTTCGATCATTTTTGTTTTGCTTTTGCGTTCTTGCTTCACTTGCTCGATCGTCGCTTCCTTGGTCACCTCGTTCACATCAGTCACCAAAAAACTCGCAAAGTAAATCACCTTCTCCAAGTTTTGAATGGATAGATCAAGGATCGTACCGATCTTGGATGGCACGCCGCGCAAAAACCAAATATGTGTGATGGGGGCCGCAAGCTCTATGTGTGCCATGCGCTCACGTCGCACAATCGAGTGCGTCACTTCCACGCCACACTTGTCACAGACAATGCCTTTGTAACGAATTTTTTTGTACTTGCCACAGTAACATTCCCAATCCTTGGACGGTCCAAAAATTTCCTCAGCAAACAATCCTTGCTTCTCCGGTTTTTGCGTGCGGTAGTTGATAGTTTCTGGCTTGGTGACTTCACCAAACGACCATGAACGAATCACTTCAGGAGAGGCGAGTCGCAGACGAATTGAGTCGAAGTCCGTAGATTTGAGCGCGTCTTGTTTTTTAAACATACATTGGAAGTAGGAAGTAGGAATTTGGAAGTAGGAATGCTACTTCCCTATTTTACTAACAGTTTTTTTCTCACCAGGAAGTTCGACTTTCTCCCCTTCCTTTAACAGCTCAACATCCATACACAAACCTTTGAGCTCGCGAACGAGCACGTTGAACGATTCTGGAATGTTCACTTTGCGAATAGGCTCTCCTTTGATGATCGCTTCGTAGGCCTTGGAGCGCCCTGGAACGTCGTCGGATTTGATCGTGAGAATTTCTTGCAACGTATGCGCGGCGCCGTAGGCTTCCAGTGCCCACACTTCCATTTCTCCAAATCGCTGACCGCCGAACTGCGCTTTTCCACCCAGCGGTTGTTGGGTGATGAGCGAGTACGGACCAATAGAACGCTGATGCATTTTGTCTTCGACCATGTGAGAGAGCTTCAAGATGTACATGTACCCAACCGTAATTTTGTTTTCAAACGCATCGCCTGTGCGGCCGTCGTAGAGCGTTGCTTGTCCAGATTCAGGCAAACCTGCGCGCACGAGTTCTGAGTGAATATCTGCCTCAGGCACACCATTCAAGACCGGAGTCGTCACATTATAGCCAAGCGCGTTGGCCGCAAGTCCCAAATGCACTTCAAGAATCTGTCCCAAGTTCATACGAGAGACAATTCCAAGTGGTGTCAGAACAATGTCAGCTGGTGTGCCATCTTCCAAAAATGGCATGTCGGCAAGCGGAACTACATTGCTGATGACACCTTTGTTTCCGTGACGTCCAGCGACTTTGTCTCCCACCTGGATTTTACGCAAGTCGGCAATGGTAACTTGAATGGATTTGATCACGCCAGGAGAAAGCTTGTCGCCTTCCTCACGCGAGAACACAGTCACGGCCACAACTTTTCCGTGCTCACCATGTTCTAAGTACATCGAAGAATCGCGTACGTCGCGAGCCTTTTCACCGAAGATCGCGCGTAATAGTTTTTCCTCTGCCGAAAGTTCTGTCTCGCCTTTGGGTGTAATTTTCCCAACGAGAATGTCACCGGACTTCACTTCGGCACCCACACGAATCACGCCTTCAGAATCGAGGTGCAACAGTTTTTCTTCCGAGACGTTTGGAATGTCTGAGGTGACCACTTCAGGCCCCAATTTGGTGTCACGGATGTCCAGCGTATAGTGCTCGATGTGGACGGAGGTAAAACGATCGTCATGTACCAGGCGTTCAGAAAAAATAACCGCGTCGTCAAAGTTGTACCCGTCCCATGCCATGAACGCGACCAAACAGTTTTGACCAAGTGCAAGTTCACCTTGATCCACCGCGCTTGAATCGGCAATCACATCACCCTTCACAACCTTCACGCCTTTTTGGACAACTGGGCGTTGGTTGATCGAGGTTGAGTTATTCGATCGCAAAAATTTCTTAAGCTCGTAGCTGTTTACGTTTTTATCCTTGTCTGTAATTTCAACCAGATCGCCTTCTACACGCGTAATTTCTCCTGATTGTTCCGCGACCACTACGTGACCTGAGTCGCGCGCAGAACGCTTCTCAGCACCGGTTCCAATGATCGGCGCGTCTGGCTTGATGGTAGGCACGGCCTGGCGTTGCATGTTGGTTCCCATGAGCGCGCGCGTGGCGTCGTCATGCTCCAAAAACGGAATGAGCGCTGTGCCGATCGACACGATTTGCTTTGAGGAAACGTCCATGTAGTCGACCTCACTTTGCACAACCACTTTTGGCTCACCAAATTTTCGAGCGCCGACAAACGCCTCGACGAAGTAGCCGTTTTTATCAATCGGAATCGTCGCTGGCACAGTAACGGAACGTTCTTCTTTAAACGCGTTCACATACTCAATCTCATCGGTGACGCGTGCGAGCACTTTGCCGTCTTTTTCTTCTTTTATCACCTTGCGATATGGCGTCTCAATAAAACCATAATCATTAATGATGGCGTAGGAAGCTAAGTGACCAATGAGTCCAATGTTTGGTCCCTCTGGTGTGGCGATCGGACAAATGCGGCCGTAGTGCGTTGGGTGCACATCGCGCACTTCAAATCCGGCACGCTCGCGAGAAAGTCCTCCAGGACCCATCGCAGAAAGGCGACGCTTGTGTTCAAGCTCGGCCAGTGGATTTGTTTGATCCATGAACTGTGAGAGCTGCGAGGACATGAAAAACTCACGCACAGCACCAATGACAGGACGCGCATTGATGAGACGACCTGGGGTGAGCGTTTCGATATCACGTGTTGACATGCGATCGCGAACAATACGTTCCATACGAGCAAGTCCCACACGAAAACGACCTTGAATAAGCTCTCCCACCGCGCGCACGCGACGGTTGCCGAGGTGATCGACGTCATCTGGTTCTTCTTGGTTGATGTTCAAACGAATCACTTCGCGAATAATCTTCACAAGGTCTTCAGATGTGAGAATCCGATTTTCCTCTTTGGTGACATCTTCGGCGGACACATCAATGTTGAAACGCAAGTTGAACTTGTAACGACCCACCTTACCCAAATCGTAGCGATCGAAGTTAAAGAACATCGAATGAATGAGACTCTTGGCGTTATCTGCTGTTGCGCGATCTCCTGGGCGAATACGCTTGTACACTTCAATAAGTCCCTCATCCTCAGTTTTGGACGTATCTTTGTTCAATGTTGATTCGATGTAGTGGTTGGTGGGGTGAACATCAATGTCGCGGAACAAATCCATGATCGCCTCGTCCTGTGCAACACCAAACGCGCGCAGTAATGCCGTCACAGCGACTTTGCGCTTGCGATCGATTTTTACCCAAATGACATTTTTGGCATCCGTCTCAAACTCAAGCCACGCGCCACGGTTTGGAATGATTTTCGCGCCGTAGTAACGACGTCCACGATAAACTTCCGCTGTAAAAAACGCACCTGCTGAACGCACGAGCTGTGAGACAACCACGCGCTCCACTCCATTGATGACAAATGTTCCGCGTGGAGTCATCAGTGGCAGATCACCCAAATAAATTTCCTGTTCCTTTACGTCCTTCGTGCGGATATTTACCAAACGTGTCTTTACGCGCAAAGGAGCCTCAAACGTAACGTTCTTCATGCGAGACGTTTTTTCGTCAAACTTGGGCTCGTCGAGATAGTAATCATCAAAGAACAACTGCAAATCGCGACCGATAAAATCTGTAATCGGCGAGACTTCCTGAAAAAGCTCACGGATTCCTTCTTCACAAAACCAACGATACGAACGGCGCTGAACCTCGATGAGGTCTGGCACATCCATGGCATCTGGCACAGCATTGCCAAACGTTTTGCGTTCGCGGGTCAAAACAGGAGTGCGGCGGTAAATGGGCATAATGATGAAAGGTGGGTCGGTGGTTAGGTGGGTAGGTTATAAGAAACAAAAAATCGCTTCCGTATAAAGGAAAGCAACTTAGAATTGATTCATGGGGGAGTTAAGCACCATCAGAGAATGAATTGGTTATTCCGATCATCACGGGTAAACCCGATGGCGTCAGAAAATTCTCTTAAAAGTGCTCCTACCCGGTTGACAATGCAGCCGTAGACGAGGTGGGAGGTTTGGTCAAGGCACGTCGGTCGCGACCGACGTGCCAAGCTTTGCTAAATTGAGCGAAACTTGACGAATGCAGGAAGACAATAACATGGCATATTTCATGCGTCAAGTGAAGGCTGTGGATAATAAAAAAGCCCTCTTCTGTCCAAGGCTGCGAAGCAAGGCCACGACGAAAGCCGCATCAGAAGGTTTGAGCATGAGGAGAGAGATTTTGGTCGCTCAGCCGCGAGGGCGAACGACCTATGCTCGCGATTTTGATCCAGCAGATTCGTACCCCACTTCGCAGCCTCAGAAAGACGAGGGCTGAACACAGAAATAATAATGTGCTTTCACGAAACGATCAAGGTGTGTGCTATCACATGTATCCACGATGATCTCATGAATACGTGTAAAAGTGGGTCCAGTAACTGGACCCAGGTAGAGCGTGTCAGACCTCTGCGTGAGGTTGATCTCCTGGTGAAGAAACGAACGATCCATCCACCACTGGCGTGATCGAGTGATCGAGCTCAGGAGCAACGTACGATTCAAGGTGGGAACACAGCAAATCGATGAGCGGGATCTCGACGCGAGGCGCAACACCATCGACAGGATCGTTCGTGTAAGGAACGACCGCTTCTGGGTGATCCGCTGCCCAGATCAAGAAATCCATTTTGACAAACGCCCAGGTGTTTCCCTTGGGAGTCACTCGCCGACTTCCATTGACAATGAAGTCCTTTCCGTATCGCCCACCTTCTGGGTAAACGATCTTTGGACTAGGACCCTCAGGCTCTCCCAGTGGCTTGTTGGGAACCGGAAGCGCGGACTTTGGCCGCACGACGATGACGGGACGCAGAGCGGCCTGACGACCTTCTCCTTCCTTGTCGAAGTGCCTGGGACGGCGACCATCGGGGAATGGATTCTCTTCCACCTCCTCGAGTTCGCACCCCTTCACAATGCTTCTGTGTGAGCCGTGAAGGAGCATCCAGTAGATCATACGCAAACCCGAGAGCTCTGCCTCGCTCGTACAGAGGATCTCATAGATCTTTTTCTTTCCACGCTGATCTGGATCCAGACGAACGGCTTGGTTGATGCTCTCAACAAGAGAAGCCACTCGATCTTCGACATCCATCTTGGACGCATCTTCCTTAATGATCCGAAGCGTGTCCAGAATCAGAGTGATTCTTTCTCCTGCAGCGACCCGAGCCGCTTGTGCTACTTGCTTGAGTGCCTCGCGATTTTTCACCAGATCGGCCATGGTGTGGTGAAGGTGCTCGATCTCGGGTTCTGGTTCACGCGGCGTTTGCTTCATGAGCGCCTTGGGCAGTCGCGGCTCATCATTGAGGCTTGGCTCGCGCGCAGGCACTGGCCGACGAAACTTGCCGCGTGGCATCTCCGGCATTGTCACGCGCACGCCAGCCATTGACGGACACTTGGGTGCCTTGCCCACCGAGGCAAGAGCGCGCAAATCCACTTTTGGATCAGCACTCGCCCGGCCACGAGTTGGAAGAACAAGGCGCGTGGATGTGGTTGGCGCATCGATGCATCCGAGCCCGAAAAGCACGTTGTGCAATCCACGATCCGATGGACCATTTTTTTCAAGACACACCTGGCAGGTGGCGTTTGTGAGTGCCTCTTCGATGCTCGTGATCTCGATGAGCACGACAAGCAGCGGAATTTTCTCTCCGCTGCTCAGACTCATAAGAGCCTTCACAGGAAATGTCTTCTTGCACCGACAGCAGAGAATCTCTGCCGGCATGGGGGTTGTGGCCATGAAAAGAGTCTCCTCAGAATCTAGTGGGGGTTGAGAGTCACTGAACAGGTTCAACGTAGCCGTCTTTCTCCTGCTTCTCATGATACCGTTCTTCACGCATCAAATCGTCAATCGCCGCAGCGGTTGCCATGGATGCAAGGTTCTCATCGCCGTACAGAGCGAGAAATTCTCCGTAGAACGTGCTGATGAGCTCTCCCAAGGTCACATCTTTGAGAACCATGAAACCTCCAAATGTATTATACGTCCCAAACGGGTTGTAT
>CAYHRJ010000050.1:0-7166 GCA_964359095.1 uncultured Gammaproteobacteria bacterium | reverse complement strand
TTGTTGGATATCTCATTGGTGTAGGTGTGAGCAGAGCCTTTGGCATTGAAGTTTAGGAGTTTTTTTGCTAGGCTCCGGCGTGTTATGAAACGACAGGTGTATCTGGATCACGCTGCGACCACGCCCATGCTTCCAGAAGTTTTGGAAGTCATGTTGCCATATCTGAACGATCACTTTGGAAATCCATCGAGCTTTCATTCACTTGGAAAAAAAGTAAAGGACGACATTGACGAGGCTCGCAGGTGTATGGCGAAGATTCTCCATGCGCGAGAAGACGAGATTCTTTTCACCTCTGGCGGAACAGAATCGGACAACCTCGCTGTGCTTGGATATGCACGCAAGAATCAGAGCGATGGGAAACATCTTGTGACCACCAAGCTCGAACACCATGCTGTGCTTGAAGCGATGATGCATTTGGAAAAAAAGGAAGGATTTGAAGTGACATATTTGGAACCAGATCGTGAGGGACTGGTGAGTGTTGAGCAAGTAGAGAGTGCCCTACGTCCTGACACGATTCTGGTTTCAATCATGTACGCCAACAATGAGATCGGCACGATCGAGCCGATTGAGAATATCGGCAACATGATTCAGAAATGGCGTGAGGCTCACAGGCGTCCTGCGCTTAAGTTTCATACCGATGCGTGTCAGGCGTCTGAGTACCTTTCACCCGATGTCGAGAAGTTGCATGTGGACATGCTCACCGTCAACGGTTCCAAGATGTACGGACCAAAAGGAATTGGTCTGTTGTATGTGAAGCGTGGAATAAAGTTGCAGCCTTTGCAATTTGGCGGCGCGCAGGAGAAAGCTATTCGTCCTGGTACCGAAAACGTGGCTGGAATTATCGGCATGGCAAGAGCGCTTCAGATCGCACAGCGTGATCGAAAGAGCGAGACAGCGCGCCTGCTTCCATTGCGAGACGCACTTGTCCACGGAATCCAATCGTCCATCGCCAAAACAAGACTCAACGGCCACCGTAGGCAACGGCTTCCCAATAACGTCAACATCTCTTTCATGGACATTGAGGGAGAGGCGCTCATCCTGTATCTTGATGAGGCTGGTATCTACACGTCAACTGGTTCTGCATGCACGAGTGTTTCGCTTGATCCAAGTCACGTGATTTTGTCGCTTGGACTTCCCTATGAAGTTGCACATGGATCAATACGATTCACGCTTGGAAGAAGTACAACGCAAGAGGACATCAATTACGTGATTAAAACGCTGCCGCCGCTGGTTGAAAAATTGCGCAAGTTAAGTCCTGTAAAAGTCGATCCTAAATATTTTCAATAGGTCCTATTGGTCCTAGATGACCTATGTCCGATGCAGCCCGATCTATTCCCGGAACTCAGGGCGACGTCACCACAAAAAGTGGCGCGCAGTCTTGGTTTTATACAGACGTAGTGAAGGACCATTTCTTTCATCCTCGCAATTTCATGATGGAAGACGCGGTTGAATCCGACTACAACGCGATTGGAAAAATCGGTTCACCAGCCTGTGGTGATGAACTGCGTGTGTGGATGAAAGTTGATCCTGTGACTGAGCGTATTCTCGAATTTCGTTGGAAGACGTTTGGATGTGGAAGCGCGATTGCGAGCACCTCGATGACCAGCGAGATCGTGACCGAAAATGGCGGCATAACGCTGAGTGATGCTCGCAAATTGAAACCCATGGATATTATGGATCGCCTCGGTGGACTTCCTGCGCGTAAGTTTCACTGCTCTGTCTTGTGCGACAAGGCGCTGCGCGATGCCATCAACGACTACTATCGACGCACAGAGAAGTTTGATAAAATTATCGCCGAGGCTGCGCGTCTCATCGACCCCGTTGCCAAAGTTACCGATCACGATATCGAAGAAGCGGTCTTGGAAGGCGCCCACACCCTCGAGCTCGTTCAACAAAAAACAAAAGTCGGCATCGGAAATCCCGGTTGTCTCCCAGCCGTTGAGGAACTCATCCGATTCTACAAAGAAAAATACTTCGGCACCTCTTAAACCTCTTGTACTTCTTAAACCTCTTCCACTTTCCCTATGCCTCGTCTCCATATCAAAGTAGACCCAGACTTATGCATCGGTGCCGCGTCGTGCGTCACGATTGCGCCTGAGACGTTTCAGCTGAACGAAGAGAACAAAGCCTACGTGCTCGATCACGGTGCTGAACCGACACCACGCAGCTATGAGCGGATTGTTGAAGTCACGGAAGAAGAAAAAGAAAACATGATTCTCGCCGCGCAGTCCTGTCCAACGCTCGCCATCTTTATTTTCGATGAGGAATGGAAGCAGTTGTTTCCTGATGTATGAAATACGTCATTATCGGTGGTGGAGTTGCGGGAACGACAGCCGCAGAGGAACTACGCAAACGCGATGCGAGTGCTGAAGTTACTCTTGTATCCGAAGAACATCATCCGCTGTATTCCCGCGTCTTGCTTCCTCACTATCTTAAAGGAAAAATTTCTCGCGAGCGCGTTTTTTTGAAAAAAGAATCGTGGTACGGAGAGCAGAACATTGAATGGCTTACCGGGATTACCTGCGTGCATCTTGATCCGCGCAATAAATGTGTTGGATTCTCTGATGGTCGTGAGTTGCCTTACGACAAACTCTTAATCGCGACCGGCGGTGAGGTGAGAGCCATTGATCACGATCTGCGCGGTGTGTCCTATCTGCGGACGCTTGATGACGCAGATCATCTTGTGCAACTTTTGTCCGAGGCATCCACAAGCGTACGAGCGGGAATTTTTGGCGGCGGCTTTATCGCCTGTGAGCACCTGAATATTTTTTCCCACTTCCAGATCCCCACAACCCTCTTTCATCGCGGCCAACATTTTTGGACACGCTCACTTGAACCTGAGGCTGGAGCGCTGATTGAAAAACATCTCACCGATTCTGGAGTCGAGCTTCATCCAAATACTCGGGTGACAGAGCTCCGTGGAGAAAAAGAACTCACAGGAATCGTGACAACAACAGGTGAGCACAGCATCAATCTCTTGGGCGTGGGCATCGGCATCGAACCAGATTTTTCTTGGATGCGGGAAGCACGCGTTGAAACAAGAGCCGGTGTGAAAGCAAACGCGTTTCTTGAGACCAACGTACCGGATGTGTACGTAGCTGGTGACATTGCAGAATTTTTTGACCCGATCGTCGAGCGTCAGATTCAAACCGGGAACTGGATGAACGCGATGAGCCAAGGACGTACAGTCGCTAAAACGATGAGTGGAGAGCGAACCGAGTTTCGACTCGTGTCCTCATATGCGACAAACGCGCTTGGACTCGAAATCATTTTTGTGGGCGACGCCGAGCGAGCCGCGGCCGAGCAGATCCATCACGTTGGTTCCGTTGAACAAGGCGGCATCACGCAAATCTTTGAGCGTAAAGGACGAGTGGTCGGTGGCGTGATGATTGGACGCAACCAAGATCGCAAAGCTATTACCGATGGAATAGCACAAAAGGCTGATTTTGTTACCGTCCGACAACGGATTGCTTGACTTTTTACCAAAAATCGATTATAAACAGACCTTCTTCAGTGCGGCGCAAGCCAAACTTTTGAAGGTCTTTTGTTCTGTTGGAATAGGCGGGAATCCTCTCGTCGTCTGACAGGGTGCGTACCTTTCAACTTCATGCGGTTTGTCCCGCACAGGAGAGATCATGGCGTCAGGACTTCTGGAAAGGCTCGGCAACGAGTTGGCAGAACGACATGTCGAAGGAGAGATGAAAAAGGCGATCGACGCCGGCATTGCTGCTGGGGAAGACGAAAACACGATCGTCAAGCGCGTCTACAAGCAGATGTTCGGTCCTGACTCTGCACTGGTCGCAGCGTCTCTGGCGATTCCTGGATTCAGGATTCTTCCTCACGTTGTGCTGACGGCTGCGGCCGAAGTGCTCAGCAAGAGCGCAGACAAGTTTTTGCCAGGCGACCAACGTCCGATGGTGCGCATGGTACGTCTCGCTCTCAAGGCGTCTGCCCCTGCTCTCATCGGCATTGGCGAGGCGGCGAGCGACGTGATCGAGCGTCAGATCAACGAAACGGTCGATCGGACTATCTCGCCAAACCGTGCATCGTCAACGGATCGCACCAAGCTGGTCGACATGATCGCGGTGATCGAGAACCCAATGTTCGGAGCCGCACATCCGTTCTTCCCAGTCGCGCGAGATGACCAAGGTACTGTTCGGATGTCGACGTGGGGAAACCCGGTCGTGCTGGACGTTACCTACCAACGGTTCATCGCGGACTACGAAGCGCGGAATCCTCACCGGGAAGAAACGCGTGGAGGCGGTGGACGCAACCAGCAACAAGGTCCGCCGACCAGGGTTATCCAGACCTCACCGGTCCGGCTCTACACCGTGAGCGAGTGGGCCCAGATGGTTCAAGCATCTGGTGTCCAGGTCGAAACCGCAAGGCTTGAGGAGATCAAGAAGCTCTTCGCACCAACCAAGGCCGCAGAGTGGTCGCCGCAGACTTGGGAAGTCATTCGTGCCTACATGCGTTCTTCGGCGCGGTTTCAACGATCGGGACAGCTCGACTGGCTCGACCATGAAGAAGCCGAGAGTCTCATCCAGACGTTGCTCAAGGGCAAGCCTGATCCCAAGTTCGTCAACGAGCTTTTGGGTGAAGGGTTCCATTCGCGTATCGGTCAGGATGGCGCACCGGAGGGAGAGGTTTCCATCGATGTGCTCAGAGAGATCGAGAACGAGGCGATCGACAAGTGGCTTGGCGGTGAACAGCCGTTCTACACCAAGGTTGTGCGCACAGTGCGTCGGATTCGGCGCGATGCAGTTCACCGAGGGTTGAACTGGGTACAAGTGTTCGTCAAGATTGCCATCGCTGTGATTGCAGCGGTGAGCTGGGTCGTCTTGCTGCCCATGGCCCTCGTCGTGCTGATGCTCGTGTATGCGGGCAAGTGCTACGTCGCCGGACTGCTCGGGTCAGACGGTGGAACGCCCATCGACAACGAGACAGCTCTCTGGTTGACGGTGAAGTCCGGAGTGATCGCTTTTGCGGTCACGTGGTTCTTTCCCCTCTTCCAAGCGGCCACTGGCTGGCTCAAGTCGCTGTTCCCCAAGACAAGTGAAGACTGGCTCGTTGATATCGGTCGCAGGATTTCCGCCTTCGGGCTGGTGATCTGCACCGGTCTCACGTCCTACTTCATCATGCTGAACATCCCACCGGACATTCGCATCCTCGTTCCAATCTCGGCGCTCCTGGGCGTTGGAGTGGGAATCGGGCTCGTTGCAGCAGGCGACCGCTCGCAGGCTGAGGAGATCGTCTCGAATAGTGCCAAGCCGACGTTGATCATTTTCGGTGTACTTCCGATCTTGATCGGCCTCGTCTATGGCACCTACGTGGGAAACCCAGCTGACAGTCACAGCGTCGTGGACAGCGTGGTGAGCTTCGTCATGAGTTCCAAGTGGATTCAGTTGGCGCTGCTTCTCACTGTGTTGCTCGGTCTGAGCGTGGCCTACTCCGCCTTCAAGTACCGCAAGGTACCGGAGGGAACGGCAGCAGGACTGTCCGCGCCAGGGTTCGGTCCTCTGCTGGCACTCATTGCGTTGTGCCTGGCAGGCGGAATCGTCTGCTCAGGGACTCCAATGAACTTCAGGTTCACACGAGATCCTGTGGCGCCTGCTCCGGTCACGGTGACGACTCCGGTACCTGTTCCCACCGTGCAGAAGCGACCGAGCATCTGCGACGACAAGCTGATCTCACACTATCAGCGCAGGCAACTCAACTGCCCATAGGGTAGCCCGAGTTTCCACACGGCGGTTCATCTCACGATGAGCCGCTTTTCTATTGACAGAGCCAACAACAACGTGATTCACGTTTTGTTGACTCTGTCATCCTGTCTTCGACTCCGAGGTCGCTCAGACTCGAGGAGAGCGACGATGCATCGAGGAGTCGAAGGATCTCATTGTTTAATGGGCTTTTATGTGTGTTTCATTGACAAAATGCCGTTTTTATGGTATTTTGTTTCGTTCTTTTCAAAGGAGAACACCATGCATCTGCTCATCCTCGCGGCCCTCGTGGGCTGCGCAATCATCCACAAGCCGGTAGGCGAAGAGTCGCCGGTGGTGACCTACTTCGGCACCGCGAAAGGCGCGACGGAGATCGTCGACGCACAGCGTTCCTTCGACCTGGCGGACACCGCCATGGAGAAGAATATGCCTGTCTCGCTTGTGAGGAGCGACGATTTCACCGGCTTCTCGGCCGGTAACAGCTACGGAGTCTACCCAGGAACGGGAGGCTACGCGGCGGCCGATGTGGTCTCGACGATGAGCGGCTGGTACACGGGAACGGGCGCTGGGTCTTCACTCCCAACGCTCGGCACGACCGTAGTCGCGAGCGTTCCTGCCGGAGACGGCAAGATCGTTCCGTGTCCCGAAGGACGCGACCGTGTGTCGGTTGCAGAGCAGGCAGCCTGCGCCGAGATCGATGCAGGCCGTGCATTCGCGGCGCTCAAGTAGAAGGTCAGTCGAGAATTCGCTCGCGCTGACCACGGAGATTCACCTCTCATGTGGTTGCGCAGAGCGCGACCAAAAGGATTTCAGATGACCCTTCTTCTCTCCATTCTCTCCTTCTCGGTAGCCATGGCAGACGACTCGCAGGATCTCGCCAAGTCCTGCATGGATCGCTACAAGTCGCAGGCCGCGATCGCCGCGTGCATGAGCGAACCCAGGTTCGCACAGATCGAGGCCGTGCAGGCTGAGATCGGCGAGCGACTCGACGAGGCACAGGCCACGGACGTGGAGATCCTCGCGCGTCTGGCGGATGTCAGCGATTCGGTCGCCAGGCTCGCGCGCGAGCGGATCGCCTCGACCTCAGCGGTACCCGCACCCGTTCCTGTTCCTCCTGCCCGTACCACCTTCGCGGTGGTCGGCGGTGCGTCCTACCAGACCGTCTCGCGGCCGTCACTGGTCTCAATCTACAAGATTCCCGAGGCTGACACGCTCCACGTGACGGCGCTCGACGAGAAGGCGTCACGAGATCGCTGTGGCGGAACGTCGACAGCAAGGGTGATCGTCATGAACCACGGGATCCCGACTCCGGTCTGGACTCCGCCAGGTGTTCCATCCGGCTTCATCGAGGTCTACGCGGATCTCGATGGCAATGGACAGCCCGACCCGACGCCCTACAAAGTGTTGGATCCCTCGCGCCAGTCAAACCTCTACGTGACATGGCGG
>CAYHRJ010000049.1:0-7198 GCA_964359095.1 uncultured Gammaproteobacteria bacterium | reverse complement strand
GAAGCGGCCGTGGCGATCGCCTCAGGCGGAATAGGTGAAGGGTCGCTTTTTTATCAGAAGACGGTCTGGGATGGATTTGAGCAGATGGGACTTGAGGCAGCTGGTGAAACCGTGGCGTTACTTTCAGATCTTTCCTCAGAAGCGCTTGGGGTCAAGTTTAATTTGTGTGCTCCTGACGAGCTGCTTAGTTTGGCGCTCGCAATCGGCATCAAACAAAAATATCAACCGACAGCGCCTCGGTGTGATATTTTAAAAGTAGGAAAGGCGTGGGGATCTTTTTTTGCAAATGCCTATCAGACGATTTCAGATCCTGACGCTCTCCAGGAGGCTGTACTGAGTAAATTTGCCGAGTCTCTCAAACCAGGAAAAAATGAATTGAGTGCGATGCTGCGGGTGAATATTGCCGTTGATGGGAAGGTGCGAGAAGAAAAGCTCTTAAAGTTTTTGGGCCAAAAAGATAAACCCTTAAAAGACGTGACTGATTTCGTCACAGCAAATATTAAAACTCCTTCCGTTATAGTAACAGAGGATTTTAACAAGAGACTTGTGGCTGCTGGTGATCCTCCACTTAAAGTTGGTGAACTCCTGAGCGCAGGCGATCTCATCGGAGGCCTCGCCCTTACCACGGCCTCCACGTTTACCAACACGCTTCTCTCAACGCTCTTCAGCCGCATTTACACAGGACTCTTTGATACGTCTTTTGAAATTGATCCATTTGATGTGGAAGCGACCGCTGCAGGCGGAAAGGAAGCCGCACAAGAACGATTCGCAAGCATTATCACCACGAGTCCTATTGCCACGCAGGAATACAATGCGTTGGGGGAGTTTGTGGTGTGTCCTGTAGAAGGTGTGAGCAATCGTGGACTCAATAACTGTGTCATGGACGTAAACTTTTTGGCGGCTGTCTCGCGTGGTTCCGGTGGTGCCGCTGCAGCTCTGACGGTTCAAGAAGCGATCGACGAAGGATTGTTGAACGGTGATTTTCCACTCATCAACTCAGAGGACACCGCATCCAATCAAGATATTTTTTGCTACACCTACGGATACTGTTACGGCAACTTGGTGAAACTCAGAAAAGCTCGCGTGATCCCTGTTGGTTGGGAGCTTGCTGCGCTGCGTAGCGATACAACCAATCCATCCACCCTTCAAGAAATCATCGATGGGTTTGACGATTGTACGGAGGACGGCACGGTGGGACCGGCCAGCGCGAGCAATGACGACAACCGATGGTGTCACTTAATCGATCCCAGCTGGGTGTTGAAGTATCCCGATACACAATGTCGTGCCACTGCTCCTGGAGAAATTCGTTTGAGTGGTTTGACTCCAGGACGCACGAGTTCTTGCGTGGATTCCCCAAGCTGTATCGGAGAGGACAACGACGGACAGTGTTCCGACGGCTACGGCTACTGCGTGCGAGAAGAAAACGTCTGGCGTTTCCGCGGAGAAGAGTGTCCAGCGGAATATGCCACGTGTCTTGCATTTGAAAATAGTTTTTCTGGCGATCAAGGGGAGTATCTCGTGAGTACGGTTGATTACAGTGTGTGTGATGCGGACAACGCAGGATGCCGTTGGTATTCCACGCAGAAGCACTACGAAGACGCGGGAACAGTCGATGATGAAGAGGATGATAGCTACGAGTGGCTCCCAGATGGGGAAACATACACGACCAGTGCGCACGAGGCAGATTGGAAGTATCTTGAGGGTTCAGCAACGTCGTCCGCTGGTACCTATACATACACCTCGGATTCCGCGGAGGTGTATACCTACACATCCTATGCCTACGAAGATCGTATCTATCTGACCAACGAGGCTTCAGAGTGTTCAGAAGATGACACGGGCTGTACGCAGCTGAACGAATTTGACGATGACATCGTCTTGAACCACATTCAGAATCCAAGTTTTGAAGACGACGAAGACGATGATACTTTTCCAGACGACTGGATCAATGCAACCACAGATACGACATCCACGCAGACCATGACCGAAGCTGATGCGGTGTATGGAAGTTTTAGTTTCAGTACAGACTCAAGCATTGTTGAGCAATACGTTTCGCTCTCACCAAACAATTTTTACACGTTGAGTTTTCAGGGACGAGCAGACGATTCTTCGACTGGAACCGCATCTGTTTCTTTGTCTTTGTCTGACCAGTACGGCGTGGCCGTTGTCGTTGCGGGAACTTCCTATGGCGGAGATTGTACACCGGGCACCTCTTCTTATTCAGTCAGTGTCTCAACCACGAGCACCACATGGACACAGTACGATTGTACGTTCACCACTCCTGAAGATGTCGCGCAGGGGTTACTCTCCATTACTTCGGATGAAATTTTGTTTGACGCTGTTCAACTTGAACTTGGCGAAGACGTGAATGATTTTACCGAAGGTTACAGCACGAGCTCGACAGGAGTGTTTTATCAGGTCGCTCCTGATTATCTTGGTTGTACTGGTGATGAAACAGATCCTGCAGAGTGCGACGACTACTCTCAAGTGTGTAACGCCCAAGAAGTCGGCTGTAATCTTTATACGCCAGAAGATGGTGATCCTGACGTGCCAGCGATCATTTCTGAACTCGACGAATGTCCCGAGGAATGCGTGGGCTATACCACCTATAAGCAGGAAGCCACAGATTATGATTCGGAAGAATTTCCACTTTACTTTATTGCCGATCGCGCGAGCGCGTGTTCTTCACAGTACGTTGGTTGTGATTCCTACACCAACCTTGATGCGGTTGATGCAGGAGGTGAGGGAACAGAATACTATTCTGATTTGCGTTTCTGTTTGAGTGAAGATATCGTCGACAGCGATGCAACAGAACATTCCGTTTCAGCGACATTTTTTACCTGGGAAGGTTCGGATAACGAAGGATATCAATTGCAAACATGGTACTTGCTCGAGTCTGGTGTTAAAGCTCCAACAGGATTATTTACCAATTCTGGCGTCAGCGAGGCTTCACCTAGTTTGGCTCCATGCGTTCACGTGGAGATGACCTCTGAAGATCAGGTTATATGCAGTGATATCTATGCGAACATGTATGGAGACGTATGGACCAACGAGGATTGTGATGAGCACGATGACATTTTTGACAACCCAGACTGCCGCGAGTTTTTCGATGCGACATCAGGAAACATTCACTACCGCGAATATCCAGACACGATTTCTATTTCCGATGAATGTGCGCCGTATCGCAAGGACGAGTCCACGAAAACGGATTGTGAGGACTCCGGCGGATACTGGACCGCACAAGGGTTCTGTCGGTATTACGCTCTCGCGGAGGAAAGCACGGAGTGTCCTGCGGCGCAAAGCGGTTGCCGCGAATACACAGGTGGCACAGGACGCAATGCCACGACGATTTTATCCGAGACGTTTGAAGATGGGACGTATGATGATTACGTGATCTACGAAGGAGCCAGTGCGACATCGAGTCTTTCCATTAGCAACGAATCCGTGGCAACAGAAGGTCACTCACTCTACGTAGGCGCGACTGGAGGTTTGGCTGGATTTGAAACGATTCAGATTTATTTTGCCACAGACAGAACAGAAACGTATGATGAAGCAGCAGATGCCGTTGCAACTTCTCCGGCGTGTACCAGCAACGGAGGAACGATCGGTGATACTGGATGTGATGTCGACAATGATGTCGACGGCGATGGATCTGCGGACGAGGAATGTACGATCGAAGACGGTGAAGAAAGCTGTAGTACGCTCGCAGATTCTCTCGTGGGTGGGAAGACATTTGTCGTGGACTTCTGGGCCAAGGGATCAGGGAATCTGTTAGTGTCATTTGAAGAAGAAGGCGGTGCAGGAGTCATTCACGACATGGTGGATCCTGATGACACCATTTCGACTGCCGCTGATCTTACAGAGATTGAACTCACCGGCTCCTGGCAGCTCTACTCTCTGGGACCGCTGGACACGAGTAGCTACACAACCTTTGATGAGAACGCTGTTCTCAGATTTGCCGTTGCCGCAGGTGTAGAGGCGTACATCGACAACATCACACTCAAGCAAGTCGAGGAGGACATCACGATCATCAAAGATTCTTGGGTTGTGCCTTCCACGTGTGACGCAACCGCCGATGGCGTTGAGTCTGACCAGTACTATCTTGGCTGCGAAGCGTACACAGATCAAAATGGAAACGATGCGAATCTGTATCAGTTCACCAGCCTGTGTTCTGAGGATGTTGTTGGCTGCGAAGGATTCTTTGACACGGGTAATTCAGACTCTAGCTACCAGGAAGTCTACAATGCACGGTGCATGTATTCTTACGATGACCTTGATTTTACGGATGACGACACGGTTTCATCCAACACGACCTGTGAAATTGATGGAGTCGAGTATTGCACGATTTCCTCAGGCCAGTCCTACTGTACGTTTGACGTAGAGACCGTACTTGAACAACCACTGCCGCTTGAGACGATCCTGCTCGACACCTTCGCGATTATCTTTGGGCCTGAGACTGTTGTCGTTCCTGCCGACGCGCCGGTCTATCTTGTCGCTGACGATACCTACGAGTGTGATGAAGAAGCTATGGGTTGTCAGGAGCTTGGTGCGGCGACCTTCAATCAAGACCAGACAGAGGTCGACAGCTTTGAGTCCGTGTATTACGTGAACCTTCCCGCGGATTACGACACACTGCTCTGTAGCGATGAAGAATTATTCTGCGAGGAATGGGAATCGACACAAGACGGAAATTTTTATTTCAAAGATCCACTGGACAAGACGTGTGAATATCAAAGTTCCATCACCATCGACAACCAGGAATACTCAGGTTGGTTTAGAACAGGCACCACCGAGCCGTGTGATTGGACAGATGTGGCGGTCGCTGGAGTTCTCGATGGCACATTTGATCCAGACGTGGATGACTCCTACTTGATCAATGGCGATGAATTTGGTGTGTGGGTGAATGGAGACGACGACTATGACAACTGGGTCGGCGCATGTGAAGATGCGTATGATTTGTGTACCGAGTTTGTGGATGTGGTGGACACGGGCGGAGGGCTCAACGAAAATGGAACATCCTACTATTTCACCAACGATGATCTGCTGAGCGAGGACACGCTCACGGACAACCAGCGCTGTAACGGCCAAGTCAGTCAGAAGTTTGGTTGTGCGCTGTTCAACAACACAACCGAGTCAGAGCTCAGCTACAACGCGGGAGCCAGCTATGTCGTTTCCATTCACGCCGACGTCTTCTTTGGAGAAGCAGAAAATTCTCTTCAAGACCCTGTTGATTGTGAGATTGACGAGGGTGGAGAGTTTACGATTTCGTCCGCAAACGCGGATCTGTTTGAGCTTTCAAGCGACACGGTCGACTTGTGTGCACGTCGCTGTGCGTACGCGGTTGGAGCAGGTGATGCGATCGATACGCCCTCCTCCACATTTGCGGTGTTCGGGTACTTTGAACGTTCCTGTCTGGTGGATGAGGACTGTCCCGTGCTCACAACGGATTTGGGCGAGGAGGCAACAGGATCCTGTTCGGACGTTTCTGATACCTACGCCTTGGACGACGACGTAAACGAAGTGATCAAAGTGAACCGTGATCGTTCGTGTGCGGCGTGGCTTGCGTGTGAAAGCTCGCGCACCAGCTGGAACACCAGTACCTCAACCTACGACACGATTTGTGACTCGATCAACTTGTGTGTGGAAGGCAGCAATCAAGGCGACGAAACGACGTGTTCGCAGTGGGACGAAGGCGAACCAGAAATTTTGAGCGCTCTCCGCTATTCCTCGCGCGACGTGAACTGGTACGGCGAAGAGTGGTCAGGAGGAAGTGTTCCTAACCAGCTTCCAGTTGAGTTGTACGATCAGTTCAACCTTGAGCCGCAGACGGTGTGTGTTGAGCCGATTGGCATTTTGCCAGATTTGACCAACGGTGCTGGACTTCCTTTGTACTGCAACACCTACGAAGATTGCGGAGTTTCAGACGTGGAGTGTACATCTAACGCAGATTGTGCCTCTTATGCAGGCGTATGTACAAATAAATTCTGCAACTATCCATGTGAGAATAATTCCGATACAGACTACCGTCTCGTCTACAACGCAGGATCATGTGACTCAACCGAAGCTGGCGATGGCAACGGAGGATCGTGCACGGTGGGAACGTGTGAGGATTCTGGCTCCGCGTGTGCGTCAGAAGATGATTGTGCAGAGATTGATGTGTGTGTGGTTGGATACTGTCAGGCGACAGGAACAGCGAATTGTGATACTTCAGATTGTTCGTGTAATCCAGATAACAATGCAGCCGATGGGACCAATACGGACTGTGAAAACACGACGACAGATAGTGGACTTCAGACGGACTACTGCGATCCTGTGCAGTATGTGTGTGTTGATAACTTGACTGACAACACAGAGACTCGAGAAGCGTGCGTAGAAAGTGCAGATTGTTTGGCTGTTGGCTACGGAGCTAGTTGTGTCCCTGCCGCCACATCCACCACCGGTTCCTGCTTCAACAACCGCTGTCTCTCCGACATCCGCGACGCCAACGGCGATGGCTATGCCGATGCGCTTGCAGTCAGCGGTGGGGAAGTCACCAGCGGCCGTGAGATGACGTGTCGTGGGTACCCAGAAATCGACTCACCGTTCTCGACGAGCGTCGTGGATACGTGGAAGACGTTTAGCAATCTTGACTCTGATGAAAATGGGATTGTCGAATCAACAGAATCTCCATCAGACGCATCGTTCGCGACACCAATCGATGAACCTTCCTCTTGGTACTCAATGCCATACAATTATCTAGGCGGTTTCAATGATTCCACCGTCTGTGGTTTGGATGTGGACGGAGAGCCTGTCGATTGTGACTGTAGTTACGACAAGGTCGAATACGGCGAGGGCTCGACGTATCGTTATTATGAGGCTGGAACAGGTGCTGCCACGATAAGCATATTGGGTGATGTTCTAGGTGGCATTTGTTCCGGTGGACCTGTGGCCGGTATCGGTTGCGTTACGGATGCGAATTGTTCCATTTTAACCCAAACAGGAACCTGCTCGGCCTTCAGCGGAGTGAGCACCATGTACGGCTGGGAAGGGTATTGCATTGAAAAAGACACTTCCATCCAGACCCGCGGTTCCGCAGAGACAGAGGACCAGGCGTGCTTAAGTTGGCTGCCTGTTGATCAGCTCGCAGGTTCAACAGACCTGTACGGCAAGTACACCTCGGCTGGGTACGCGCCGCAGGATACGTATTACTGTGCGGATATTG
>CAYHRJ010000048.1:0-7451 GCA_964359095.1 uncultured Gammaproteobacteria bacterium | reverse complement strand
ATCGCACTTCAACTCCTTGACTAACCGCTTGAGCGCGGGGTTTTATTGCCGTAACAGCAACAAAACACCACGTTCAAGACCAGAAAAAATACCAGAAAATACCGACATTGTCAAGCAGGCTAGCGTCGTGGGGCATCTACGTACTAAACCTAAAATGGCACACGTCTCCATCCTGCATCACGTACGTCTTTCCTTCGACGCGAAGTTTCCCGGTATCGCGTGCGCCGGCCTCACCGTTGCAAGCAACGAAATCTTCGTAGCCGATCACCTCGGCACGGATAAATCCTTTTTCAAAATCTGTGTGAATGACGCCCGCGGCTTGCGGCGCCTTTGTCCCGCGCGTGATTGTCCATGCGCGGGTTTCTTTTTCGCCGGTGGTGAGGAAGGTAATCAGGTTCAACAACTCATAGCACTTGGCGATCAACCGATCCAAGCCTGACTGCTTGAGTCCGAGTTCATCGAGAAACATCTTCTGATCCTCTGGCGACATATCGACGATCTCGGATTCCAGCTTGACAGAGATCGGGAGCACGACCTCCCCTTGCCCCCCCTTAATCAGGTGGGGTATATCCGTTTGTCCTTCGGCAACGTTCACGACGTAGAGGATCGGTTTGTTCGTGAGCAGGCTCACGTCATGCACCACCGCACGTTCCTCGTCCGTCAGCTCAACCGAGCTCGCCATCTTCCCCTGCTCGAGCACGGCGAACCACTTGGCAAGAACCGACTCCTCCAGTTCGAGCTCTTTTGTTTTTCCCGACTTCATTTTCCCCCGCACGCCGTCGAGTCGTTTCTCGACCGTGCCAATATCGGCCATCGCAAGTTCGATTTCGATCGTCTCGACGGCGCGAGCCGGGTCGATGTTGCCCTCAACGTGCACGACGTTCCCGTCCTCAAACGCGCGCACCACGTGCACGATCATGTCGACCTCGCGGATGTTGGCGAGGAATTTGTTACCGAGTCCTTCCCCTTTGTGTGCGCCTTTCACAAGCCCGGCGATATCAACAAACTCAATCGCGGTTCGAATCACTTTCTGCGAGTTCGACATCTTTGCGAGAACATCAATCCGCTCGTCGGGCACTTCCACCACGCCCACGTTTGGCTCGATGGTACAAAACGGAAAATTCGCGCAGTCGACCTGCTTTTTTGTGAGCGTCTTGAACAGGGTGGACTTGCCAACGTTGGGAAGTCCCACGATTCCGACTTGCAACATATCGTGGGCGAGTATAGCGAGAAATAGGGAAAATTAAAAGCAGCCTTGTTGGGCTGTTCGTGGGTGACGTAGTCGGCGACTAGAGGCCAAAGAGGCTCTTGAGGCGGGCGCTGGCCCTCTCGTACCAGCTCCGCTGATCCTCGAACTTCGCGATGACGTCGCGCAAGTCATCCGTGCGCACCTCCTCGATGGCCACGGTGAGCTGGACGACCAGCGCGGCATTGAGCCAGTCGTTGATCGGGCTCGCGGGGAGGTAGCCGACCTTCACCTCCAGGTGACCCGTCTCGTCCATGTCGCCGAGCCCGGCGATCACTCCGCCCGGAATTGAGAGACCGTCTGCGTACGAGATGAGCTTGATCATCTCTTTCCAATCGATCTTCGTCGAGCCGAGCCGGACTAACCGATTTAGCCAAAAAAGTAAATACCCCGAGACTCCAAGGGACGAAGTTTCGGGGGTGCGTCCAGCAAGTGCTGGTGATGCGAGCGAGCTCGCCATGGGGAATCGGGTTGTGCGCTGGGTGACGTACTCCTAGCCCTGGCCCTCCTCGTCGGCCGGGACTTCGACACTCTCGTCGGCCGGCGGGGCCTCGTCCTGCGCGGGGGCTTCGGCTCCCTCGTCCGCGGCGGGCGCGGCTTCTTCCTGCGCGGCTTCTTCCTGCGCGGCTTCTTCCTGCGCGGGGGCTTCGGCTCCCTCGTCCGCGGCGAGCGCGGCTTCTTCCTGCGCGGCTTCTTCCTGCGCGGCTTCCTCGCCGCCTTCCTCGCCGCCGCCTTCGCCGGGCTCCTCGTTGATGGTCGCGTCATCTGTGTCGGGTTGCATGCACTCTCCAGTGTGGCAAAGATTGAGATTGTCTGGTCTGCCACCAACCAGAACATCCGAAAGATTACCATTTTTTAATCAAAATGTAAAAGCATAGGATTTTTGATTTTCTGTCGATATATTGAGGAAGTGAGTCCGCCAAAATCAAAACACGGCCAGAAACCTGGTCATGTTTTGGTGGACCGTGACGGTCTCGAACCGACGACCTTCTGACTGCCAGCCAGACGCTCTACCAACTGAGCTAACGGCCCATAAGAATCATGTGGGAACTTGAGCGGCCCGACGGCCAGAGAAAAGTCAGGCTCATCTAATGGCACTCCCAACCATTTCTGAAAAGATTCGAAGCTCATTAAACACGTCCGCACAAAAATAGTCAATCCGACAAACACCTTTATAGTCCTTCTTCTTTGTCTCAATACTAGACATAACATCATTCTATCGCCTCTGGAACCTGTTCACTCACCTGGCCTGCGAGCAACTTCTGGAGTCGCGCCTCAACCAAATCGTTTCCAGGATTTAACTGAAGAACGGTCTCCACTTCTTGTACGGCGCGCGCCAGATCACCCTGGGACTCATAGATGGACGACAAAAACCAGTGCGCGTTGCTGTACTCCGGTGAAAGCAAAATCGTTTTCTCAAATGCCGTTTGCGCCTGCGCGGAGTCGCCGCCACGTAAATACAAAACACCTAACTGAAACTGAACGCCCACGTCCAACGGATTATAAAGGGCAACGCTTTCCATTTTGGAAATAGCATCATCCAATCGTCCTTCAGCCACATAGGTAAGCGCCAACTGAAAATGTGCCGGAGCGTAGTTTGGTTTAAGCGCGACAGCTTTTCCAAATGCTGTTTCTGCATTCGTAAGATGTGTAGCGAGAGTGGACTGTGACTGTATGGCAACCGTCTCATCTTGTGCAAGTGTAAGTGGACGTACTGCTTCAGCGGCAACGAGATACGTTTTCCCAAGCTCGGTCCAGTTAAAAGGATTCACACTCTCGAGTTCTGTTGCTTTTGTATAACTTGCTATGGCAAAGTCAGCTGCTGTTCCCATGACCGGGACTAACTCACGATACACCATACCTTGAGTAAGCCAGTTCAAAATATTGAATGGTGAAAGCTCTGTTGCTCTTATGGCTGCATTCACACTTGCCGCAATCAATGCTTGAACATACTGAGCAGATTCTGGTGTCAGAGTATCGATCGAGCTCACACCAGAGAGTTCCTCATCTATGCGAAGTAACAATGCCTCGGCAAGATTGCGATAGTAGGTGTCGTGATATTTGTTGAGTGTGGTTGCTCGATCAAGTTGTGTGACCACTTCCTGCAAGTCGCCTCCTTCACGATCAAGTTGCACAGCTTTCCCAAACGCGATCTCAGCGGCATAACGCTCTGTTGTCAAAAAAACGCCAACAAAAAGAACAAGCGCAAGGAATAAAAAGAAAAATGAACACAAGAGCGCCGCGCCAGCAGAGCGATCAAACGATCGACTTGCTTCACGGTGCATGACCTGTGAAATGAGCAGTCCTGAGAAAATCCCGAAACTCACAATGAGCGTCATATTCCAAGAAACGAGAAAGGCCGAGATAACAAGTATCATCCATGGCGTCAGATGCGCGAAACTTTCTAGCCACTCTTCTCGTAATCGAGGTCTGAGCACTTGATGAATGGCGCGCACAAACAAAAAGAGGACAAACAACGACAGCAATGTCACACCTAGAACCCCTAAGGTTGGTAGCAGTGTCAGGGCAAAAGAGGAAGCTCGATCAAAACGCGTGTCCCAAAAATCTGTCTCGTTCAAACGTGCATCGTGAAACTGAGTAAAGTCAAACAGATACGTACCAGGTCCTGAACCTGTATTGCTTGAATAGACCTGCAATGTCTTCTCTGCAATATTGAGGGAGCTTTCGCTGTTGAGTGTTACTTCCAATGGAATCTGCGTGAAGTGAAATCCTGGAAGCCAAAACCAAAACGGGATAGCACAGACAAGAAGCACAACCGGAAAAATCAATCGTGCACGACTTGGAAAATCTTGTGCACGAAAAAAAACAAAGAGGAACAGACTCATGACCGAGAACACGAATAGGAGCCAGAGAGATCCACTGTCAACAACCAAAAGAAAAAAGAAAGTTGAGCACGCAAGAAACACAATCAGACAACGCTCAATAACCCCAAACACATGATCGTTCAGAATCGAGTCTCCCTCTTTATGAGAAATCAAAGAAGCAAGAAAAAACGACGTGACGACCACAAGAAAGGTCGTGAAGCTTGTGAGAGTTCCGACGGTATTGAAAGCAAGAACGCTCGTAAGCGATCCAAAAATAGGAAGACCGAACATGGCCACAAGACTCGCCGTCACAGTCAGTGCTGTTGAGACGACCAAGACACCGTGCATGAGTTGATGACTTTTCCGATCTACAAACGTGTTGCCGATAGAATAGATGAGCAGTCCCAGAGCAACCGCAGTTGCTACGGACGTGTACTCCTGACGGTGAGCTCCGATCCAGGAAAAATACGGCGCAGTAGAAGTAAGAGCTGGAACAACAAAAGCCGCGACATACAGAAGCGGAATCAGATTCATGAGTCCACGCTTGAACCTCACTTTTTTTTCCACGAGCATGGAAGCAAGCCACAAAAGCGTTGCGCACAAGGTAAGTAGAACAAGTAACGTCTGCTTGTTTATCTCCAACGGATCAATCGTATATGGCAGCACGGTGAGTGGAATCAAAAAAACGAGTGCGTAGATCAATCCTCGTGAAGCAGAGCGCAAGTGGCTAGCGAGTCCTCCAGTGAGTTGCATAGTGAAAACATTATAACGCAAAAAGCGCACGTGTGGGGTTCGCGCGCTTTTTGCTTTTAAATTTTGTGGCCGAGTGGGGCCTCTTCAGTTGTTCCCTTGCGCGTTGCGTTGCAATGGAGCCAAGCATGGCCATTCCATCCGGGCCTACACTATTCTCCTGCTTACTTCACCCAGGCTCCCACCGTCGCTTCCGCCGTCGCCAAGGCTATGGCGGACAAGAAAGCTACGGCGGGCAGGAAAGCCTTGGGCTACAGGAAAGAAGAACAGAAAGGCCCGTCAAAGGATCGGAAAGAACGAATGGGTGCGTGATCATGGTGATTGTGTCTCGGGCTCGGCTGTTGCGCCGCCATCAGATTCAATCGCTTGATCAACAAGGGTTTCATCCGGACTCACCGGAGATGCAGTGTCTTCTGTGGTCACTTCTTCTGAAACAACGGTCTCGGTCGCACCCAGGCTGAAGCCTGGGTCTACCACCGATGCTGTCTCTTCGACCACCTCCACCTCCGGTTCAAATCCCTTTCGATACGCACTCACCATCCAATCAAATTCAACGTCCAAATCACCTTGGAATCGCGTAACAATGAAGTGATTTTGATCAGACTCGGACACATACAGCAATACAGGGCCATGTGGAGTCACGAAGACTCTGATCGGAGCGATCGCTGAGATGACGTCGTTGTATTCGGGGATGACATCTTCAAAGCGAATTTCTAGTTGGTCATTTTCAAGAATGGCTGTCCCGGTTAGTGTGATCATCACCTCTGGCGAAGTCACCGCAACTGTCTCGACTTTCTCGTTTTGGTAAGAATCGATCACTGTCCTCAAAAGTCCTGATGTTATGAGCGTTCCATCAGAAGTAAGTGACCAGGAATCTCCCATGCCAGTAAGTTTGCCGATCCCGTTCACGTCATAGGAATTCATGGAAATATTTCCAGTCATGTTGAGCGCGGAAAAATTTGTGTTGCTCGAAACTTCAGAGGCTATATTTTGAACAGTCACAACAGGCGCTGTTTCCTCGCCCTGCCAGTAACCGATGTTCACATAAACCAGAATGAGGTTGTCAGATTCTGTTCCGTTGTAGGCTTCTAGTGCATAGCCGACAATTTGTCCAGGCTTGGTCGCTTTCACAGCAACCCCAATGGTTGTGCTGGAAGTGAGAGGATCGCCAACAGCGATCGTGCCATTTTCAGCGCTAATGCGTGTTGGCACACGACCAGCAAGCGCGATCGGATAGGAACCATCAATATTTTCACCAGCCAAAAATCCTGGGCGTGTGGAAACGATACCTGCCAGTTGTTCACCTTCTATACCTGTTGCGCGCTGGACCTCGTGGCCTGTGCCTGAGAACACCACGATCTCACCAGCCTGAAGTGTCTCAGTCGATGGAAACATCTCGGCAAAATCATATGACCCCGTTGACCAGCCTTTTGCGTTTGTTCGCATGAAGTCTCCCGCGGCTCCTCCTGAGCCATCGTAGTAAATATACTTTTCTGTTTGAGAAACTCCACGATCAGACGGAAACAGATTTCCGCCGATCACCATGTCACCTGCAATCTTCATCGTTCCTGTTTGTGTGATGTAGGCGACTTCTGTTTCACTTGTATTGCGGACACTTAATCGGTATTCATCTTCACTCTCAACTACGTTCTTCAGCATCATCTCCACTGCTTGCGCCTCTGATCCACTCCACGCTGATCCTCGCAACGAAAGTCCGTAGGAATCAAACGTTAGCTCATGCGCCGTTGCCATTTTAAGCGAAGCGACAACGACATTGTCGGTCGCGATCGTGGACGTTCCGTTTGTCGTGAGGATATTCCCCGCGTACCATTGCGCATCCACAAACGCTGAAATCACGCCAAGGCCAGTGGCATGCGCCTCAAGCGCGCGTCCAACAATCATCCCAAGCTCAGTTGCTTTCATGGCATAGCCCGGCGTTGAAGAACTCGTAAGTGAATCTCCAACAGCTATCGCACCGTTCTGCGCCGAAACTTTCAACGGCACACGTCCTGTGAGCGCAACGTCATACCCGACAATATCGCTTCCCATTCTAAGAGCCGGCTTTGTGGAGATCGCGCCGAACAAACTACCTTCATAACTGATCGAACTCTTTTTAATTTTCCCTGGAGCCTTCCTATCAAGTACAACTACATCACCTGCCTCTAGCGTTTCATTTGAAGGATATACTTCAGCCAAGTCAGACGCAGGCGAACTCGCTGTGCCGTCATAGGCTATGTCCCCGTCAAGCTGAACCTTAAACTCTGTGTCAGGCGTGCCGTCCGCGTCCGAGCGGATAATAAAAACATCTTCATCTGTCCCTGGAACATCGCCAGCGGCTTCGTTCACATCAACAACCATAGCCTGTTGCGACACGTTATTCGCCGTTGGCGCATCAACACCATTTTGAAGAACATACAGGCCGACAGATGTTCCACCTCCCAAATTACGCACCATGAGCGCTTCGCCGTCTGATGTTCCGTTGTCGTTTGCCTGGTTAATGTAAACGAGCGCGCCTGGACTTGCGCCGTCAAAATCTGTCGCGCCATCTGCGCGTTCCACTTGCAATCCAAAACCGGTCGTTAAGCCGTCCGCGCTAATCGTCATGGCATTGGACGTTGTAAACGGATCCG
>CAYHRJ010000047.1:0-7495 GCA_964359095.1 uncultured Gammaproteobacteria bacterium | reverse complement strand
CATAACTTAGCACACACAAAGACAGATCCACGACTCATACAGCTCTTTATCCCCACCTTACCCACTTATTGGCTTGAAAAAGATCGAAAGTGAAGGTTAAAGCCTTGACCCTCATTGACAAAGACCCATCCTGTCCCATTTTAAATCGATCTCTGTTCTCTTAAATGAGCCAAGTCTGTGATCGCAGCCTTAAAAGCGATTCCCCCCTTGCTTTTCCTTTCTTGTTTTGGCAAAGACGGGAAAAGCTTCAGGGCAATCTTGGCGTAGTGCTGCGCACGTTTCTTTTTTCCTCGCCGGGCATGAAGTTGGGCAAGATTGAATACACAAGCAAACCCCAAAGCCTTGTGTCGGCGCAGTCGCTTGAATCTGTCCATCGCCTCCTTCCATTGTCCCAACCGTGAGCAGGCGTACGCAAGAGAAAATTCGACCTTCGGTGCCCCTGGATCAACCTGAAAGGCCTTTCGATACCATTTTAAGGCGCGGACGTCCTCTCGGTTAACGAGTATGCGCCCTAACCCAATCATTGCGGTTGTACAGTCTGGGTTCAATCGTAGGGCTTGGCGATACGCATGCCGTGCGGCGGCTTCCATCTCTCTTCGAATGCCCGGCCAGTGTGGATTCGCCAAGTGGTCATACATAAAACCAAGATAACACCACTTGAGTTCCTTTTCCTCTCTTGTGACGGCACGAATGGTGTTCAATTTTCGTATTCCCTGACGGGGTTTCATGGCCCATGCCGCTTGTGAATACGCGTTCATTAACTGATTTGTTATTGTCATATAAAAAAGCGCTACTCCATGGCCTGTGCGAACAGATCCAGAAGAGCGCCACCGATGGGGATGCCCGTCAACTCTTCAAGCCACGCGAACTGGCCATTTAGACGGATGGCCTCTTCGTTTGATTCCACGAGTACCTCGTTTTGTAGTTAGGCGCGGTTGCGCCCTTTGGTCAGATGAAACCTCTTTCCAAATTCAACTTAGCAGTTGTTTTGATGAGGGTCAAATACTAGTCTTATCCAATGCAAGATGATCCCCAAATAGGTTTCTCATTCCAACGCAGAATGATCCCCAAATAGGTGGTCGGTGGAAAGAGTCCACAGGTACATCATACTGATGGGTCTATGACCATTCGTATGAGTGATAAGAACCTTGTAACGCTAGGACAGCTGGAAGGGTTCACGCGTGGGAGCCACCTCGTCGTATTTTCCGGAGCCACGAGAAAAGAAAAATATCAGTGGATCGATGAGTTGCTTGTGAGGTTCTTTTACTTCACGCTACGCAAGAAAGACAAGATGACGGTGCGCAAGTTCATCATGAAGGTGACGAGTTACTCCGATGCACAAGTGACACGACTCATTCGCAAAAAGAAACAGACCAGATATGTCCTGGTGACTTCCAGTCCTACACGCTCCACGTTTCCAACGACCTACACAACAAGTGACGTCGCACGCCTCATAGAGATGGATGAAGCGCATGGGAGACTCTCAGGTCCTGCCACCAAGAAGTTGTTTCAACGCGCGTACGATCTGTTCCACGATGAACGGTTTGTGCGTCTCAAAGACCTGTCTGTCTCTCACCTCTACAACCTGCGGCTCGTCCACGCAAGTCCAACGACAACGCGCTTGTCGAAGGGAAAAACGGAAGCGTCATCCGCAAGCATATGGGGCACACGCATATCCCACGACATCACGCGATGGCCATCAACCAATTTTACCAAACACACTTCAACAGGTAGATAAACTTTCATCGACCATCTGGTTACGCAACGGAAAAAATAGATCTTCGAGGAAAAATTTCAAAGGTGTACGATACCTATGAAACTCCCTACGAGCGTTTTAGAAGTCTTCCTGAGGCTGTGTCTTACCTGAAAGCAAACATCACCTTCAATGATCTGGACATCATCGCCTCCACGATGAGTGACCTTGAATGTGCTACGATGATTCAAAAAGCAAAGCCCAATTTATTCAAATCCTTCAGACCATGATGTGCCCATCATTTGGGCTCATTCTAGGATTGGAAAAGACTGGGATTGCTGAAGTCAACGGCACATTATCCACACAGATGGGTTGACGATCAATAAAAAAGATGATGTGATGGAGATGTGAATAAAGAGGTAAGCATGCACCGCAAACAACCGACGGCAAACGAAGATCTGGAGATCTACGCGCCCCTCACTCCTGAGGAGCTCGAACGATCAGAAAAAAAACTGGCGAAGCGCAAAGGCCGCTTCGGACATCGCATCGAGATCGATGTCCCGTTCACGAACCCCCTGTTCCTGCATGAACGCCCTGTGCCTGGAGAACGAAAAACCGAAGGAGTAAATCCTTCGGATGACGACTAGGCTTGCGTTGATGTCGCCAGGCGGGAGAACGTTCGACGGACGATGGGATTCGTCTCGTTGGCTGCCAGCAAGCGAGCGAGCTGGCGGTCGAACCGATGGGTTCCTGCAAGCTCACACAGACCACCAAGTTCGTGCTGCGCACCCATACGCTGTGCGAGCCAACACTCCTTCTGGTACGCCTCACGCTCGGCGTACCATTTTTCTTCGGCAAAATGCGCCCATTCGGTCCGATCCCGCGGTCGATACGTCGGATCGAAGGTCTGCGGATCGCGTTCACCCTTGCGGTACTGACACTCATGCACGGACTCGTGAAAGATGACCAGGGTCCACCAGGCGTCCGACTTGAGTGCGCTTGCGAAGGCACTCGGGTCGATCGTCAGAACCCGCATGGGGCTGCCGTCAACCATGGTGACTGAAAAAATGGCTGTGCAGCCGTGACGCGCCTTGTACTGGAGGCGGATGTCTCCATGCCGAATCCTGTCGCAGAATCCTTCTTGTACTGACACCATCGGGTGGTTGGCGACCAGACGCTCCAGCTTACTATCGAGCGAAGCGAAAGACGAAATGCTCATGGTATTCCTCCTGTGTCGCGAGATTGCGACGACATAATAAACCATATTTTCGCGTTTTTGTCAACAGATAGCACAAGACCGAAAAATTCGGTGCTAAGCTCCGAAAGGCGGAACGATCCACACCTTACCCACGATTTCTGTTAAACGAGACGACTGTCGGTTAAATGAAAAATCGCTATGAAATATCCTGATATCGCAAAAGAAATTATTGAGATGGCTCGCGTTGACCAGGAGATGCGCGAGACAGCTGCTCATAACCCGAACAAATGGGATATTAGCGTTGACTGGCACAATACGAAACGTATGAAGGTGATCGTTGCGAAAATCGGCTGGCCGAACATCGTGAAGGTCGGACAGGAGGCAGCACATATGGCCTGGCTACTGGTTCAACATGCTGACCATCATGTAGCCTTCCAAAAACAATGCCTTGCCCTTTTGCTAAGAGAACCTAAAGAAGAAATCCAGCCACGGGAAATAGGCTACCTTGAGGATCGGATACGCGTCAGCGAGGGGCGACCGCAGCTGTATGGGACACAGTTTTTTCTCGATAACGATACCAAAACATTTCAACCACGACCGATTGAAGACCTAGAAGGTCTTGCCGACCGCCGCGCAACGCTCGGCATGGAGCCTTTTGAGGATTATGAAAAACGTCTTCGTGAGCGATACGATGCATGTGTCCCAAAACGCGCTGCGTGAATAAAAACGCCATGATCTGAAGAGTCGATCATGGCGTTGTTCTGGGAGAGTAGCTCTCCGAGAGTTGCGTCGTTCGATGGGGTTGGTTACCCGCCCGGATCGCAACAGTGGCCTTTCAGCATGGCTTACCTCCTTTTTGGTTAGGGTGGACTTGAATCATTTCCTTTTGGGAAACGAACGAGTATTTTGGTTGCTCACCCGTGGAATTGATGAGAGCCGAGTAGACGCGGCGCAGTTTGTCCGACAGCGCAGGAAGAACGTGCTTCTCAACAGCAGGCATGAGTGAACAGGCTACTGGATCAGGGTTGATGTAACTCCCCGTCCATTCGAGGGCATCCGCCCTGCAACCACCGGCACAGAGTCCGTAGTAGCGACACTTCGTGCAGTGGTCAACATCCGATTGCTTGATGCGAAAGAACGGATGCTTCGAAACGCTGTCCGCAATTTCGGAAAAATCCATTTCAGCCACGTCACACATGTTGATGGTCAGCGGCGTGCAGAGAGTTGCCCTCCCGTCGGCGTTGATCGTAATCTGACCATCGTTGTACGCACATGGATGGGAATCCCCGTCCGATGCGTTGATCGCGTCCTCGAGCGAAATCTCCTCGAGCGGACTCTTGTAAGCTCGGAACGCAAGCAACTCGATTTTCGCGAATGACGCGTTCGTATACCGTTTCGTGATGAGTCGTGCCGTCGCCCGAGCAACTTCCTCGAATGTCGGATACAGCTCTGACGACAATGACTTCATCGGCAGGTCGAGTCTCCAGGTGTTGACTCCAAGCTGAGCGAGGCGGTCGGCAAGCGCGTCGAGCTCCGCCAGATTCAAGGTCGTCAATACCGTATTGATCGTCACCTTGAGTTGAGGGGCAATTTCCATACACCTCTGGATCGCGGCGATGATGGACTCGGCATGGCTCGGAGGCCGGAGCCTTGCGTGGGTATCCAATCCATCCAGGGAGACGATCAGGTGTTTGATTCTCCCTTGTCGAAGAAGATCATCGAACATCTGGGTGTCATACTTAACCAAGTTCGTGAACAGCGTGACCCGCGCGTCCGACCCACACGCTTCGATGATCTGTCGAAAATGCGGATGTGTGAGCGGCTCGCCACCCGAAATCGAGAAACGTCGAACGCCAACGTGGCGGGCGGATCCGATGATTCGCTTGATCGTGTCGATGCGGAGAAAGTCCGGCGCATTGCCGCTACGTCGTTGTGTGACGAAGCAGTACGCGCACTTCAGATTGCACGCGTTTGTGATATTGAGATGCAAACGATCGATTTTATGCATGTCTCAGCTCCCTTTCTCGTTGTGAAGGTTCTAGACTGAGGTTAGTCGAGAAGAGATTTTACGTCAATCTTTCATGAAATTCAGATAGTAGACCATATAGGTCATATCTGACATATCTTTAATCATAAGTCCCTTCTGGGCTAAGGCATCACGTAGCTGATCCGATCTGCCGTAATCCTCCTCCATTCGGGCTCTTTGGCGATCTTCAATGAGGGCGCTCGTGTCCGGTTGCGCCAAAACTTCAGTGGCCTTCCGTTCGTGTAGCTTGAATGCCTTTTGAAAAACACCAATGAAAGAATCTACTTCCAGGATATGTCCCAATATTTCTTTCGCCTGTTCGGCTGTAATGTTTTTTATCTCCTTTTGAATGCGCATCGTAAAATCCGACAAGGACTCGAACAATCCACTGACGTTGAGATTGTTATCCATAGCCTTGGTCATTGATTCTTTGCTTTCCGAGATAATGTCCGAGATATTGGGCACAATTTTCGTGCCCTGAGCGAGTGAGAGATCCAACATGAACCAAACCATCTTATTAATGATGGTGCTCGCTTCGTCGAGCCTCGTGAATTCAAAATCGAGCACGTGCTGGTAATGCGTTTTTAGCAAGGCAAGCCGCAGGGCGAGAGGGTGGTACCCCTTCGCCGTGACCTCTCTCAAGGTATAGAAGTTGTTTAACGACTTGCTCATTTTCTTCCCGCCAACCAACAGATGTTCATTGTGCAACCAGATTTTTACAAACGGTTCACCCGTCACAGCTTCCGATTGCGCGATTTCATTCGTGTGATGCGGAAAAATGAGATCAACACCGCCCATGTGGATGTCGATCGTATGGCCGAGATATTCCATGGACATGGCAGAACACTCAATGTGCCATCCCGGACGTCCTTTCCCTATTTCCGTGTCCCAATACACATCTCCATCCTCTTCCTTCCAGCCTTTCCAAAGGACGAAGTCGTTCACTTCTGTTTTTTCGTATTCATCTCTACTGATAAGGCGCTGGTCGGCATTCTGTTTTAACTGCACACGATCCAGAAGCGCCAGATCCCCATAATTTTTTGACTTGGAGATATCGAAATAAATGGAGTCGCCTGACCGATAGGCATGTCCATTATCGAGCAACGTTTTGATAAGCTGAACCATGGTCTGTACGTGCTTCGATGCGCGTGGCATCACTGTCGGTCGTTCAATCCCGAGCGCATCAAGATCTTCCAGAAAAAATTTTGTATATGTATCGGTATACGTCTGTAATGATTCTCCTTTTTGGATCGACCCTTTGATCGTTTTATCATCTACGTCCGTGATATTCATGACATGGTTGATTTTGTATCCACGATACGTAAGATATTTTTTGAAGAAATCCAAAAAAACATATGCCCGAAGATTCCCAAGGTGGACATAGTTGTAGACGGTTGGACCACAACTGTAAATTGTTAACTCTCTATCCTCTGGTTTTTCGATGGGTTCCACTCGTCTCGTCAGAGTATTGTAAACATGCACAAGCATAGGTTGATCCAAAATCACACTCTAAAAATCTCCTCATCGGCGATCAAAATCTTCGGGCTGTGAACCAGCGTCCGACCAATCGCCATACGCTGTTGCTCGCCTCCAGAAAGACGCAGAACGACTTGCCTCCACAGTAACACTTCAAAGTGCATCTATCCACACCTTACCCACGAGGTTTGGCGGAAATAACTGATTTCTATTCATCTGCATACAAAAGGGTGACTGCGTAAGGCCAGATACATATTGCACTCCTGAGACCTCTCAGGAGTGCAATATCCTCGAGCGTCAATCTCGTTGTGAAGATCAGACGAGACGAACCGTCCGTGTCATGAAGAAGGCCAACGCGAACACTCTTGTAGACGACTTCACCGGCACAGGATTCGAAAAAGGCGCGCATTTCTTCTGGATCGTTAGATACAATCGTTCTCGGGAAAATGAGACCATGCCTCTTGCCGACCTCCATCTGCAGCAGCTTATTCCTCGCCCTGCGCCCAGCGTAGTAAGGATTGACCCATTTCGCATGTTCGAGACAGCCATAGACGTTTTCCACGAAGTGCGAGGATTCTGTGGCCGCGAAGTTGCGCGCGGCTTGGTTAGCGATGTTTGGATCGATTGCAGGAGGTCGCGGTCTCCGATACCAAACCGATCCAACCTCGTCCGTGCTAAAGGAAATTTTCGAGTCTGGAATGACCACTTGAACGACACCGTTCTTGTAGGTCATCGTGATGCGGTTCGGAAATTCATCCGGATGAAGTCGAATTACAGCCCGGCCTCGCCGCTTAAGTTCCCGAAGCACCAGATCGGCGTGAATGTCTTCTTTATTTGTAAGGATCAGAATTTTCCTCATATGTCCTCCGCATTCGGCGGGTACAGCTCGCATAAGTTTTGTCAACCAGCTATCCCCACCTTACCCACTTTTTCTCATTTTTGTCGATTCTGCGGGGGCTTAGCCTCCGCGGCGCGGGGGCTTAGCCTCCGTATTTAGAGCAAAAAGGATGAGGTTGACAAAAATTAGTGAAAGTTGACCTTGACAATATCGACAAAAAGACGTGAAATGTGAGTAGAGATTCACCTTGTACAGGCTCGAAAG
>CAYHRJ010000046.1:0-7519 GCA_964359095.1 uncultured Gammaproteobacteria bacterium | reverse complement strand
ACGGTCAACACATGATCTCCAAAATCCAGTCCGCGCAAAGAGACTTGGGAATTGCGAACTTCCAGTACCCTGTCGCTGAGGTTTGCCTTCACTTGCGATACACCAGCCAATGCATCGTTCACATCCAAACGTATGGAACGACTGGATGAGAATAGGAAAAACCAAGGGGGGTAATTAATCACGTCCAGAGCGATGGTGGGCGGCGTGTTATCAACCATGAATCTTCGAGTGACAATCTCGCAATCATCACTGGAGGTGTCCGCAATGTGGAAATAGTATACCCCATCTGAAAGCATCTCATAGGTAATGGAAGGGGTTTGAGTCTCAAAAACGAGATCCGAGGCCGTTGTCTGTTCCTGTTGATTGAGAACAAACCGATAGACGGTGGCGTCACCTGGTCCTGGTTGTCCCCAAGAAAAAGAAATGAATTCTCCACGATAATACTGCTCGGTCGACGGGTGTGTGGATGACTGGACTTCCAGCATGAGAGCTGCCAAACACTCTGACGAATCAGACGAGTCGGTATCCGCAAACGTGTCCTGGCCAGACTCGCCCTGGTCGAAGGACAAACTCTCCCGTTCAGTCACTGTTGTTGTGTCTCCTTCTTGCGAAGGTGTAACTAAATCGAGCAACCAATCAAGCAATGATTCTTCGGATGCGTCAACGTGTTCTTCTTGATCTGTTTGAGGCGCTGTCTGCGTTGTCGAGGAATCATCCGTGTCTTGCTGCGCGTCATCCGACGGGGTGGTATCCGCAGGCGCTTCCTGCGTGTCGTCCTCTTCTTCCGTGTCAACCTCGCTCGATCGTCGGGACACACCTCCTCCTACGCTTGTGGCGGCGGGTGTGACCGTCACCGAGTCGGAAGCCAATCCAGTTCCGATCGCATTCGTCGCCGTGACGGAACAGGAATACGCCGTCCCGTTTGTCAGGCCTGTTACCGTCACAGGGCTAGAGGCGGCGGACGCGGACATCGACGCGCCGCCTGCGGAAGGCGTACAAGTAACCGTGTATGAGGTAACAGTCCGCCCACCATTGCTTTGCGGGGCGGAAAAAGAAATTTCCGTCTGAGCGTTCGCACCCTGGGCGCTGACCTGCGTGGGCGCTCCCGGAACAGAACCGACGTCCGTTGAAAACCGCACGACCTGCGTCGCTCCAGTGATCACCGACACGCCGCCACCAATGGTTGCGGCCGGTTGGAGCAAAAACGTGACATACAGCTCTTGGGCGGCCTGCGTCGCGTACTCGGGAATGATGTTATACAGGTACGTCATTTCGCGCGTCCCGTCTGGAATGGTAAAGTTGGATTCACCATGAAAAAAACTGGCGGCACTCTTGCGCGGTTGTACGGTGATTAAAAGATCCCCGGACAGCTCTTCCGGAGCGCGGGAGATCGTGGCGCTCACCGTGTAGGACGTGCCAACGGGAAGATACTCGATCGCCACCTCCGGCGGAGACAAACCGATCGCCAGGACAGACATCGGCAACAACAGCGCCAAAAACGCCACGTAAGTGACGATGAAAAATCTGCGTGCGTGAATGCGTCTGCAAAACCTCATGAAGAAACCAAAGTTCATCCTTATTTTACACGTCGTTCCCCAATGATCCAAACAGTATGTCCATGCAACGTCTCTTTATGATCATCTCTCTCCCTCGTACCGGCCGTCTCTTACTCTATCTCACCGCCCTGACGCCGCTTGTCATGTACCGGCCCATCTTTCACTATTACACGGCTCCGAAAACCTTTTTCCTGTTCCTGCTTGCTGAATGTCTCTTCGTACTTCTGGTCTGGACGCAGGGCGGCGCAAGCGCGAGAACCATCCGTAACCCCATCGGCTTTACCCTCTGCCTGTTCGTCGTTCTCCAACTCCTCGCTGCGGTGATGGGTGTGGATGTCTGGACAAGCCTCTGGTCGCAGCCCGGACGCATGACCGGCGTATTTCTGCTCGGACACCTGCTCGCGCTTTTTTCTGCCATGATCATCTTCTTTCCCACTCCCGCGCACTGGCGAAAATTCTTCGCGCTCCATGTTCTGGCAGGCATCGTGGTCTCGTTTCTCTTCTTCGTTCCGCTTTTTCCCGCGCTCACCGCCGAAGCCAATGGTGGCTCGACGCTTGGCAACTCAACGTCCCTGGGGACGTACCTCCTCTTTCTGATCGGGTTCGCCGCCGTACTGGTAGTAGATCACGCGTCAACCCAGCCTCTACGAGCACTTGGGGTAACGGGCGGCGTGTTCTTCCTCATGACCCTCTTTGCCACAGACGCCCATGCTGCCCAACTCTCCCTGGTCGGCGGTGCGATCTTGCTTGGCGCACTCGCCCTCATCCGCCTGGGGACAACCATTTGGAGCCGCCGGACGGGATGGGGGCTCTTGACGCTCCTCATCGCCGGAGGCGCGTGGGTCATGGTAACCATGGCGGCTCCGGAAAGTTTTGTCCAAAAACAATTCGTCGAGGTCGGAGGTACTACCCGTTTCATCTTGTGGGACATGGCGTGGCAGGGAATCAAGGAACGGCCATGGCTTGGCTGGGGACCGGAAAATTTTTCGGTCGTCTCACTCACCTATTTTAATCCCTGTCTTGGATCCGAGGCGTGCGGAGTTGGAAACTGGGCCGATCGGACACATAACATCTTTTTAGATACAGCCGTCGGGAGCGGACTCGTCGGTCTGCTCGCGTACATGGCCATCTTCCTCGCCGCCGTCGTCGCCCTTTGGAGACAACCCTCGTCTGAACGCCGCAACGAGATGGTTCTGCTGTGCGCCATAGCCCTGCTGGCGGCCTACATCCTGCAAAACCAAACAGGATTCGATTCTGTCGTAAGCCTATTTTCCTGGTTCGTCCTCTTGGCGTTCATCCAATTCACAACGACCGCCGCAAGCCACGACGAACGGCTCACACCCGTTACGCACACGCGGCGCCGGACACAGTCGATCCTAGCCGCTCTTGCACTGCCCGCTGGCCTTTGGTTCTTCGTCCTGCAACCGCTCATCGGATTTTTGAGCCTGTCTGCGTCTGTGCAAGCATCGACGATTGATGACCACCTTACCTCCTACGACAGGGCGGTTAATCTTTCCCGTGCCGGCATCCACTACCGCCGAAGTTACATGGCGTATGAAACAACATCGACGCTCTGGTACCTCGCAGGCGTGAACCAATCTCCGTATCCAAACGCCATCCGCGCGGAACTCGAACTGGCGAAGTCCGCTTTGCAAGATACCCTCGCCCATACACCAAATTACCTACGCGCTTCCCTGATGCTCGCCCGTGTCTACCAGGTTGAGAGCCATCTCTTCCGCCCCTTGGCGCTTGAAGAGGCCCAAGCGGTTCTCAAAGAAGCCATCGCCTCCAACCCGCACAACCCACTACCCCTGTGGGCTATGGCGTCGGTTCTCATCCAACAAGGCAACGCAAGGGAAGCGCTCGAACAGGCACAAATGGCATTTGAGCTAAACCCGGACAACCCCAAGGCTCATACCAACCGCCTCCTCGCTGCCGTATTCCTGAAGGACCAAACACTTCTGTCGTCACTCATGCAGGAAAGCTTGGAGCGCTTTCCCAATGCCACCCAAGATTTCCAAATGGTTGCCTCCCTGGATACCGCGAGCACAAACCTTGCCGCCTTGGATCTATTCTATTCCTTTTGAGAAACCGAAGACCGAGGCAACACGACCGTAAAGGTCGTCCCTCTTCCCTCCACGGACGTAAACGCAATGACGCCGCCCATTTTTTCCACGAGCATCTTGGTAATGAAGAGTCCCAGTCCGGTGCCCAAGACGCCTTCCGTCGCTTTCCCGGATGCGCGGAAAAACTTCCCGAAAATTTTTGCCTGCTGGTCTTTTGGAATCCCGTGTCCCGTATCAGCCACGTCGATTTCCAGCGTATGCGCCTTTGGGGTGAACGTGACCGTCAGCGTCCCGCCATCTTTGTTGTACTTGATCGCATTGTTCACAAGGTTGGTCAAAACCTCCGTTATCTTGCTCTCGTCTGCCAGAACCGAAGGATGCTGCGAAATCTTCTTTACGAACGCAATCTTCCGCTTCTTGGCAACGCCCTCCTGCTCCGTTAGAATCCGCTCCACAATCGGGAGTACGTCTACCGATACGGCATCCACTTTCATGGTTCCCGCGTCATCGCGTGCGACCTGCAATAAATCGTTCACGAGCTTGTTCAAGTGTACGCTGGCATCAAAAATGTTCGCCATATATTCGCGAACCTTCTTGGGCAGCTTTCTCAGTGGCTCCTGCGCCAGCTCCAAAAATCCTTTTATAGCAAACACCGGAGCCTTCAGCTCATGCGCCGCGATGAAGACAAACTCGTCTTTGAGCTTCAACACCTCGTTGGCTTTTTCGATTTCCCGTTTGTGGGAGACTTGGAGCTGGTAATTCTTTTTTTCCAGTGACTTCGCTGCCTTGTGCAGGTCGGTATTCAAAGACTCAATTTTCTCACGCTTGCTCACCTCCCCATGGACGCTTTTGAGAAGCATGATGACAAAAAAGACGACAAGGGCAAGGGCAATAAATCGCAGGAACGACTCCTCCCAAGAAAGCGAGAGAAAAAATTCCGCCATGAACAAAATGGTCACCATGGCCGAGAAAACCTCCACGCTCAGCACCTTCGCGTCCAAAGCGTTGTACTTCACCATCGCATAGGCGACCAAGAGCACAAAGGGGAGCGCGGAGAGGAAAATGATCGGGTACACGGAAATGCCGTACGCAGGCAGAAAGGCAAGCGGTCCGATGGCGTCCAGGACAAAAAATCCGATGAGCAAATACTTGACTTGTTGTTTTGTTTCCCCGGTTGCTCGAAAATAGTATCGGAACAGATTTATGAAGTAGAGAATAAAATAGGAAAAAAAGTAGACCAAGAACGGATGGTGAAGAACCTGAGCTCGCGTGTGCACGCCCCAGGAGTACTGGAAGAGATCTTTGACGAACAAATCGGACTGCGAGACGGACAAGAATATAAGCGCGAGAAGATAGCCAAACCACAAAACGTACTTCTGCGATCGAACCTGACAATAAATCAATCCAAAGTGATAGAGAAAAATCGGGATGAAGGCGACACCGACGTAGATAAATCGATCCCAGAAAATCGCAAGCTCATCGGTTTGTGCATTGAACAACTTGAAGGTTCCAAACAGCCACATGGAGATGACAAAGCAATAGCAAAAAAAGAGAATAGAGAGTGGATCTCGAATTTTTTTTATCCAAACAAAAAAACCGAGCGTGTAGACAAAGATCGCGCCTACGAGCGGCAAAAGTGAGGATAGGGTGAATATCGTCGAAAGGGCCATGACAAAATTTTAGCACAAAATAAAAGAGGCTGCTTACACAGCCTCGGCGTGAAAAGAATCTGCTTACACAGCCTCACCAGGATTCGTCGCGGTTTGGGACACGCGCAGAGGAACCAGATCGAGTTCCAGAGCGTCACTCGCACTCGCGATCTGCATGAGACGTGCCATGTCCACCTCACCGACCTCTTTTTCAGGCCAGCGTTCCCAGGCGTGAATCATCGTACCGGTCGTGCAAGCGTAGGTCATCCGCGGTGTGAGCCGCATGGTGAAACGCATGTCACAACCCTGCGGGGTTTGGACGAGTCCTCCTTCGATGTGCGTGATGTCCCGACGCCGGCTCAAGTTCCACTCACTGAGCGGATCCGGAACCGAGAAGTTGATCACCGTGGCACCTGCAGGAATATGTCGCAGCAGCGTACTGCCATCTGGTTTAGACTTTCCCGTCACCCACAAGCGACAGTCGCTGGCCTGCGAGAGATCCTCGATGTGGATCAAGTTCCGACGCAGATGCTCAGGCAATTCCGCCTGGATTTCCAGGAACCGCTCGCGCGACCTGGTGAGCGCCTTGAACACGAAGCCACGCTCGATCAAGTAGAGCATGACGGCGCGCCCCACCTTGGACGTGGGACCAATCATGACGATGGGCGTACGACGGTGAACCGAAGCCACTTGCACGATCCGTCTGATCACGAACCAAGCCGTGCAGGTATCCCCGTGAACAACGGGGATCCTAATTCCAGGTTGCTCAGCCAACCACGCCCCGCCTTCGGTGATCGTCTCGGCCTTGGTGAGAGCACCCAGTCCTACCACGTCCACTCCTAGTTCATCCTGGGCGTATCGCGTGGCAGCCAAGATCCGCTGCCGGATTTTCTCGTACCCACGCGGGAAGAGAAAATGCCAGGCGAAGTTGTTAATGAGGATGGTGTAGCCCCTGAGACCTTCACGAACCTGATAGGAGTCGACGACCTGAAACGGCTGACGCCGCAGCAGATAGAAGACACTCATGATCACGCACAGCGGATAGAGTGGGAAGAGAAAGACTCGCAGCTCAGGCCGCCGGTGCAGGAAGCTGAAGACTTGGAAGTTAAGGAGCCAGTTCCACGGCTCCACGTAGTGTGCGATGAAGGCGTATGACTTGGATCGAGGTCGGTTCACTGGTGTACTCCAGGGTGGGGTCGTGAGAAGAGCTAGTCGAAAGACTAAGTGTTGTCATCCCGACGACTGAAAGGAGGAGGGATCTCCCGGAATAGTCTTATTCCAATGGGATCCCTCGTCGTCTGACTCCTCGGGATGACAAGCGTGCAAACTTACTCCCCCACCATCGCCTTGATGCGATCCAAAAAATCTTTTTCCTCGATTCCCTTGTGCATGTACTCCACGCCCAATTCTTTGATCGTCTTCTCCATCTCATAAGAAAGATCTGCGGAGGAAAGAAGGGAGATAGGAATTGACTTCGTTGGATCTTCTCCTCGCATACGCACGGCAGTGGCGACTCCATCTTCATCACCTGGCATATGGACGTCCATAAGAATCGCGTCAGGTTGGTAGCGTCGTGCTTGATCGCGTCCCTCCTGTCCGTTGTGGGCGTACTCCACGTCATATCCCGCATTTCCCAATCGGCCACCAAACAGACGTTGAATAAGCGGGTCGTCGTCGATCATGAGAATTTTCTTTTTCATAGTGAGAAGAAGCTTATCACATCAAAGAAACGAAACGATTTTTGCTGTCAACGCCTCGGGAGTAAACGTAGATTTGATCAAGTACTCCTTGGCCCCCAAAATCTTACTCTTTTCAATCCATTCCGGATTCTCAAAGTTACTCACAATCACCACCGGCACCTGACAGCCGCGGTCTTTCAAAATCTGTAACGCCTCAAGTCCGTTCAGATTTGGCATCTCCATATCAAGCACAATCAGATCTGGTTGATAGGTGGCAACCTGCTCCAACCCTTGGCGGCCATCCGTCGCAAAATCAAAATCGACCGACTGCTGTTTCAAATATTCCTGGTAAAGTTTCAGCATGAACGGATCGTTTTCGATGATGAGAATTTTCTTCATAGTCTGCATGGTCATCATAACACAAAACACGGTAACTCAGGTGTTTTGTGGTCAGGACGATCCTTGTGCTTATCCTCTTGCTTTGTTATAGTCTCGCCGTCATCGGGACGTAGCTCAGTAGGTAGAGCGCCTGGTTTGGGACCAGGAGGCCGCAGGTTCGAGACCTGTCG
>CAYHRJ010000045.1:0-7641 GCA_964359095.1 uncultured Gammaproteobacteria bacterium | reverse complement strand
GCGCCGAGGGTTTTAATAAGGTCATGCTGGAAGAAGGCGTTCCCATCATCATGGAGGTCATTCCCGTTGCAAATGAGGCGCAACTAGAAGCGAGATGTCAGGACAACGCGTTCAACAAAGGCGTAGAAGCCGCGATCGCTACGGCCGAGATCATCGATTGGCGACGACGTAATTTAAAGAGCTTGTAATTTTTTCTATGAAATTTTCAATATTATTACTCGCATTCATTCTTTTAGGTGCTGGATGTGCACAATCTTCAGCGAACCAGGAATTTTTCGCGGAGGATTCAGATGCACAAGAGCAGGTGGAGATCGTTGAGGAGGAAATCGACATGACCACATATGTCATGTCCAGCAAGGTTCCTGTGCTTTTTGAAGCACCAACCGGTTGGTTTGTCCGTCAGGCTGATGCTGGTCCAGTGAGTATTGCAACGATTCGTGAAACCAAATCGAGCGAGGTGCAGATGACGATTAAGGTCACTTTTGAAGGACAGGTCACAACAGACTCTACGTTGGATACAGCTCTCACGAAACGTATTACTGACTCCATCATAATTATACCGACCACCGAGCAGATCGATGTGGCAACTCCTGTTTCTGAGTGGAGACTTGAAGACACCAGGTAGTTTTAAAACCATGCTATATTGACTCTGAAGGTGGAAAGTGATACAAATCCGCCTCGTTCTTTGATCTTGAAGGGCGACGAATTCTATCGGAGGAAAGATGTCCAAGGTCTCTTTCAGTGCTCTTTTGACGCTGTCGATGCTGATGCCGCGCACTGCGCTGGCTGTGTGCGAAACGCCCACAACGCTTTCCGACCTCACGATCCTTGAGAGCGCGGGCGAGGAGGCGTTTGCTCAGATGGAAACCGATCAGCTTCTCACAAGCTCTACTCTGGCCAGAACCAAGATCCTGCCATGCCTGAAGGAACCTCTCTCAGTTGCTGCCTCTGCAGGCTTTCATCGTCTCATGGCGCTGGAAGCCTACATCAACGCTGATGAGCCGCGGGCGATCGCAGAGTTCCATGCATCGCGCAAGTTGGAGCCTGGCTACACATTCTCTGTGGATGTCGTGGACGCGGATCATCCGCTGCGTGTTCTCTACGAGACGGCCGCGAATGTTTCTGACGGCGAAGCAGAGGCCGTGTATCCACCCATCGGCGGTTACATCATGGTCTCAGGTGTCCGCAATGCGGCGCGGTACAAGGCGACTCCGGTCATCATCCAGGTTTTTGGATCAGGTGATGTGCTCATGGAGACGCGTTACGTTCAACCCGGTGAGGCGCTGCCCAAGTGGAGCGACAATCCTCTGGGACTCACAGCTGCCGACCTCGGAATCAAGCGCTCGGTCTTGAAGGATCCACGTCCGTGGTACATCGCGGCCGGCGTGTCGGCTCTCACCGGCGGAGTCCTCTACGCGGTCGCCATGAACGAGCGTTCGCTGTTTCAGGATCCTGGAACGTCCGATGATGAACTGCTCGGTCATCAGACAAGCGCAAACACTCTTAAAACCGCGTCGATCGTCGCGGCTGGTACCACGCTCGTGTTCACAGGACTCGGCGTCGGGTTCCAAATCCGATTCGGTGAGAAGCATTCCATCACTCTTTCCATGGAGGCGGCTCGCAATGCCCCATGATTCTACTAGAGAGATTCTGAAGGAAGTGAGGGCACTGCTCGCTCCACTCAGGCGCTACAAGGTCGAAGCTGTTTTGGGTAGTGGGGCGATGGGTTCCGTTCTCCTGGTGCGTCATGACGTGTTGGGATTGCGGGCGCTCAAGCTCATCAATCCCAACTATCTGAACTCCAATACTCTACGCCGGCGCTTCTTCAACGAGGCAAAGGTGATGGCGAGGCTTCGGGGAAAGCATCTGGTCGAGGTGTATGAAGTGGATGAGGTGGAGAAGAGGTTCCTTGATGAGGTTGGCGATCTACCGCCTGAACGGAGGTTTCCATACATCGTTATGGAGTACCTGCAGGGCGGGACCCTGTTCGATCATCTGGTCGAGTTTGGTGCCATGCCGCCACGTCAGGCCATTCAGGTCACGATTGCAATTTTGGAGGCACTCGAAGCCGCACACACTCATTGCGATGAAGAGGGGAATCCTTCCCCCATCATCCATAGGGACGTGAAGGCAGAGAACGTGCTTCTTACGAAGAACGGAACGCCAAAGCTTGGCGACTTCGGGATCGCACACATGGAAAGTGGAACGAAGCAACTGACTCGCGATGTCGAGACGCTTGGAACGTTCGCCTACATGGCACCTGAGCAGAGGGACGGGGCACGAAGTGTAGACGGTCGTGCAGATATTTACGCTGTTGGAGTGACGCTCTACGTCATGCTCAAGTGTCCCGATCGGATGTGGGTGGATGTGTTCCATGCCATTCTCGCTCGCAATCCTGAGATGATGGATGGTGTACCCGAAGAACTGCAGGTGATTATCAGGCGAGCAACGCAGGAGCGTCGAGAAGATCGCTACGAAAATGCACAAGCCATGGCGAGTGCGTTGCGTGAAACCTTCGCGAGCCTTCCTGAGAATCCGGAGGAAACTCCGAAGCTCGGAACTGCGCCGCAGGTAGAGCGCGACCGAGAAGCACAAGAGCTTGCACAGCAGCATGGGTCGTCCGTGCCTGCCTATGACGGAGAAAATTCCGTGATGGCTCCTCGGCACGGAATGTCCTCCGGAGAGGGACTCTCAAGCCATGGCGAGCAATCCCAACCTCGCCATGCACCTCCTTTAGGTATTGCAATCAGCTCCAAGGCTGAAGCGGTTGCAAATCCCTGGGGAGGGAGTCTGCATGGGGGAGAGGGAGGAGGGACGCAGAGTGGCACGCAGTTCGAGCGTGAGCTCGATGTCACGCGCGATGCGGCCAAGCGAAGGTTTTTCATGGGCGTGGCTGGCGCGGTTGTGATGCTCGTCATCACCGGCGCGGGGATCTGGTTCATGACAAACACAAAAAAACAGGTCGAGGCCATGCCATCGATCGTTCAAGCGCAGCCTATCACCGAGATTCAGTCTCCTGCACAGGTCACCGCAATTCCGGCGCAGACATCGCCTGAGGTGGTGGAACCTGTACAGGCCCCCGTGGTCGTCGCGCCACAAATCAAGACCGAAAAGAAGGTCGCGAAGGCTGCGACGCCAGCGGTCATCAAAGCGCCGGCAGAGGAGACTCCTGCGCCAGAGAAGGCCCAAGTGCGATTGATCCTGAAAGAGGAAACCGTGGCGAGCGTCGTGCTCGTCGGAGAAGCAGGAACGTTCACGGTGTCACCTTCGGATACCGTAGTCACGCTCCCAGTTGGTGCTTACAAAGCCAGTGTCCAAATGGACGGCCGCGACGGCGCGCCACAAACCGGTACGCTCACTGTGACCCAGGGGGTTACGACGATAACCTGCATCGTGCGGTACAAGAAGTGCACAGGTCTCAAGTAGACCAACGGACGAGAGTTCACCTCTCGTCTTTTCTATTGGAAGGTCGGAGTCACGGAGGCTTAGCCCCCGCGCCGCGGGGGCTTAGCTTCCAATTTTTTTCTAAATCGTGCATTATGACCTGCGTATGATCGATATCAAACTCCTCGTGGATGAGCCTGAGTTCGTGGCTCAAAATAACAAAAACCGTTGGAAAGACATCGATGTGTCTGTTGCCCAACGTTTGCAAGAGAAGCGTTTATCAACTCTGGAGGAGATTCAGGCTCTGCGCACGCGTGCCAATGAAGTGGCTGAGCTCATTGCTAAGGCTGAGAATCGTGAGGTTCTCGTAAAGGAAGGCAAGGCGCTCAAGGACCAGGTCAAACAGCTTGAAACTTCTCTCACACAAACAGAAGCTGATCTTGAAACGGAACTCCGCCGATATCCAAACCTTTTACGTGACGACGTTCCGGTTGGACGCGATGAATCAGCTAATCAGCTTATGCGCACCTTCGGCGAACCTACGGCTTTTTCGTTTGAACCCAAAGATCATCTTGATCTTGGCGAGTCGCTTGGCATCATCGACATGAATCGTGCAGCAAAAGTCTCGGGTGCACGCTTCACCTATCTCAAAGGTGATGGCGTATTGCTCGAGCTGGCTTTACTCCAGTACGCGATTGCTGAGACTACCAAAGCTGGTTTTACTCCCGTGCTTCCTCCACACCTTATCTCCACTAAAGCCATGAGTGCGATGGGTTATCTCGAGCACGGCGGCGAAGAAGAAATTTATCACCTGAAACACGACGAGCTTGTCTTGATCGGTACGGCCGAACAGGCCATCGGGCCCATGCACATGGACGAGATTTTGGACGCAGATCAACTTCCATTGCGCTACGTTGGTTTCTCGCCTTGCTATCGTCGCGAGGCTGGATCCTACGGCCGTGACACGCGTGGCATTTTGCGCGTGCATCAGTTTGATAAAGCAGAGATGTTTTCCTTTACGACCCCTGAGCGATCTGACGAGGAACACGAATTTCTGCTCTCCATTCAAGAGCGTCTCATGCAAGGATTGAATCTTCCACATCGTGTGATGAAGCTGTGTTCAGGTGATACAGGAAGTCCTTCCGCGCGAACCTATGACATCGAGACGTGGATGCCGTCGCAGAAAACGTATCGTGAAATTTCCTCTACATCCAACACAACAGACTTTCAAATGCGACGTTTGAATACTCGCGTGAAGGTCGACAAAAAAAATGTTTTGGCTCATGCACTCAACGGGACAGCGTTAGCCATGGGACGCACAATTATTGCGATTCTAGAAAATTATCAGCAAGAAGATGGATCTATTCTTGTGCCTGATGTGTTGCGTCAGTGGATGGGGAAAGATGTTATTCACAAACAGGCTGACAAGAAAGAGTGAACAACAAATAAAAAGTGATTACGAGGATTTTGTTGATATGCGTGGACGCATGTCAGAAAGCCATTTACATAAAACCTCTAAATTTAGCTAAAAACTGCTTGACTCTTGAGCGGTTTTTTGATGTCATGAATGTAGATCGCATGCACATCTGCATCGCTCGAGGTGAGGAACTGGCAAGAGAAACACAAGATGTTCCAAACTACGACGAAATGGAACCAGAGATCATTCTCAAGCTTGAAGAGTCTGTTGGTGGGGAGACAAGAGACTCGAGAATGTGACTTTGGAAACGTGTGTGGTCGACGTCCATGGGTCGGTGCATGAGGCCTTGTGTGCCGCCCGGGGAAGTTGATCCATGTTGGTTCATCGACTCCGTCTACGTTCGTTACAAAGAAAGTGTGCTGTCATGTTCATCCATCGTTTGCCACAGTATCTGTTCGTGAGCACGCTCATTGTGAGCGCACTCACCATCGTCATCATGTCGGGCTGCACGCCCTTTGAAGTTCAGAGGGACGATTCCTCCTCCAATCAAGGAGGCGGCGAAGGAGCCCTTCAGATGCCTTTTCAATCGGGTCGCGAGTCCATCTGCACGCAGGGGGCTCATGGCTCCCACAGCCACTCGTCGACCTCGACCGAGTATGACATCGACCTGGATACGGACAACTATTCCGACGAGGAAATCTACGCGCCAATCTCGGGCACGGCTCATGTCCATCTGGACGCAACCTCGGGCTTCGGCTACCACGTCAACATCGACCTGGGAAACGGGACCTACATCGTGCTTGGGCACTTCGCCAACATCTTCGTAGGCGATGGGGACGAGATCGCGGCAGGACAACTGCTCGGTTACGAGGGAAACACAGGTGCCTCAAGCGGCGATCACATCCACATCGGGTTGCATGAAGGAGATGCAAGCGAGGATGCAGGAAACGGCGTGTCGATTCCGACGCAGTACTGGGCTGCCAACGCGAGTGATCGCGGCGAGGCTCAGATGATCGATTCGGAAGACTTCGTCTGTGGGCTCAAGAGCGCAGGTGATCCTTACGACGGCGACTTCTACGAGAGCCAACTCTCGGTGACGCTCTGGCATCCGGATGGCACGCTCGTGAAGACCGGCGACAATGCTCGCGTGTACGTCTTGGAAGACGGCGCGGCGCGGTGGATCGAGAACGAGGACGTCTTCTGGGGACACAACTTCGAGTTCGAAGAGGTCGTCATCGTCTCTGACGAGGAGCTGGACTGTCTTGGTGAAGGCGACGACATCACTACCACCGGCTGGGTAGAGGCGGCGTTCGATACCGAGGAACAGCTCTGGCTGTTCGTTGGCACGAGCTCGGATCCGGATCGCTATCGCGCACGTGTGCGCGGAACCGGTTGGGAGGCAGTGATGGAGTCCTGGGGACTCGATTACGGCACCGACAACTATCCAGACTCCTACTCGGACTCGAGTGACTACATGGAGCGCTGGCCGCCGAGCGATTCCTACGTCGGCTTGCGCGACGGTACGCTCGTGAAGGAAGAGGGCGGCTCGGACGTCTGGGCGATTGCCGGTGGTATCGCGCTTCCCATTCTCAGTTGGGATATCTACCTTCAGATGGGGTTCCTCAACCGCACGATCATCACCGTGGAAGACGGCATCGTGGGAGAGCTTCAAACGGTCGGGAGCTGCAGCGCTGATCAGTGGTGCTTGGACGAGGACGCTGTCACGACTTGTGGTGGTGGACTCGATCTCACGAGCGGTGGCAGCACTGGTGGATCATCGGACAGCGAGGACGAGGAGAGCTCGCCGTCGGATGAGGAGGATCAGGAGGATGAGGAGGACGAGGAGAGCTCGCCATCGGATGAGGAGGATGAAGAGGATCAGGAAGACGAGGAGGATCAGGAGGATGAAGACGAATCTGACCCATCTGACCCATCCGACCAAGAAGACGACGAAGACGAAGAAGACGTCGATGCCGAAACCGATTGCGATGGCGAAGATGCCTGCATCGTGGACAACGACGGCGATGGTGTGCAAGAGACGCTGCTCATGGCAGCCGACCTCTGGCTGACGACTCGTATCGACGAGGAAGCCGCCTACGTCTACGGCAACGGCGGTTGCTACAACGGCACGCTTGGCAGCGGTGACCTCGTCTACACCAACGGCGACGGCTACTACGAGATTGATTTCTCGTCGTTCGCCTACGACTGTGAAGTGCAGATGAGCCTCATCTCGAGTGAAGGAACGGATGGCGATGATCCCGACTCCACGATGAGCAACTGGTACTGGTGGCAGGGCGCGGACTTCTGCGCCGAGGGCACCGACCTGTGCGAGCTCATGGACAATGGCACGAGCTGGGAAGAGTGGCTCATCTATGTGTCCTGGGATCCGAGCGACGGACTCCAGGGCATCGGCAACGGCTACACGGACAACAGTCAATTGTGATCGCAACCAGGAGGACCACATGGGAGGCTAACCCCTCGCTACCGGACAAGTACGCTTGTCCGGTTTTTCTTTTTCCTCTACAACCTACTCCCTACTACCTACAACCTACTACCTTGTTCTATAACCTTATCCACCTTCTCCACCTCACCACCTCTTCTCACATGCTATAATTCCCCCAGATTATGCTGAAGCTTTTTCTGCGCTTGCATGCGCTCAAAGACTGGCTCAGCGATCGCGCGAAGCGGAAGACTCCGCATCGTTTTGGTCGTGTGGGAGGTGTTTTAGTTTCGACTATTTTTTCTTTTTTTGTTGCGTACAGCACATACGCTGTGGAAGCCGCCACCCCCGCCACCACCACCACCACCTCCCCCGCTCCCACGGCAGCCGTTGGTGCATC
>CAYHRJ010000044.1:6247-7757 GCA_964359095.1 uncultured Gammaproteobacteria bacterium | reverse complement strand
GCAAGAGTATTGCTGCAGGGCTGATGAGCGTGGTCGCAAGTTACACAGGCATTAAAATCGTTGCGGATCTTCCAGAGTGGTTGACGCAAAAATACTTTACGTCACAGGAACGTTCGCGCATAAAGGAGGCACTCAAAGCAAAAGAAGCAGAGCTTGGTGGAGCGCGAGGGGGTGATGCATTCATCGCCAAGAAAGCCAAACTTGAAGAAACCATCAATGCTTCTAAGTTCCTCACAAAAGAAAAGAAGGCTGAGTTGCTTCAAAAACTCAAAGACACTGTTGAGACGTACGAGTCAGAGGAAACAGCTCTTCGTGCGAATCGCGATAAAAAAATTGCGGTTCTGCTAGATGAAGCCATCCAGACGCGGATCAAAAACGCTGAAGTACTCAAACAGGCAGTCAACACGGTTTTGGTGGCATCTGGTTTTCTAGCCTTGCGTGCTGGAGCCTATGGAGTGCTGTCTCTCAAGCAACGCTACGTTAGCGTTGCCAAAGAACGAAAGGAAGGGAAACGCACTGGTGGTCAATTCAATGAATGGATCATGAAAGGCTTTACCGAAACGGCTCATAAACTCGTTGGTGGAGGCGCTGAAACTCGGGCTGGTAAGATGATCAATGTTGTCCAAGGTGCATCCAATGTGTTACTCGCCGTTGGAATGTCTGATTTGGCAATCAACGAAATACTGCAAGAAGAAGGTGTATCTGGCATGATCGAGGCGAGTCTCAAGGCGTGGGAAGAAAAAAGTGCTTCTCAGTTTACGATCGACAACATGAAGGCTCCATGGGAACGACTTGGTTCGCTGTTTGGCATGACGAGCGATACGGTGATTGGTGCGCCAGAAACTCCTCCAACTGCGCCGGGAGGAGCAAGTGACGCTCACCCTGATGGAGCGCCTGATCATGAACCAGGTCATACACATCCAGCAGGAACGCCTGACCATACGCCAGGTCAGCCAGGAGGACCTGGAGTTTCTGAACCAGGAACAGCCATTGAATATCCAGAGGCACTCGTCAAACTCGCCACCGTACAAAAAGGCGACGGGATCATTGAGATTCTGCAGCGCCAGGGAATGAGCGCGAAAGCGGCGCTCGATGCTTGCCGCGAAACTGGCATCGTCCGTGGTGGTGGAGACACACGACTTGCCACCGAGGCGATCGGCCGCATCGCGGTCATCGCTCATGAGACAGATGGACATGTGGTGATCGGCTTCTTGGACACAGAGTCCGGTAATACGTTTTCACTAGACGAAGCCCGTGCACAAGGGTTTACGTATGAACATGGCAGCACAGCAGCAGCAGCGGCTCCTGCTCCAGAAGTTGCGAGTCAACCAGAAGTTGCGAGTGAACCAGACACAGAGGCTGACGTAGTAGCTGTAGAGAAAGATGTGGCAACGGAAGTACCGCACGAATTGGCAGATGGCAGATTGAAACTAATCAATATCGGCGACAGTTTTCAAATCGAATCATTCCCTCTCAATCCTTCTGATGACCTTCTAGCCATGACCGACGC
>CAYHRJ010000044.1:0-6147 GCA_964359095.1 uncultured Gammaproteobacteria bacterium | reverse complement strand
AAGACGGCAAACCACAATTTGACTTGGATCAACTCATCACAAATGCGAAGCCTGTTCTCGAGTCTCGCGCCAAAAACATGCTCGTAGGCAACTGGCAAGATCTGGTTGCTGGAAACTATGTCTTACAACAAGAAATGCAAATTGCTGGTCCAGTCTACCTTATGAACGAGGCGATCAAGGAGCTGAATGCTGGAAGACATGGTGAGTCTGCAGAAGCAAAATTTCTCACCGAGCAACTCGGTGGATACTTAAGAGCGAACGCGGACGTGTTGGATGGAAACAATGCGATCGTGAGAGAGGCAGCAGAGAAAGCTGTAGTGGATCCGGTAATCTTCCAGTCCTGAGCAACGGCGCGACACTTGGTAGACCCAGACTTCAGTCTGGGTGCAGTTCATTCGATCCGTTCGCGGGAACCCAGGCTGAAGCCTGGGTCTACCAAAACAGCGCATGGATTAGAGGTCTACCCAGGCTAAAGCCTGGGACTACCGATTTGATAATGCATGAGAATGGTCTGTTCATTGAGCTTGGTCACTTCGACCAGGCTCATTTGAATTCGATCAAATCCTTGGGCGAGTGGAATGCCGCTTCCAAATAAAATAGGCTCTATCGTGAGAAACACGTCCGTCACCAGTCCTGCTTGTAAAAATTGGCTGTACACGGATGAACCTCCTCCGATCACAAGCTGAGTGACGCCTTCACGCGCTAGATCCTCAACGAGCTCTTTTGGGTTTTGGTTTCTGAACTCCACCTGGGCCACCTTATCTACCTCATCCACCTCACCACCTTTTCCACCTTGCTCACTGAGCACAATCAGTCTTCTCCCCTTCAGCGGCTTCCCAATTGTTTCAAACGTCCGGCTGCCCATGACAACCACTCCTGCCTCTTTTGTCTTTGCAACAAAAAAAGCCGTGTCTTCTTTTGACGTCCAGTCGAGTGAACTCTGATTTGCAGACTGCGCAATCTTGCCATCAGCAGAGATAGCGGCGATGAGAATGATTTTCATATATTTCTGTCATTGCGAGGGAGACACTCGCCGACCGAAGCAATCTCGAGATTGCTTCGTCGAGGACTCCTCGCAATGACAGGAGGATTAATACACGTTCACCGTAATCTTTAAATCTGCGATCGGCTCTAGCGGCTGGTACTGACTCTTCAACTGTTGGAAAATCTCATCGACGAGTGTGCCGTCGCCTTGTGTGGCGCGATGAAACGCGCCTGAAGGGGCTGTGAATTTCACGAGTGCGTGATCGTGCTCACGGTTCATTATCTCTCGTGCGCCGTCAAAATGGTTGTCGTAGATGTGGGCGTTGCTGATCGAATGTGTGTAGATGCCAGGCGTGACGCCGAGTCGCTCCGCGAGCAGACATTGGAGCAGTGCAAACCCAGCTGCGTCGTGCGGACAGCCGAGGATCATGTCGTTGCTGCGCACGATGTTGTGCAGGTGAAGTTTCCCGCCGGCGATGTTGACGGTAAACGTGTACGGACACGGCAGATTTTTTTTTGTGTCTACCGCCAGACCATCATCAGCTGGATCCCAAGTAACGACCACGGCATGGCGTGAGTGAGGGTTTTGCGTGAGATGATCGATAAGGTTCGCAATTTGATCTCGGCCAAAGTGATGTCGCCAACGGTAACCGTAGGCTGCTTTCACTGTTCCATCCTCTTCTAAAAAATCATCCCAAATTTTTGTGTACGTGCGCAACCAATCCGGTCGGTTCTCGCCCATCAGATACCACACTTGCTCAGCCACGAAGAGTTTCAATGGGATTTTGCGCAGCGTTAAAAGTGGAAACGACTCCGATACATCCACACGCAACGTGACGCCTGGCAACATCCTAGTTGTGCGCCCAGACCAAGGATTTGGAATCTCATAACCGTGATCCATGATGTCGGCGATGGCGTTTCGATATTGGATGTCAAAGGGGGTCATAGGGTGGAGGGTGGAGGGTGGAGGGTGGAGGGTGGAAGTAGGAATTTGGAAGTAGGAAGTAGGAAGTAGGAATGAGGAATAGGAAGATCTAAAGTGTAGCAGGCGGCTGCTTGTTTCCAAAGTCTGCGATTCAAGCTAAAATACCAACGTTCTTCTATTCTGTGGAAAACTTATGCACACGGGGAAATTTATCATGATCGATGGTCTCACAGGATCTGGAAAATCCACGCTTATGAACGCGGTTCATGAATGGGCGACCAGCTGTGGACATCGCATCTGGCGCCTCCAAGACTGGAAGGAATCTGCTCCACCACGTTTTGAAGACATTGCACACTTCGACGTGTACTTCACCTACGAGCCAACGCGCTCCTGGGTCGGCAACGCGATTCGCTACGAGCTTTCGCGTGAAGACGCTCCCTACGGCGGTGAAGAATTAGCACATGCCTTTGCGCTGGATCGTGAGATCAGCTATCGACGTCTGATCATCCCCGCACTCAAAGCTGGCAAGACGATCATCCAAGACCGCGGCGTTGGCAGCTCACTCGTCTACCAACCTGTGATGAAAAACAGTGTTCCGCTGGAAATCGTGCTCGCGCTTCCTGGAAACAAGCTAGCCCTCCAGCACGCACCTGATGCGCTCATCCTCACACGGCTTGATACGGAAGTCGCCATGGAACGCATCCGTGCTCGATCGGACGATTCCAAAGGCGTGTTCGCAGATCTCAACTTTATCAAGACTCAAGGTGAACGTTTTGCGAGCTCCTGGTTGCGAGAATTATTTGAGAGCCGTGGAACAACCGTCCATGATCTGGATACGTCTGGAACTCTGGAAGAAAGCCAGTCTCGTGCAACTGAACTTGTTGATTCCATTTTGACTTTCTGCTAATTCTTTCCACCTCTTCCACCTTATCTACCTCTCCACCTCCCAACCTCCTCCTATGCCCAAACTTATTTCCGTCGGCGAACTCATTGATGAATCGTTTGCGATGTATCGCTCACGTTTTGTTGAGCTCATGACCATCTCCGGCTGGCTCATTCTCACAGCGATCCTGACCGCGATCGCTCTGGCTTTTTATCCGGCCGCAAGCACCTTGCAACTGAACGCAGGACTTTCCAATGGAGAAAATTTTGGAGTGATTCTATTCTCACTCACGACCTTCCTTTTCACTCCCATCATCAGCTTCTGGATGTACGTGTCTCTCACGCGAGCGATTGGAATGCAAATGAGCAGTAAAAAAATTGATCCAAAAAAAGCAATGCAAGAAGGAAAGAAGCTGTTTCTCCCAACGCTTCTTACGTCTTTAATGGTCCTGCTTATGGTTCTATTCGCGATCGTTATTGGTTTTGGTCCTCCTGTCGTGCTTGCCACAATTGGCTCTCTACTCCATGTCTCTGCATTGATCATCATCTCAAATATCCTCCTCATCATCGGCATCTTTGTTGCCCTCTTCCTCATGATCAAATGGTCTGTCTATTATCTGTTATCTCCATTGTTCACCATTCTAGATGGCATCAAGGGTAAGGCGGCTCTGGAAGAAAGTCGCACACTCATCCAGGGACGATTCTGGAGCGTCCTGAGTCGTTTCGCGATTCCAAAACTCGTCTTTTTTATTTTCGGTGTAACCGCAATGTACATCATCTCTTATGCGGCTGCCATCGTGATCAGCGCCTCTTCTGGAATTAGTCTCGATATCCAGCTACGCATCGGTACATTGTTGCAAACCATCATTCCGATTTTGATCGCGTCGTTCGTGAATCCGCTCATTTTAATTTCTGATGTGTTGCTTCTGAGATCGCTACAGAAGTAGGGAGTAGGTTTTAGGTAGTAGGTGGTATCAGAAAAAATTTCCGAATCTACAACCTAAACCTTACAACCTAAAACCTCCTACCTACAACCTATGCTGTTGGATCCGTTTGAACTGCTGCGTGACAGCTGGAAGCTCTACCGCACCCACCTCTGGTCACTGATTGGATATTCTGCCTGGATGCTATTGCCAGTTGGTGCGCTTTTTTTGCTGACCTTTGCACCTGAGCACTGGTCGGTCTTTGTTGTGAGTTTGCTCCTCATGCTGATCGAAATCTATCTCGCTCTATGGATGACCATTGCTATCGTCCGAAGCACACACCGCATTACCCAAAAACAAGAAATCAATCCAACCGCCATCGCACACGATGCACTGGTTGGACTCTTACCTCTTCTGAAAACCGTTGTCTTGCAAGGACTCATCATTCTCGGGGGTCTCCTGCTCTTCGTTATTCCTGGACTCGTCTTCTCGTTCTGGTACGCCTTCGCGCAACTTGCAACGATCCTAGATGACAAGCGTCCAGTGGAAGCTCTCGCCTTGAGCAAGTCACTTGTTGAAGGGCGATTTTGGTCCGTCGTGTGGCGCGTGGTAAGTGGACCCATTCTGCTTGCTGCCGCCTATTCCTTGAGCGTCGGATTTATTCTCATGCTGATCGCGCAATTCATGGGCATCGACTCTGACGCACTGATGGGAGCAGATAACCCAGACTGGATCACGCTCATTGAATCTGTCGGTGAGGTGTTCTTGATCCCCCTACTGCTCGTTTACGCTGTGCTTCTCTTTCAAGATCTCAAAAAACATACGGTCAAACCCGTGCTTGAAAAGAGTTGTGACGTGGCGTAATCTCCTGTTGTTATTGTTAACCTACCTGTCATCCCGAGCGAGCCAGGCGAGTCGAGGGATCCCTCGGCTTCGCTCGGGATGACAACAGAGACGTATGATCTACGAACCGATTATTGGACTGGAGATCCACGTCCAACTCAAAACAAAAACGAAAATGTTTTGCGGCTGCGCTGCACATGATCAAGGTGTGCCACCAAACACCAACGTGTGTCCAATTTGCCTTGGAAACCCTGGCGTTCTTCCTGTTCCAAATGAAACAGCCATTCGCTATGGCGTTCTGATGGGCTTGGCGTTGAACTGCACGATTGCCGCGCATTCAAAATTTGATCGCAAGAATTATTTTTATCCTGATCTTCCAAAGGCCTATCAAATTTCTCAGTACGACTTGCCGATCGCGATAAACGGTTTCGTGGAAATCGATGTCCCTCATGGTGAGCGAAAGCATGTAAAAATCGGCATCACACGAGCTCACCTTGAAGAAGACGCGGCCAAGTCGTTTCACACAAGCGACGGCAGCACGTGTGTTGATTTTAATCGTGGCGGAACACCGCTTGTTGAAATCGTAACGGAACCAGATTTTCGCTCATCCAAAGAAGCCAAAATTTTTCTGACTGAGCTGCGTCTCATCGCGCGCTATCTTGGTGTGTCGGATGCGGACATGGAAAAGGGGAACCTACGATGCGACGCCAACGTCTCGTTGCGACGGCTAGACGACAATGGTGATGTCGTCGGTGAACGCTTCAATCCAAAAACAGAAGTGAAAAACTTAAACTCATTCCGCCACGTCGAGCGAGCGATTGAATTTGAAATTGCGCGCCAAACACACCTGTGGGAATCAGACACACCACCACTCATCTTGACCACGCGCGGCTGGAACGACACACGTGGCATCACTGAAGAACAACGCTCCAAAGAAGAAGCCGCAGATTACCGCTACTTCCCTGAACCAGATATTCCACCGCTGGCACTCACAGCAATCGCGGACGAGATGCGCAGAATGCTCCCCGAACTCCCTGCTGCTCGACGCGTACGATTTGCGAGCGAGTACGGCCTAAAACCCTCTGACGCGCGCCAAATCTGTGACGACCCCGCGCTCGCTGATTTTGTGGAACACGTCTTCTCTGAACTTGATTCGTGGTTACGCGCGCTCCCTGAAACAGAAGGTCTGGACGAAGACGGGCTCATCCGAGAACGCGGTAAGCTCGCCAACCTTGTTTCAGGATGGCTCCTGAGTAAACTCATGGGGATCATGCTGGAGCGCGGCATCGATATTCGTACCAGTAAAATCTCTGCAGAAAATTTTGCCGAGTTCATCACCCTCATCGCCGGGCGCAAGATCAACAACACCACTGGCCTCACTATTTTGAATGCCATGCTCGACGACGGCGACGATCCATCTCACATTATGGAAGACAAGCAACTCGGCCGCATGGATGACGCAAGCGAACTCGCAGAAATCGTCAGCCGCGTGCTCGAGGAAAATCCAGCCGAGGTCTTACGGTATCAAGCCGGCGAAGAACAGCTCCTCAAACTCTTCATCGGCCTCGTCATGAAATCCACCGAAGGCAC
>CAYHRJ010000043.1:0-7841 GCA_964359095.1 uncultured Gammaproteobacteria bacterium | reverse complement strand
AAAAATATTTTCCCTCGTTTGTTCAGACGGGTCGCGTGACGAAGAACTGGCAAGGAGTAAGGACGCTCTCTCGCATGGTCTACTCGCTGGAAGCACGAAGAAAAATGGCGACGCTGATTACTGACACCAAACCCGACATCGCACACATCCATAACATTTACAGCCAACTTTCACCATCGATTTTGGATACCCTGCGTGATCAAAAGATTCCAACCGTGATGACGGTGCACGATCATCATCTTATTTCACCGCAGTACAACATCTGGGCGCACGGTTGTGGGAAGGATTACCGTGACGTCGGTGTTGTTCGTGGGACGCTTTCGCGGTTTCACAAAGATTCTGTGATGGCTAGTTTTGCTCAGACGGCCGCATACAGGTTTCATCGTTGGTTGAAAATCTACGAACGCGGTGTCGATCTGTTCATGTGTCCGTCGCAGTACATGAAACGTCAATTAGTACGCAGAGGGTTTCCAGAAGAAAAAATTCGTGTGAACTATTTCGGGATCGATCCACATGTGTTCACTCCACACTTTGATCACGACGGTTACTTCTTTTACGCAGGGAGACTCTCAAACGAAAAAGGCATTGAGACGATTATTCACGCGGCGAAAATTATTGGCGACGTGAAGGTAAAGATTGCTGGGCGTGGGCCTGAGATGGAACGCCTGCATCATCTCGCTCATGATGTTCCCAATGTCGAGTTTCTCGGATTCAGATCACGCGAGGAAGTGATGGAACTGTATCGCGGCGCGATTGCTGTATTGCTTCCCTCACGTGTGCACGAGAATTTTCCGCTGATGGTTCTAGAGGCACTCGCGTCAGGCAAGCCAGTGATTGCAAGTGACGTTGGCGGCGTATCCGAGATGATCGACGATCGCGTGAATGGATTTCTTGTTTCTCCAATGGATGTCTTCGGCTGGGTGGAGTCCATGATGCGCCTGGCCTACGACGACCGCCTCCAACAAACGATGAGCCGTGCCGCCCGCACCACGGTCGAGCATCGGTTCCGTCTTGAAGATCATTATCAGAGGTTGATGGGGATGTATCAGGAAGTTCTCTAACCAAAAACTCCTCGCCAATGGGCAAGGAGTTTTTTAGATCGCTTGGTGAGAGAGTTCCGGCTCGAGCCACAACAGCTCGTACAAGTACTCGGTTGTCTCAGCGATATCTTTCCAGTCGTAGGTTTTGGCGATGTAGGTACGTGCTTCCGCTCCGACGGCTTGGACCTGTTCGGGGTTCTCAAGCATCATTTTCATCTGCTTGACGAGATCCTTTACGTCGCCTGTCTTGAAGGTGAGCCCATGTTCCTTCGTGAGCTCGAGGTTTTCTGGAATATCCGAGGAGAGTACGCATTTGCCGTAGCTCATCTCTTCCAGAATCGCGATCGGAAGACCTTCAGATTCAGAGGGATGCACAAACGCGTAGGCGTTGCCAAACAATGCGTGCAGTGTCTCACTGGTTTGGTTACCTGTAAGCACAATCGACGGCTCATTTTTTGCGAGCTCATGTAACTCCTGCACATAGTCGTCAGTGAAGGCGCTGCCTCCCACGATCGCAAGTTGTTTGTTTGCGACGAGTTCTGGATGTTCACGCTTGAGTTTTTTCCACGCCTCAATGAGCACATGGGCTCCTTTGTGGCGCACCAGACGTGCACACATCATGAGGTACTGGTTAGGTTCAAGTCCAAATGGTTTAAGGAGTTTTGGATCTGCATCATGCATGAGCACTTGAGCGCCGTTTGGGATGTACTTAGCGTCCACGCCGTAGGAAAGCCTGACGTAGGTTTCCAACGTCTTTGAAACAGAGATGGTTGCGTCTGGAATCAAACAAGCCATGCGTTCACCCAGATTTAACATGAGACGCGCGAACGTTCCCCATTTCTGATGATGGCGGTCGATACAGTGGAAAGTTACGACGACCTTCGCGGACGGGCGAAGAATTTTTGGAAGCCAAGAGAGTAGAGCTGGACCGACTCCATGAAAGTGGTAGACATCGACTTTTTCCGATGTCGCCCTGAGGATCGATGTGAATGTATGAGTGATCGCATCCAAGTGTTTGGTCGTGATGCCCCAAGTTTTGATGCAGCGAACACCCTTGTAATCACGGATCGGCCAGACATACCAGGAACGACAAAACACGAGGACGTCATGTCCACGTGTGGCCAACTCGACTGAGAGCTCTTCCACATGCCGTTCAATGCCCCCAGATCGAGCAGGAATTCCCTTCTGCCCTATCATTGCGATTTTCATATTGACGTTGCAGTAGAACAAAAAACAGCCATTTTGTCAATAGCTTCCATCAAAAGTAGCCTATTACTTGACTAAAATTAGGAGGGAATACCCGCCGAGGTATCGCACGGCTAGATCCTGATTTGCAGCAAAGAGGAGCTTACGTGGGAGGCGCATCAGACGGCTTTTGAAAGATTGAGCCGGGAGGTCGATTGTGGCGCCTGTGTAAAAGGCGTCGATGACTTCGTAGCCAGTATCTTTTAGTGTCAGAAGGGCTGTCTCTTTTGCAAAATAATGTAGATGTCCAACCTGGGAATGCTGATTCAAAATTGGCTTCATGCGCGCGACGGATTGGACGGAGAGATCAAGCGGGATGTGCAAAATTTTGTAGATACTCATCGGTTTCATGGCTCTGAGGAAGGAAAAATAATCTTCGAGATGCTCGATCAAGTCAATCAGCAGCAGAGCGTCCGTTGGTTCTGGTTTGTTGATGAGGACATCATCACAAAAAAAGGTGAGATGATTGTTGGCTCTCGTCTGAGCGCGTTCGATCGCTTGTGGAGAAATGTCGTAGCCGGTGAACTGGACGTCTGCTCCCAACAGATTCTGCATAGATGCAAGCACGAGTCCTGCACCACATCCAACTTCACAAACAGATGAAGGCGAAAGATGATTTCGATCTAGGATTTTTTTAATCTGGCGCGCCTTCCAAGCCGAATCTTTTTCATGCCAGTCAGGATTCTTTTCAAGATAGTCGCCGCTGGTATATCGGTTTTTCATACGGATCAGTGGTCATTTTGGTTATTCAACCTGTGATTTTTCTGTGGCCAGAAGATCGTTGGGGAGATTAGTTGTCACCAATGATCCAGATGCGCTCACAAAGTCTCCGGTGCGCCCGTCGACGGCGGTGAGGCGAATGTCAGAGAGCAGAGTTGGAGTTGTCCCGATCATGCTCTCGTTAGGTGTGAGTGCGAGTTCAAATGCGAGTCCCACGACTTTGCTTGTTGGCGAGAGCGTTGGTTCCAATAATGTGGATTGCCAGCTGATCGTTTTGGCTGTTTCGTTATAGGTGACGCCGCTGTTTTGGGAGGCGCTTTGACGGCCAGTGAACGTTACATTGTCTCCCAGGGTGCCTTCGATTGAAATGTCCGTGAGTTCGTTGATGGTTCCACCCACATGCCAAAACACCCAGTACGATGTTTTTTCACCAACCTCTGGTGGCAACGGTCCACGTCCAAGTTGATCGCCCGAGGTTGTTGCATAGCGGCCAAAGGACTCGAGTATGATCGGGGTGGTGATTGGCGAAGTGAGAGATGATCCATAGCTCGCAATGCGTTGGCCAGATCCACCAAGCGTGTAGCTTGCTGTTGATCGCGTGACAAGATCAAGACCGTCATAATCTGTTGTCTCGCTTTGAAGAATTGAGGAACGGAGTCGAATGAGTATCTCAATCTCACCAAATGCTCCTGGCGCAACCGAGGCGAGCTCAGAAAAGGTTACGCTCGTCACCTCGTAGATATTTTTGGAAAAAAATGGACTATCAGACTCGACTCCAAGCACGACATTGGTGAGATCGTCCTCGCCGATGTTTTCGTAGCGAATCGTGAAAACTGTCTTTGCGCCTGGTTCAACGGACGCACGTGAAATGCCGTGCTCGATTTTCAGCTGAGGAGGGACAACCGGTGCCACGTGTACCAGTGATTCTTGCCGAGATTGATAACGATCCTCGAAGGTAAAAGATGGATGGAAGATAAATGTCACTTCGTCGGCAACATCCCTGAGCGTGCCAGTGAACGTGATTGTTCCTTGTTCACCTGCCGAGATTGCGGAAACTTCAAATGCGCCGTTGACGAACGGCGTGACTGATGATTGAAATGTAAATCCAGATGGCCATTCAGGTTCAATGTCAATCATCGGAAAATCAATCTCGCCCGTGTTGTGATAGGTGATGGTTCCCTCAACAGGTTGGTACGCGACGAGTTTTTCAGGAAGAGTGAGTATCAACTCCAGTGTGGATGAGGTGGGAGAGAAAGTATGTGTCGCTGTTTTCTCGCCAGGAATATCTTGATTCTCGCCATGGACAAAGCTGAGCGTGCTCACGAATGTTTGTTCTCCACCGACGTCGCCGAACATGACACCTTTCACATGTACGGAACCAATAGCACCAGGAAGAATCGTTCCAAGTTCAAGATCACCCTGTTCCTCTAAAAGGAAATGTTCAGGGTATGTGATGGAGAGTTTTGTACTGCGAAGCTCGGAGTCGGTTGCATTTGTATATTGGATAACGAGCGTTGAGGAAGCACCAGTGACAACTTCACGTGGCGCGACCGTTGCTGAGAGCGTGATGCCGTCTTCAAAAGATTTGGGTGTGGAAAAACCGAGAAAAGTGAGACTTGAAGCAATTCCCAAGAGCGTTCCCAGGAGTAAGAGGTCGAATCCAAAAAGCAGATGCGCGAATTGAGATTTTCCACGATAGCGTTTATCGAACCACTTCACGAATGGGAACAGGATCATCTTGCCTGGATGCACAGACAAACAAACCACGCGACCAAAAATGGACTCTGGTTTGCCAACGCTGTCACAGGCAATGCCTTCTTTCAGTTCATCATTAAGTCGCATACGTCAGAAATATCGTCACCCGGTGACGTCGATTTAGCTTATCTTAGCACAAACGACGTCACCGGGTGACGAGACATTAAAAGAGGCTGAGTGTAAACACATCACTTGTGAGGCCGAGGATTTCGTCGATTCCGTCATCGTTGATATCAGCGGTGATTACCTCCAGTCCATCACGATCTGTGCTATCGAAAATGTAGAACTCGGTTTTGAGATTGCCATTGCGGTCATAGACGCGAGCGAGTGGAGAACCACCTAATCCAGGACCTGTCACGATTTCGTCGATTTCATCGCCATCGACATCGCCCACCGCGACATTCACACCACCACGAAACGACGAATCATATGCAAAGAATCCTGGATTGATGAGTATCCCGTCCTTGCGAAAGACACGGACATGCGGACCGCCATTGTATCCTGCGCCTGTGATGATTTCTTTGATGCCGTCGCCATTTAAGTCACCGATCGCGACGTTCACGCCACCACGGAAGGAATTCGCGTACGCAAAGAATCCAGGATTGATGAGCACACCGTCGCCGTTCCAGACACGCACATGCGGCCCTCCACCATTCTCTGTTCCGGTGACGATTTCGATCGTGCCATCGTTTTCAATGTCGCCAACGGAAATGTTGATGCCACTCGTGTAGGCTTCCGTATAGGGAGCAAATTTTTTGAAGAGCGATCCGTCCGTCTCGTAGATGTAGACATAGGTATCGTTTGCGACGACCGTTTCGCGCTCTCCATCGCCGTCGGTATCAAATTGAATGACCTGCGTTCCACCGCGCCACGAGGAGTCGTATGCAAAGAATCCTGTGCGCGCTGTTTCTCCTTCAAGGTTGTACACACGAGCGAACGCGCCGTTCAAAAAGGCAGCGTCCAAAATTTCTTCGATCGGTCGAAGCAAAATAATTCCGTCTTTTGACGCTATCGTAATTTCTGACACGATTGAACCGTCGTTTATCTCCATATCCTGCGTCCCGTGCAGCTTTTCGTATTCGCCATCGAGTTCCACGGTTTGTGTGCTCGCGGTCGCATTCACGATCACGGCTCCCTGTTCAAAGTCTCGCATCCACACACCATCGTCTATTTCTGTGTCTTGAGGGTTGAGGGTGTTTTGCAAATCACCTTTTGGGCTACCCAGATATGTATCGTACTCATCATACGTCCACAGCTGAGAGTGGTTCTCTGTTCCATAATCAAACGCAAAGAATCCATTTCCCAATAAGGTTGTCGTGATTCCGAATCGAACTTTTTGATAGTTCTCATCGTCACCCGTGTTCTCTGTGTTGACGTTGATTACTTGTACAGACTCGTATCCAACATCTTGCTCGAGCTCTAGATATTGATCCGTCATGTTTTCCCACTCAGCGAGCGTGTTGTCAGAAGATGGAAATGTTTCAAACATGCGGCCGTTTACATACGGTGCGAAGTCAGGATTGGAACTTCCGTTCACGATCATGATGTAGTCGTCGCCTATGACCTCACGCGTGCTCTTAAAAAGTGCTTCGTAGCTTGTTTCCCACAGCGCATCGGCTGTACGTGCTGAATCATTTTTTCCATCTTGATTCACATCAACGTCACCCACCCAGCTGATTGAGTCCTGCACCTCATCGTAAAAAATCCCGTCCCAATATCCAGTTGAGAGAACCTCATCAAAAACAAATTCTGGTAGGAACTCACTCCAGCCGCTGTTCAGATTCAGTGCGCGCGTTCCTGGCCACACAGAAACCTGATCACCATCACCGTCCAAAAGCCACCAATCGTCCTCGATCTGGCGGTAATAACTTTGGTGCAGAGGATCACTCCAGTACAAATCGTTCCAGCTCACGGTCGCGATGTAGGGTAGGATGATAATGTCGCTGTTGATATCTCGGATCTCGCTAAAGAATGACTTGTTATATACTTGAGCTTCCACAGGAATGACAATCAGGTCGAACTGAGCAAGTGTTGTAAGTGCATCATCGAGCGTTGAACCTGACATTAAAAAGTAGTTCGCGGTGCGCACGAACTCGTGAGGATCTGTGAAGGCGTTTGTCTGTGCTCCAGGACTCAGGGTGATCCCAAGCGTGAGGAGCAAACAAAACAGGTGGCGCATACGAAGAGACTTTTTTCAAGACTCAAATCTTGTCATTGCGAGGAGTCCTCGACGAAGCAATCCCTAAGAGATTGCTTCGGTCGATGCGACCTCGCAATGACAGATGTTCTTGCAGAGCTACTTAGTCTTCTTTGAGACCCTCTGGATTAGGCGAGTACAACTTGGCGTTGATTTTCCATTGATCGACGTATTGGCCAATGCCAGTTTTGTCACGTTTGTTGCGCACAGTTGTCGTACGCTGGCTCCATCGCAGAAGCGATTCAAAGTTCAGTTTGTATCGTCCTTGAACGACAACATAGGTAACGTCGCCAGCCTGGATGGCCCGACGAATCGTTCTATGACTTACTCCGAACATTTTTGCTGCTTCTGAAACAGCGAGGCGGATGATGGATTTCATAGGAATAGCGTATAGCGTGTAGGGAGGAGCGGTTAGGGAATTTTCCGAACTACACGCTACACGCTACCACCTGTGGATAATAGACATTGTCAATGCAAGTGTAGACAAAAAATGTCGATCCGTCAATGAAGTATTGATTATTCAGCCTAGAAGTGCTATTTTTCTCGTCGAACTGACAGATAATCTCAATTACAACAACATCCTTTGTGCAACCAACAAAGCGCGAAAAATTCTTGCTCACACGAATCCGAGTTTTTAAGGACGAGCATGCATTTGAAGCGCTTTTGAATGATCACTCTCGTGCACTTCAAAGATTTCTTTACAACAAACTTCCAAGCCACCATGACGTTGAGGATGCCTATTCTTCACTCATGCTAAGAATATGGGAATATGCAACAGGGACACCCATTGAACACTTTTCAGGATTGGCCTACACGATTGCTCGCTCAGTTGTAGCTGATTTCTATCGTCAGAGGGAAGGAAAGGAACACGTGCAGATTAGTGG
>CAYHRJ010000042.1:0-9334 GCA_964359095.1 uncultured Gammaproteobacteria bacterium | reverse complement strand
CGACTACGTCCCGGTCGCGGACTGGAACCGGGTCGGTCGGCAGGCCGACTTGGGCAGGCGCGGCCCTGGCGTTGTGGGCGGGGCCGTCGGTGTACGTTCCGCGGTGAGGGTGTAATTTTGATCTTTGAACCTTGTTTTTCCTTTGAACTTTGATTTTGTAAAGCCAGAAGGGAAAGACTGGTCAATGGGTCACGTCGGTCGCGACCGACGTGGTGGGTGTTTTCAACAAGAGTGCGCGATTGTACGGCGAAAAGCGGATGCGGTTGTGCAAGCCTGTTGCACAACCATGAGAAAGCGGATAAACTCAACGCATTGTACTGGCAATTTATCGCTCAACAGCCAGATGAATTTACCTCATTATGAGAAGGTCGCCAGAAGGATTCGCGCCACCCGTTGATACGCAAAAATCAGGCAACGTATCTCGCAGAGCGAGTGTCGTCGAGCGGTCTCATGAGGCCGCGCTTTTAGGCGAGAGCTTTGAGGACGCAGCTGCCGCCGTTGAGACTATCGAGGCGTTCGCGGATGTGCGCAAACAATTACACGAGCGCAAGTTCCCGAGCTTCTATCAACTATTCGAGGATATTGATGCCGTCAATCATTCTTCCCTTTCGGATACTGAAAAAGATGAGGAGAGAAACCGTCTTCTTGATGCCGCGGAGGGTCGAATCGGCGCGTTTTCACCACGCGTCGCCGATCTGCATTTAGCGATCATTGCTGAGTTGTGTGGTCATGTGTATGAGCCGAGATTTGAAGAAAACCAACGAAAGCTTTCTGATCTAAAAGAATCCGGTGACTTGGATGTCCTCGTCTCGGAAACGCAATCATGGGAGGTCAAGCTGAATCGTCTGGACACACGCTTCGATGGATATCTGGCCGGTCGCCGCGCGCTCGACAGGCGTGAAGGGAACCTCATGGACGATGATACGAGGATGGTTCGACAACAGAAGCTCAAGGGAGCTCCGAAGAATCCCCCCGAACGCAGAAACGAAAGCAAACCTGGAATGGACGAGATGGAACGGCTCAAGGAGGGCGAGCGAGTCCCAGCACTCTGGTCCATCTTTCCGGCCTATGGCGGGTATTATCGCGAGCAGTCGTTGTCTGTTTGGGACGCGACCCGCAATACCTGGGTCGAACCGTCTTATGAGTACAAAGAAGTTCAATTTGTACCGAAGTGCGAAAAGGAAGACGCGAAGAAGGGATTGTTGAATTTGAACGTCCGGTCCCAGCTGGTCGCGAACCAATGGGTGAACGTTCCCACGCCTTATACGCACGGCGTGTCCAGGGTTGAATGCCATGGCAAGTATTTCTTACAGCAGGATCACAACGGCGACGTCGTCATCATGGTTGAGGGTGAGGGAGTGGTTGATGTAAACATCATTCTGTCTCCCGTTTCGGAAAAAACCTACGGCCCCGTAGGTCGCACGAAGGCCAAAGTGCCAGAGATGCCAGCGCGGTTTTCAGAAGGGACACAAGAAGAAATAAAAAAGGTCCGTTCCACAAAAAAAGAAACCATTATCCAAGCAAGGGCGCTCGCATCCTATACGCGTCGTCATCTGAACTACTCGAACGACAGCTCGTTTAACGCGATTTACGATACTGATCCTCAGGGATATTTCGGCGCGATCGACGAGCGTCGACAAGCGGACTGCGACGTGGCCAACACCTATTTCGCCGCGCTCTGCGCCCAGTTGAACATCCCCGTCCGTCATGTCGTCGGTCACAGTGTCAAAGGAAAAAATGTCGCAGGGAACTCGGAGATCAATTCCGGTACCGGGCATGCTTGGAGTGAAGAGTGGGACAACATGACAGGTCGATGGGCACGCGTTGATGCCACCCCTCCCGGCGACCAGAACCTCGAGGAAGAACAACTGAAGGGGCCGAATCAAAAAGTCCCAGGAGATTACGGGGAGCAGGAGGCGCAAAGCATCACTGATGAACAGCTCGAGGCGCTTCGAAAAAAGTTAGCGGAACGAAAGGAACAGCTCAGCTATACCAAGGAAGAGCGCGATCTCACGAAGGCGACCGGTATTGAAATGAAGGAAGCGCGCCAGATTGTGAGGGAGATCAACAAAGCTGATCAGACTCGTTTAGCAAAGGGAGAAAAAGTTGTTGATGTTCTTTCCGAGGTATTTACGTCTATTATCAGGCATCGAAAAAACATTGTTCCGGCCTACGAAGGACCGATGAGAAAAAATGAAGGCGGGGAGGCAATCACGCACATGGTTCCACACGTGTTAGGTTCGATGGCTGGAGATGTGGATCCGGCTTCACGCGAGAAATCTATTGAAAAAAAGGACATACAAAAAACATTCGCCGGTTTTGATGTTTATATTATCGCGGATAAATCCGGCAGTATGATGGCATCGACGGCCGAAGGAGAGTCATTATGGAAAATGCAGCGAAGAGCGGCTTATCTCATACTGTCTTCGTTGCATCGTTTTGAAAAAAATATCGAGAGCGCGCATTTGCCGTATGAAAATGCTCTTTCTGTTCGTACAGAAGGAATTTCTTTTCGTGGCAGTGCCCCTGATGAGATTGATGAAGACAAGCCTCTCTCCGGAGCGTTTATTGCAGCCGATAAAGTAAAGTACTGGCACAGTTTAACAAATCAAGGCGGCGGCAATGGAGACGTCGCGGCATTGACCTATATTTATGAGCAAATAAAAAAAGAATTGGAGAGTGAAAAAAAACAGAATAAAAAGGATTCCAGACTGCGACTCGTCTTTGCCTGTTCTGATGGCGGTCCGGATAATCCTGTTCTTGTTCAACAGCTTGCCGAAGAGCTTGGGAAATTGAATGCTGTCGTCGTTGGCATTGGCCTTACAGAGACGGCAAGATCCGTGCCAGAAATCTATAACACGCCATATAGCCGTGGTGATATTGCAGAAAGTATTGACGATCTGCCGGCTATTATGGCAAAACATGTGGTAATGGAAGCAAGCAAGCTTTTCCCTCCGGAAGACAAAGCTGCAACACAAGAGGAACTGCAAAAGGTTTTACAAAAGTTTTCATAATCGACAATTACCTAAAATGTATGATGAGGGAACGAATGGGCCACGAATCAAAAACAGAAGTCTCCAGTGCGAGGCAAGCAAAAGAAACTCAGGTGAGAGATGCCATGACGCGCTATATCGAGCAGCGTATCCTTGCAAGAAATGAATCTGGCCGTGAGGAGGAGGAAAAAAATATTATTCGAGCGTTGTCAGATAAGACAGCCAGTGAAAAGGCGCTTCGGTTGTATCAGTATATCGTTTCATTTAGTTTAGAAAATCAACCGAGCATTGATTCGTCGAAAAAAGAAAAACCTGACACAGGTCTTCTTAATCGTATCCGATTTTTATGGAACGATGAGTCGACAAAACGATTATACTTGGATACCTATAGCGAAGCCCGAGTGGACGAAAAGACCTTTCGTCTATCCGACATGGGAACGCAATTAACGCAGAAAGGCAATGAGATTGCTGCTTTAGAGGAAGAATACAAAAAGAATAAGCAAGCTCTCGTTCTGAAGACTGTTACCAGACCAACGGCTGTCGCCGCGACTCGGGCAAATCTTGAATTAGCTGCAGGAGACCTCACACGGGCTATTTCTGATCGAGAAAAAGTTATCGCCCTGGAGGGGTATGAGCTGACTTCGGAAAATACCGATGTCGCCGCGAAAGTCATGTTCGATACGCTCATGAGATATCACACAGAAGCAGAAGCGGGATTTGCTTGGCTGCCCTCCAGACGAAAACTCCATCAACAAATTCTCGATGTCATTGAGGGCTCTGGCAAGGCTCCGCTTCTCATTGGCCCTCCTGGTACTGGAAAGACGAGCCAGCTTGATGCGGTGGCTCAAGAATTAACTGGTTCAACGGCGATTCGCATCCCTTGTAATAGCACCTTAGGCGATGAAGGGCTGGTGGCGAAACGAGACGTTAAAGGCGGCGAGGGCGCCTATGATTACGAGGGTTGTATTGCCGAAGCCTATACAGGATTTAGACACTCAAACGATGGTGAGCCCGCTCATGAACATGGCCGGATGGTGAACCTTGATGAAATTTCTCAATTGAATCTGGAAAAGGCATTAGGACCATTGAAAGATATTCGTCAAGCGAAAGATGGTAAGCCGTTGAACAGATATGTGCGCCGTCCTGTTCTTCCGGGTGCGGGATTATCAGCCACAAGCAATCTTCCAATCACCGACGAACGGTTAGATCGCGAATTCGGTCGTGTGCCGACCAATTACTTTGAAATGAACGAGGGAAACCCGGAGCTCTATGAGTTCATGGTGAGTCGCTTACTGAGTAGTGATAAGTCGTTCCCTATTATTTCAAAGACGGAACTTGAGCCGGCATATGAGAAGATTGATGTATTTGATGGCAGTAAAGTAAAAGACGGTAGAGTTATTATTGGAAAAGAGGAGTTGAAAACAGATCCTACAGACACAGATCATGGAATTCTCTATCGGCTTTCCTATGCTATTCGTGCTTTGCAAGACTCTTACATTCACGGCAGTAAATTCAATGAAAAGCATTTAGCCAACACGGCCCTTTATCATTCAATAGACGATGCAGGGAACGTCGCGATCACGGGATATGATGCCGACTTGAAAGCAGGTGGTGGTGCGAGTGCCAGTGGAGAGATGCTACGACTCACGTCCGGCGCAAGCACGCTGACCCCTGAGATTATTTCTCGTTGGATGAAAGGATTTCAATCCAGAATGAGTTCCAAAAATCCTAAAGATCACACAAAAACGCTCACAGCATGGATTCAACTTCAATTGGAAAACCACATTGCGCAAACATCCCCTGATGACGGAGAACGCATTCGAGCAATCTTAGATTACTTTCATCTGTTTGATGCGGCACCGGTGGATGCGGGAGACTCCAAACCTCTTACGCCAAAAGATGTCGGCTACCTATCCCCACGTGTCCCACGTCCTCTTCATGTTGAGACACCGGTTCCCGAAGCGGTTGCGCAATCAACCGAAACCAAGGACAGCGCCAAGCCGGTCGAGCTTTATACGATGATTGAGGTGTCGCTTGAAGACGGTGGTACGGCCCGCGTTCGCAAGGGCAAGCAGTCGCTTCGAACGAAAGTTTCATCAGAGCTCGCCGTGGGCGCCAAGACTAGGTTTCTCGTTGACGGCGCGGATTATTCTTTTGCTGGAACACTCGAAGACGGTGGCAAGCCGGTTGGTTCGTTCCTGGAGGAACCAGATCTCCATAAAATTTTTACTTCGGAACAGGTAGAAAAAGGAATCGTTGATTTTTCTTTCCAGAAGCTGGAGAAATACGTTGAGTTTTTGTGTGAGATGCCAAAGTAAGGTGGTTCTACGAAGGTGCTCTATGTCATTTGAAGTGAAGCTTGAGAAGTTTGATGGGCCTCTGCACGTGCTCTTGGAATTGATTCAGAGCTCCGAGCTTCCGATCACAGAAGTCTCTCTGGCAACAGTGACGGACGACTACCTGAGATACATCGACGAGCACGATGTTCCCACGTCTGAGCTTGCAGATTTTCTCGTGATTGCCACACGGCTGCTCCTTATCAAGTCCCAGGCGATTCTGCCAGGTCCTCTTGATGAGGAACAAGAAGATGCGTCTACGCTCGCGCTCCAGCTGCGTCTCTATCAGGAGTTTGTGGAGGCGTCGAAGTATGTGGAGGAGCTGTTTGATCGTGCAACGAGATCGTTTGAGCGTGCACAGGCCGATGTCGTGCGAGCAGAGGGGGTTGAGATTCCAGCAGGATTGAGTACAAACACGTTGCGTGAGATGTTTGCCGGACTTCTGCGTAGACTCGAACCGTTTTTCCGTCTTCAAGAAGCGACGCTTGAGCGCGTGGTCTCTGTGCAAGAACGGTTGCGTGAAATTCACGAAGCGATCTTGAGTAAAGCCAGACTGACGTTTGCGCACTTTGCCGGAGCGGGACGATCTCGTGTCGATGTGGTTGTCAGTTTCTTGGCACTTTTGGAGCTTGTGAAGCTGCGCATCGTGCATGTAATTCAAGCGGATACGTTTCATGATATTGAGATTAAACGTGTTGACTAAGTATGGTGACTTCTACGATTGAAGCAGTTCTGTTTGCGGCGGCTAAGCCGATTAAACTGAAGGATCTACAAAAGCATCTCAGTCTCTCGCAAGAAGTTGTGCGAGAAGTTCTTGATGCACTCGCGAGTCGTCTGAACACCGCAGACTCAGGCATCTCCTTGATCGAACACAACGACGCGGTTCAGCTGGTCAGCAATCCAGAGCTGGGAGAGGACGTGGCGAAATTTTTGCGCGTGGAAGCTTCAGGTCCACTCACGCGTCCGTCACTTGAGACGCTCACGATCATCGCCTATCGCGGTCCCATCACCAAACCAGAAATCGAAATGATCCGCGGAGTGAATTGTTCGCTCATCATCCGCAACTTACTTATCCGTGGGTTTGTTGTGGAGGAACAGGACAAGATCAAACTCCAACCCGTCTACACACTCAGTCATGAGTTTCTTCAAGCCCTTGGGATCAAGCATTTGCGCGATCTTCCCGAGTACGAGGCTTTTCAAGCAAACGAAAAAATCACCGAGCTTCTCAGTCGACAGCCTGAAGTCATCGCGGATGTATGATTATAAAGCTCTTCACACAACTTGTTCTTTCAAGCGCTCTGTTTCAGTTTTTTCCTATGGACATTGGAGAACTTGAACATCGAGCTTTGTTCCCAGAGTCGGAGGATCGTTCGTTTGATCTGTTTGCTGCCTACGAGACGCTCCATCATTTACCACAAGCACGGACGCGTGCACAGGCTCCAACAAAAGTGGTGACGACAAGCATGGGTGTGGTCACGAGCGCTCAGAGCGCGATTGTGGTGGATCGAACAAGTAAGGAAGTGTTGTATGAAAAAAATATTTTTGCTCCTCGCGCGATCGGTTCCATTACCAAGCTCATGACTGCGCATGTTTTTCTATTAGGTCACCCTGATCTTGATGCACCAGCAACGATTATCTCAGAGGACGTACGACTTGGTGCGGCTCTACATCTTCCTGTTGGAGAAACCGTGACTGTGAAAAATTTGTTGGAGGCGAGTCTTGTTGGTTCTGACAATACTGCGACTGCTGCGATTGCCCGCCTGTCTGGCCTTCCACTGGGAGATTTTGTTGCGCGTATGAACGAGGAAGCTGCTAGCCTCGGCATGCAAGAGACAACGTTTGCCGATCCCGCTGGGTTGTCGTCGAACAACGTATCCGTGGTCACTGATCTTGCAAAAATGTTTGATGTGATTCTGCAAAACCAAACGATCCAAGAGATTACACAGAAGGCGACGGTGAGCATGACGGGTGTTTCAGGTAGAACATACTCGATAGAAACCACCGACGAACTCTTGGTTTCATTTGTGAATCAGGCACCGTATCAAATTCTCGGAGGCAAAACAGGATTTCTTCCAGAAGCAGGATATTGTCTTGGATCAATTTTTTCTCATGATGGAGAAGGCGATGTGATCGTAGTTGTCCTTGGCTCTGAAACAAAAGAAGGTCGCTTTCAAGATGTGAAATCGCTGGCGGTATGGGCGTACCAAACGTTTGACTGGTCAAGCTTATGATCGAAATAATCCTCACCTGGCTTCAAGGACTTCCGCCAGAATTCGTGGCGGCGTTTCTGGCTGCCCTTCCCGTCATTGAGACACGCGTTGCGCTTCCTGTTGCCATTTTTGTTCTACACCTTTCGCCGATGGCGGCATTTTTTTCTACACTACTTGGGAATCTTTTGCCGGTTCCATTTATTTTTATGCTCCTTACTCCCACTCTCCGCGTGATTCATCGTCAGATTCCTCGTCTTGATCAGTGGTTTGTTGCGTGGCGCGAGAAACAAGAAAAAAAGTTTGGGGAGAGCTATTCGAAGTGGGGCGCGTTCTTCCTCTTTCTCCTGGTAGTTGTTCCGGGTCCTGGTACAGGTGTGTGGACGGCGAGCGCGCTTGCTGTGATTTTCCATGTTGATCTGCGTTTGTCTGCTCTCTCGATTGTCGCTGGCTCTTTTGTGAGTGGACTCACGATTCTGGCTGTCACGCAAGGAGTCTTTGTTGGATTGAATTTTCTATGAGAATCGCCATTGACGGGACAACACTGTGCGCACCAGACGGTACGCGTGGCGCTGGGATCGAGCATTACACCTGGTCGATCGTGACTGCGATGATTCGTTCTGGTAAAGCCCACGAGTTTTTTATTGCTACATCTCCTAGCCTTTCACGCGTGCGCCGACACGAACTTCAGGTCATGGGAGAAAACGTCCATCTCCTTCCATCGTATGGCCCCAAACTTTCCTTTGTCTCTCGTCACGCGATTCTTCCGCTTCGATTTTGGATTCAACGGCCAGACGTTTTATTTTCTCCATTCGGTCAACTTCCACTGGGATGGCGTGGAAAGAGCGTCGTGACCGTGCATGACCTCGCTATCTACGAGCATCCAGAGTGGTTTCCTGAGGGTCAAGATTTTTCTGTACGTACGCTTGTGCCAAAAAGTTTAGAACGTGTTGATCGTGTGATTGCAGTCAGCGCGTTCACACAAAAGAAACTGCACGAGTTGTTTCCTGTCACCGCTCATAAAACACACATGGTGCACGAAGGTGTGAGTTTAGAAGAAGCATATGAAGCGCTCAAACATACCAACGAGACGAGCAGGCGGTTCCCGTTTGATCGTGATCTCGTGTTGTGTCTTGGTACTGTTGAGCCACGCAAAAATTTGGTTTCTGCATTTCTGGCGTTTGATCAGTTTTTACAAAGTCATCCAGAACAAGCCTCACAGGTTCGTCTGATCGTCGCGGGGAAAAAAGGTTGGCAGACGCAGGAGATAGAAAACGAAATCATCCGCGTGAACCGATCGTGGAGGGAGGCTGAACCCAATGGCGTGATTCAGCTGTTAGGTCCAGTGACGGAGGAAGAAAAATGGAATCTCCTTGCAAGGGCATCGTGCCTGTTGTTTCCGTCGTACGACGAAGGGTTTGGATTGCCGGTGCTGGAAGCTATGGCTGTTGGCACGCCCGTGATCGCGTCTAACCGAGGCGCGCTTCCAGAAATCGGTGGAGACGTCGCGATGTATGTGGAGCCTGAGGACACAGAGGCCATGTCGTTCGCGCTCTCACAGTGCATTCTCGTTCCTGAAGGGATTCGAGAATTAAAAGAGCTGGGCCTCAAACGCGCAGCAGAATTTAGTTGGGAGAAGGCGGCAAGGGAAACGTTGAAGGTTCTTGAGGAAGTCGGACAAATAGAAACGAGGTCCTAAGACCTCGTTTAAAGTTTTGTTTGTAAGTACGCAATCAAGACGATCTGTGCCAGCAGCGCGTAGTACAGCGGCACATCGCCTTTGCGTTTGACGAAAAAG
>CAYHRJ010000041.1:0-9429 GCA_964359095.1 uncultured Gammaproteobacteria bacterium | reverse complement strand
GCTTTCTTGTCCGCCATAGCCTTGGCGACGGCGGAAGCGACGGCGGGAGCCTGGGATCGACGATCAGTGTGCCAGCGAGCGTTAAGAATACGAGCGGCATCTTACTTATCTGAAAGGTGAACGTCAAGCACGTCGCCGACCTTCACTTCATTTTGCGCGACAAATCCAGCTTGAACCTCGAGCACACGATCCATAGGTACAGGTGAATAATAAATCGTCTTGGCAGGATTCTCAGGCTGAGCGTTCTGTTGAAACCCAACAACCGTATCGTCGTCGATCCAGATGATGTCGATCGGAAACAACATATCCTTCATCCAAAATCCCTGAATCTCTTTCATCTCAAAGAGAAACAACATCCCCTCATCATCGGCAAGAGGCTCATGACCAGAAAGTCCCTGGACACGTTCTGCGTGTGTGTCCGCGAGCTCGACGATCACTGTTGTTCCGTTCACAAACTTTACGCTGGGCACGAAACGCTCATCGCCCACAGCAGGAAACCAAATAGCCATCAGTGCAAGCAGACACAGTATAACCATGAGCCAGATCCACTTACGATGAATGTGCATGACGTTCTTTTTGGACAAAAAATAAAGCCGTGAGAATCATCAAAAGCGAGAGGATAATAAGCGCAACGAGCTTCTCGCGACTCTGAAGGAACAGCGCGCTGACTCCAAAAGCAGCGGCGACCGCAACGTAGAGAATCACGATCCTGGTTTGTCCCCAACCAAGCGCGAGAAGACGATGATGAAGATGCTTTTTGTCACCGATGAATACGCGTGCAATTCCTCCTTCGCGCCACCGTCTTGAAATCACCCAGACAACATCCATGAGTGGAATGCCAAGTACGAGCAATGCTGTCGCGACTTTTCCGCCAGAGATCACGGCGAGGGTTCCCAACATGAACCCGACAAACGTACTTCCTCCCTCTCCCAAAAAAATCGACGCCGGGTGGACGTTCCAAAACAAGAAGCCGAGATAGGCACCGATGGTCACGGCGGATAACAGGGCGACGTCTGGCTGAAAATACGCGGCTGTAAGTGAGAGCAGCAGGATCATAATTGCTCCCACACTCGTGACGGAAGTGGCGAGGCCATCCAGTCCATCCAAAAATTTTGTTGTATACATGACGAGCATGAGCCAGACGAATACGAGGAAGTCCGATTGGAGGGACGTTAGGTAGATGAAGCCACCTCCGCCGAAGGCGTATCCGCCTATGGCGGAAAACGGATTAGTGAGTTTATCGACTTCGATGCCAAATCCAATGGCGACGAGCGCAGCAAGAATTGGCGCGAAGATCGTCGTGTGCGCTGGAAGGTCATACCGGTCGTCAAGGTATCCGCCGATCATTAAAATCAACCCACCGATTAACACTCCGATATAATGCCAGGACGTAATCTCGCCAGACGTGAGAGCGTTGCTGGTCACAAGGATCCCGATCACGACTGCACTCACCGAGATATAAATAGCGAGCCCTCCAAGCCGCGCCACTGGTCGCGAGTGAATTTTTCTAGGAACTGTTGGCTTGTCCACGATTCCAGCGGTAAGTGCAAGACGTCGCACAAGCAGGGTCAGGAGGAATGAGAGGAAAAACGCGAGCAACCCCCATGAGATGAGTAGAATCATAATGCGGGAGCTTCTTCAATACGAATACCTCCTCCAGGTTCAAGTACAATCGTATCGCGACGTTTTACTTTGCCTTCAAGCAATGCAGTCGCAATCGCATTATCGACCTCCTCTTGAACTAGACGGCGCAGTGGTCGCGCACCAAACTTTGGATCAAATCCTTTTTGTGCGAGCAGAGCGATCGCTTCTGGTTCAGCGCGAAATCCAATACCTTTTGGTTCGAGCCGCTTGGCGACTTGAGCCATAAATAATTCTGTAATAGAAAGCACATCTGCCTCCACAAGCGGCTTGAACACGATCACACCATCGAAGCGATTCAGAAACTCGGGTCGATAAATACCACGCAATTCTTCCTCGAGCAGATGTGTCTTCACGGTCGAACTATCTTCTCCCTGACTGAACGCGTCTTGGATGTACTGCGTGCCAGCGTTTGATGTGGCAATGATAATGCTGTTGGTAAAATCAATTGTACGACCAGTAGCATCTGTGAGACGGCCATCATCAAACACTTGGAGAAAAATGTTCAGGATATCGGGACTGGCTTTTTCGAGTTCATCCAAGAGCACGATCGAAAATGGATTCTTGCGCACTGCCTCAGTGAGCAACCCTCCTTGTCCTGATCCTGGAACACCGATCATTCGATGGATGCTGGAGCTATCCTGATACTCAGACATGTCGAGACGAATCATCATGTCCTCAGAACCAAAATAGGTTTCTGCCACGGTCTTTGCAAGTTCTGTTTTTCCAACACCGGTTGGACCCAGAAACAAAAACGTGGCGATGGGTCGAGCCTGGGAACGCAATTCCGTTCGCGCTCGCCGTAGAGCCGCAGACACAGCACTCACGGCTTCATCTTGTCCGATCACACGCCCGTGCATTCGACTCTCAAGCGTCAAGAGCTTTTCTGTCTCATCTGATGCGACAGATGTAGTCGGAATCCCGGTTTTTCCTGCCACAATGGTGCTCACATCCTCCGCCGTTACCAGTGCATCCTTGCCCTTTGTTTTGAACACATACAAAGCCGCCTCGCGCGCGATCTCGATCGCTTTCTTTGGGAGGTACGTCTCGTGCATGTAGCGATCGGTGAGCATCACGGCTTTTTCAACGGCCTCATAACTAAACACGACGTTGTGCTCATATTCGATTCCACCAATTTTTGACTCAAGCATGTGGATGGCGGCCGTGTGATCTGGTTCCAACACGTCGACCTTCTGAAATTCACGCCCCAGCACTGACCGTTCAACAACCGCGCTGTACGCCTGAGGCGTTGTTGTCGCAATCGCGAATGTTCCACTGCGCGCAAGAAAATCAACAAGCGTTGAAGCCAGGTCATTTCCACCGCTATCGGAGACCAGTTGATCCACGTCGGTGATGGCCAAGATAATATTTCTCGACTTCGCAACTTCTGAGAGAACCATGAGCAAACGCTCTTGTGCCTCAGATGGACCAACACCTGAGACAAGATGCGGAATCGAAATGCGCACGAGACGTTTATCTTGCAGAATCTTAGGCACGCGCTCTTCTACCATAAGTTCGGCAACGCCAGCGAGTATCGCCGTTTTGCCCACTCCCTCTGATCCAACCAAAATTACGCTCTGTCGTCCACCTTCGATCACACGGAATAACTCCTCGATCTCGCTCTCACGATCAATCAACATCGGAAGACGTCCATTCACGGCCGCGGTCGTGAGATCTTCTGAGATCGCATCGAGCATTGGTGTGGCCACAGAGGTCATTGACCTGTTCATGGCTCCTGTCGGTTTGTACAGCGCGGCCTTTTTGAAGCGTGTATAGCGCTCCTGCATTTTTTCGTGGATGCGCAACCAGGCGATCATATTCCAAAATTGATTCTCATCAACGTGGTTGTCCAGTAGGAGTTCTTGTAAAAATGGTTCAGCTTGATAACTCGCGGCAAATAATTCCAGTGCGCTCACGCTCTCACGTTTCTCTAAAAAAGCCTGACGAAACGCATCGAGAATCACACGCTGTGCGCTTTGTGAAAACTGCGCAAGCTTTTCCAATGGACGTGTTGAGAGACGACGACCGACAGGTTCTTGAACAGATTCAAGTGTGAGACCGAGACGACTGAAAACGACGGAGACATTCACGTCCTCAAGGCAAGCCACAAACACGTGCAATGGTTCAACCTGTGCATGACCAAATTTCGTCGCCAGTTCAAACGCATCTTCGACAGCCTTGGTCGCGTCAGGCGACAGAAGTGTTTCCACATTGACTATCTTGTCCACCTCATCCATCTCTTCCACCTTCCCTACATCCTCTCCCACTGGCATCGTCACATCACGATGCGTCGTCACCCGCTTGTGATACCACAAAAATAAAATCGCCAACATCGTCCCGTACACAAAAACACTCGACCAGGAAGGATCAAACCAAAATGCGGTTGTGAGAAGATTCTGTGCATCCGAGAACATCAAAAACAAGACAGCCAACAGAGCGAGCACTGCTGTCTTCACGATGCTCATGATCCACAAAAACCGCGTGACTTTGGCGTGAGCCGCACGCTCTGTCAAACGAGCCTCGTCCATGACCGCCGCCCAGACATAGGTTGTATCACCAAGTTGTACACCGAGCTTTGACATATTAAAAAAGAACGCCGATCAGGTGAACAAAAAATCCGATGAAGGCGAGAGGAAAAACGAGGACATACACGAGGAGCAAGAGGATCGAGAGCGCGAACCAGAGAATCACACCCAAGCCTCGGACGAGAATCACCACGCTGCGCACACCAAAACTGATGAGCGAGCCGGCGATTGACGCGTCGCCATACATCGGCACAAACCAATTTTTCACCCACACATCCACGCCAAAAAATTTTACGCTCCCCTTCACCGACCGCAAAAGCCAGGTACTTGTTTCTCCAAGTCCACGAGAGTACCACCACACAGGCCAAAAAATTCCTTCACGGATGCCTTCCGAAAGAAGCGTGCGAAACACAAGTTGTCTTGAGGGCGTGATCATGTCTATTATCTTATCACAAAAAATTGTCATTGCGAGGAGACCCGTGGTCGACGAAGCAATCCCGAGATTGCTTCGCGAGCGCTCGCAATGACAAAAGTGATTTCATGATCTCTCGATCCACCTCCTCAGAGACTTCATGAGCGTCAAATAAAAATGAAGATTGTGAATCGTTGAGAGGCGCAGGGCGAGGATTTCGTTCACAGAAAAAAGATGGCGAAGATACGCGCGTGAGGTTGTTGTGCAGGTCTCGCAGTCGCAGTACGGATCAATGGGCGACTGATCGTATTGATATTTCTCGTTTGTTATTCGTAAGGTTTGATAAAAGGTAGACCCGGGCTTTAGCCCGGGTATGTCTTGAGGATCGAACCCAGGCTGAAGCCTGGGGCTACCGAAGCCAAAATCAATCATCGATGGATCTTGGTCCCACACAAACAACGTTCCGTGTCTGGCATTCCTCGTTGGCAACACGCAGTCAAACATATCGACTCCCATCTTCACATACTCAACAATTTCCTCAGGCATCCCGCCTCCCATGAAGTAGCGCGGCTTGTCCTGCGGCAAAAGCTCACAGACTCTTGATGCAATTCTGTACGCGTCCTGCCGTGATTCACCAACGGAGAGCCCACCGATCGCGTAGCCGTCAAAACCAATGTCGAGGAGTCCCTTTGTGGATTGCTCGCGAAGATCCTCGTGCGTGCCGCCTTGGACGATGCCGAAGAGCTGAGGTGGGTAGGTTGTAGGTTGTAGGTTGTAGGAGGAACATGCATCTTTTGATCGTCGTGCCCAGCGGAGGGAACGCTCCATTGCCTCCTCGTAGCGCTCGCGCGTAGAGTCGCCGGCGGCAACATCATCAAACTGCATCGCGATGTCTGATCCGATCGCAGATTGCATTTCCATCGAAAGCTCTGGTGTGAGCGTAACGCGTGCGCCGTCGATGTGGGATTGAAACACGACGCCGTCCTCAGTCGTCTTGTTGAGACGTGCGAGACTGAAAACTTGATACCCACCTGAGTCTGTGAGGATCGGACCGTCCCAACCCATAAATCGATGAAGTCCGCCAAGCGCCTTCATCGACTCAAGTCCTGGGCGCAGCAGCAAGTGATACGTGTTGCTGAGCAGAATCTGTGCACCGAGATCTTTCATGTCCGCACTCGACATCGTCTTCACCGCGCCCTTGGTCGCGATCGGCATAAAAAACGGCGTCTCGATCGTGCCGTGGGAAGTCGTGAGCTGGCCGCACCGAGCACGTGCTTTTTTTAATTTCAAATGAAACATATTTCCTGCAAAAACGACTCGATATTGACCACTATTTTTATGTATGCTATATTCACTGTGGTACACGAGAGAAGTCCCCTTGCAGGTTTCGTCCTGCAGGGGTCCTTTTCATTTATGGAAATGGTACGCCAATTTTTTCTCTAATCCATCCATAAAAGCAATCTGTTTCCCACTCGCTTTTTTTAACAAAGAAGAACAACGCCTTCATACAGGAGCAAGAACCATTCCAAATTTTTCAACACTTACCAAATGGCGGACAAGGCAAGTAAAATCACCATCACCACTCACAACAATTGCCTTATCGTAGATCGGGAGATCAATCATCGCTTGTAACACAAGCTCTGCGTCGACATTCCCCTTCATTGTTCCATCAGAAACTTTCACCATAGGTTTGAAAATCAAAATATATCCAGCTTCCTGCAGTCGTCGATACATGGATAAATGGTCTTCTGAGTATCCAATAAAATAGTATGCCTTCACAACTCCGTAATGCTCCCGCAAATAAACGCGAAATCGTCGATCGTCCAATTTCCATACGGCCAGCCTTAATCCCATGTGGAGATTGTTCCCATCAATAAAGGCGTAGTTTTTGGATGGAGTGGTCATAGGCTTCAGTAAGCTGTTGTTCTTGTCCGATGGTATGGTTTATCATCAGAAAATTTCTTTTGTGTCATCAACCAGAGGTGATCGTTGATTTCCATAGAGGTGATGAACGGATTTTGTTTTCGGACCTCATTTTTTATCAAATCAATGGCTTGAATGGTTGATGCACGTATTTCAATTTCTTCCAGTGAGCCATGGGCAAGTTCATTTTTTGCATCAATCTGCCCAGAAAGATCTTTAGAGTATTCAAGAATTCCGAGCTTCCGTAAAATTTGCGGTAACTTATAATCTGCACACGCGGTAAGCCGATCTACTCCACGCAGATTTCCATAGCCTACTGAACCGAAGATATGATAAATGTCAGAAACAAGCAGTTGAGCTCGTTTCTGGAAACACACAGTTTGAGCTTGATATTCCGATTCATCTCGAAATGAAGGGAGCACCTCAAGGATCAAGTCAAGAAGCACCAGAGCCTCACCATTTGCTGATTTTACAAGTGTCCCCAGCGGCTGCTGCATTGCAAAAGAACCAAGTTGTCTGATCATTGACCATCGTTGCTCAAGGAGAGGAATGTCGACATTTCCCTTCAAGACATTTGAAAAAGATTCAAACGAAATATCTGAACAGTAAGCGGCTTCCAATATCGGGCAGCCAGTCTTGACCGCATGACCGAGAGCAACAATCATCCCCCAGGCTCCATCATATTCCTTTCCAGAATATTCGACCGTCCATTTTGGTTCACCCCAATAAGAAAAACTAAGAGCGTTAAACAGAAAAAGAAAATGCAACTTCTCCTCATTGGTAAAACCTGAAAAGTCAAAAGGAGCCGCGCTCAGCCAGTGTCTGGTTGATCCATGATCAAACCTACGTGCATACTCTCCTGCACGCGCAGCGTTGATCGTCACAGACAGAGCGTTGTCTGTGACAAATTTCGTTGATTCAAGAATGCCTCCCATAATAGATTATTCCTTCAAGTCCAACTGTTCGAGTAATTTTTTCTGCTCTCGCGAAAGTCTCTCCGGGGTTCTCACCTCCACGGTCACAATCTGATCGCCGCGACCACGATTGGACGGCACGCCTTTTCCGCGGAGTCTGAACTGTGAACCTGACTGCGTCCCCGCAGGAATCTTGAGATCTCCTTTTCCATCAACGGTTTCAATTTCAATCGTGGCACCGAGCGCGGCCTGGGTGAAGCCGATGTTCGCCTGAGAATGAATGTGGATGCCGTCGCGCTCAAACCGACGATCGTCTTGCACATGGAGTCGTACAAACAAATCACCCGAGCGACCACCACGCACCGCCTCGCCTTTTCCTTGCACACGCAGGAGCGCGCCGTCATCAACACCGCCTGGAATCCCGACAGATAATCGTTCACGCTTACGCTCAACACCAGACCCATGACACGTTGTGCATGTTTTTTCTGGAACTTCACCCGTCCCCTGACACGTCGAACAGGTCCGCTTACTCTGGATGTTCCCAAGCACGGTTCGCTGCATCATCACCTGCACCCCACTCCCCTTACAATCGTCACACGTCTTCATCCCAGTTGCTGGTTCTCCGCCCGTTCCAGCACAACGCTCGCAGTTCCCATTCTTGGTCACTTCGATATCTTTGTTTACGCCAAACACCGATTCATAAAACGTCAAATCTGCATCTACCTGAATGTCGCTCCCACGAGGCTGCCCTCGACGTCCCCCTCGCTGGCTACCAAATAGATCACCAAACATCTCACCAAGGTCCTCAAAACCACCAGCGTTTTGGAAACCAGAAAAATCAAAACCACCAAACCCTTGGCCACCCGATCCAGCCGACCCATCAAAAGCCGCTGACCCAAACTGGTCATACTTTGCGCGCTTCTGCGCATCGCCAAGCACCTGGTACGCCTCGTTGGCTTCCTTAAACTTCGCATCATCGCCGCCTGTTTTGTCTGGATGATATTTGTGCGCCAGTGTCCGAAACGCTTTTTTGATTTCGTCAGTTGAAGCGCTTTTGTCAACACCTAATATTTTGTAGTAATCCTTTGCCATAATCTAAAGAGGGCTCTTGATGTTTTTAATGCTTGGATTTGTCACATGCGTATAAATTTGCGTTGTACGGATATTTTGATGACCCAATAACTCTTGCACATAACGCACGTCCACGCCGTTTTCAAGCAGATGCGTCGCGAAACTATGGCGAAGAGAGTGAAACGTGGCAGGCTTAAGGATACCCACGCGCTTCAGTGCGGTCTCAAAAATTTTTTGTGCACTTCGAGTTGTCAGTTTCCCTCCTCTGACACTTGAAAATACAACGTCAGAGGAATCTTTTCCAGCGATCAAATTTTGAATGTCTGTGACAAGACTCTCTGGAAAAACCGTTATGCGATCTTTCCGACCTTTTGATTGTTTAATATGAATCGTAAGTTCTTTACAAGATACGTCCTGGACGCATAAGTCCACCACCTCGCTCACGCGCAGACCCGCACCATACGAGAGAGCCAGAAGAATACGATGCTTTTGATTCTGCGTCACTTCTAAAATCTCAGATATTTCAGATCTTGAAAGAACTTCAGGGAGATGCTGAGGCTTCTTGGCGAAACGAACACGCATTAACGATTCAATACCTATGACCTCCCGATAATAGAATTTAATCGCGTTAAGAAAAGAATTGCGCGTTTGTGGAGATCCTCCTTTTTGTCCTACATCAAGAAGAAAATCTTTTACGTTCTCCTCATCAAGACACTCAAGTTTGACACGCTTGAAATCAAAATACTTTCTCAAACCATAGAGATAACTATCGATCGTTCTGCGACTGTAGTTTCTGATTTTCAATTCCCTTTCAGCCATGGCGAGCTGTTTTCCCATATAGATAAAACCTGATAAAATTACTTCATGACACAACGATATCAAGTTCGCATATCATACCGAATCATGCAATGATACACAAGTTCATTCGCATATTAACCAGTTA
>CAYHRJ010000040.1:7004-9430 GCA_964359095.1 uncultured Gammaproteobacteria bacterium | reverse complement strand
CCACCTCCGCTAAAGCTACGGCGGGCAGGAAAGCCTGGGGCTACCACTATCTCACCTATGCAAATCCCAGCCGAACTTCCAGCCTTTTCCAAACCTACGCTTCTTGTCGTCAGTGATAACGAGCATGCCCTGTTCTTTACGATCCATGATCAAGAACTCACTCCTTCTGGAAAAATTAAACTCCACTATCCAGACAAAGGCGATGCACAACGTACGTCCGGCCGATCTCCAGGCGGCGCCCACTTTGCCGAACAGAGTGAAAAACTCGAAGACGAAGGCGAACATCGCTTCGCGCACATGCTTGCAAAAGAGCTTCATGAGCGATTACAAAAAGGCACCTACGAAGAGTTCATGCTCACGGCGCCACAAGAAAGACTTCACGAATTTACAAACGCTCTTCACACGGACGTCAAAGCAAAACTCGTGAAGACGTACGGGAAACAAGTAACGAAGGAAAACCCGATCGACATTTTAAAAAGAATCCACGAAGCGGCCTAGGGCCGCTTTTCTGTTACGTCCGTGATCCACTCGATGAGCAGATCACTCAGGTTCAGACCTGCGGCCGCAATGGCCTTTGGTGTAAGCGACGCACTCGTGAGTCCTGGAATCGTATTGATCTCGAGAAACCAAATCTCCCCTTGTGCGTCGACGATCATGTCTGTGCGCGAGAGATGCCGCGCACCAATGCCCTTATGAGCAGCAAGAGCGACTTGCTGCAGTCTGCTCGCGAGCGTCTCGGGAATCGGCGCAGGACAAAGTTCATCGCACAGCGCGGGATCGTACTTGCTTTCAAAATCAAAAAACGCATTCTTTGATCGAATCTCAATAACAGGCAGTGACAAACTCTTGCCAGCATGATCCACAACTGCCACCGTAAACTCTTTGCCTTCGATAAGTCGCTCCACGAGGACTCGATCGCTATACGAAAAAGCCATCACCAAAGCTTTTTGTAATTCCTCCTGCCGATGCACAAGACACACCCCCACTGAAGATCCTTGATCAAGCGGTTTCACCACAACGGGATACTGCCACCCGTACGCATCACCGACCTTGAGGACCACCCAATCAGCCGTCTTGATTCCCTGAGCAGCCAAAATCGTCTTTGTCATTGCCTTGTCCATTCCAATCGCGTGAGCTTCCACCTGAGAGAACACGTAGGGGATCCCAAGCGTCTCAAGAAATCCCTGCATCGTTCCGTCTTCGCCACCTTTGCCGTGGAAGACAGGAATGGCGCAATCATATTGACCTCTCATCGAAAAAAACCGATCAAGATCTGATGGAAGATCAAAAAGATCAACTTCAAATTGAGGACGAAGAGCGGCTTCTACGTTCGTTGCTGATTTCAAAGCCACCTCTCTCTCTGCACTCCTTCCTCCTGTCAACAATGCAATGCGTCGATTCATAGAGAGTAAATCGTAAAAAGTCCTTCATCGTTGCGGTTAGAAATAAATAAAGACGAGCAATCTCGTCTTTATTTTTTGGAGGCCACGGCCGGGATCGAACCGGCTCGTCGAGGTTTTGCAGACCCCTGCGTTCCCACTTCGCCACGTGGCCCTAGGCCGTGCCCGTCCTACGGGCGAGGCCACTCGCGACAAAAGAGTAGCAAAAAGCCTGATGAAAATCAAAACACCCTCACCAATCGGTAAGGGCGTTTCATTTTTAGAACACTTCCACTGTTGCGTACTTCACGCCGAATGTTTTTGCGTCAGCGAGATCGAGCATCCAGACGTCCATCTTGTAATAGTAGCGTTCGTTCATGCGATCTTCGACGTAGAAGACGCGGTCGCCGTAGAGCTCTGGAATGCGAACGCGGGTTCCGATCGGAAGGAAGTTTGCGGCCACGACGTTTTCAATACCGCGTTCACAGACGTCGAGTCCTGAGGCGGTGATACATGGCGTATCGTCTGTCTGAGCAGGATCAGATGTGTAGGCGGTCAGAGGAATGGTGAAGGTGTCGCGAGGATCAGCGTCCTTCGCAACCGGAAGACTTCCATAGTCGACTGTTTCGTTTTGCATCGAATCAATAATCAGCTCAACAGTTTCCTGGTCTAAACTGAATGATCCTAGTTCAATATCAGCATTGGCAATCGTTGGAAACAAGATATACATTCCCACAACTCCCATAAACGACACGAGGGAAAGGTTTGTTGCGTGACGACGCACAGGTTTGAAAGCCTGCTCCAAACGAACCCAGAGTACATAGCAAAAGCTCGTCACGGTTCGTGAGTAGTAAGCATCTTCTTCCCATAGACTCTTGAATTGTTTGACCCACGTCGAACGTTTTTTTGTATTTCGCATACCCGGTGATATCCTCCTAGATGACCACTGGGCGGGCGAAATAGCCCTGAAACAAAAGCACTTCCTGTCTAGGAAGCGCCTGAAGACTACCATTTTTTCACCTTTTTGTCAACCACGTCACTCGCGAG
>CAYHRJ010000040.1:0-6904 GCA_964359095.1 uncultured Gammaproteobacteria bacterium | reverse complement strand
GCGAGTGACGTGGTCAATCTATCTATCCCCACCGTCTGTTATTCAACCGTGACAGACTTGGCAAGGTTGCGTGGACGATCTGGATCAAGATTTCTGGCTAGTGCCATCTCGTAGGCGAACAATTGCATTGGAATCACGGTGAGCAGAGGCTGCAAACACTCGACTGTCTGCGGAACGACGATCACGTCCTCACACAGATGCTCCACGAGTCGAGCGTTGGTCGTCACAGCGATAATCGAACCGCCACGCGCACGTAACTCTTCCATGCTCGATCGAGTTTTTTCAAACACAGAATCTTCTGGACACAACACAACACTGGGGAATGATTTATCAATGAGCGCGATAGGGCCATGCTTCATCTCTCCACACGAGTACCCTTCTGCGTGAACGTAGCTGACTTCTTTCATTTTAAGCGCGCTCTCGTAGGCAATGGGAGCTTGATATTTACGTCCCAAGAAAAGACAGTTGCTCATGTGACGATACTTCTGTGTGATCGCGCACAGAGAACCTCGTGCGTCCAGAATCGACTGAATCTGATCTGGGATTTCATACATGGCTGCCAACACCTCGCCCGCATCATGATCTGACAGCGTCCCTCGAAGCTGGCCAAGATACACGCTCATAAGCGTGAGAACGCTCAACTGTGAGAGAAACGCTTTGGTGCTCGCAACCCCGATCTCAGGTCCAGCATGATTGTACACGCCTGCATCGGTCTCACGTGCAACCGATGAACCAACAACGTTCACGAGTCCTAGTGTGAGAGCATGCTTTCGTTTAGACTCACGCACCGCTTCCAGAGTATCGGCTGTCTCACCAGACTGCGAGATTGCGAGAACCGCCGTGCGTGCAGAGATGATCGGTTTGCGATAACGAAATTCGCTCGCTAATTCTACTTCCACTGGAATACCAGCAAGTTCCTCAAACAAATACTCACCAACAAGCCCTGCATAGTACGCACTCCCGCATCCGACAATAATGATCCGATCAATTTCTTTGAGTCTCTCACTCACGTCGCGCAGACCTCCCAATACAGCGCGTGTTCCGATCAAATCAATCCTGCCGCGCGTGGAATTTTCAATCACCGCAGGCTGCTCTAACATTTCTTTCAACATAAAGTGCGCCTCACCATTTTTTTGTGCCGTCTCTACCTCCCAGGTCACACGCTCCACACGCTTGTTCGCCGGCTGCTCGCTTGCCCGCCATAGCTTTCTGAGCGACGGCGGGTCAAGACTCGTGATGGTCACACCCTCTGAGCTCACGCTTGCCAACTCTCCATCGTCCAAAAAAATCACATCGCGGGTATGAGTGAGGATCGCAGAAGGATCAGAGGCAACATAGTGCTCGTGCTTGCCAACACCAATCACAAGCGGACTTCCCATGCGCGCTACAAAAAGCGTTTGCGGAATATCTTTCAATATCACTACCAAACCATACGTGCCGCGCACTCGCTTCAGGGCTCGACGCAAAGCGAGAAGGCCAGATGATGTCTCAAGTTCTGCTTCGATCAAATGGGCAAGAACTTCTGAATCTGTTTGCGAGGTGAAGACGTGTCCCAAGCTTTTCAACTCCTCGCGGAGCTCCTGGTAATTTTCCACAATTCCATTGTGGACGATTGCGACAGACTCCTGACAGTCTAGATGTGGATGAGCATTCGTCTGATCTGGCACACCATGAGTGGCCCAACGTGTGTGACCAATACCGGACGTGCCGAAAAAACGGTGTCCGATCAACTGCTCTTTCAGCTTTGTGATGTTCCCCTGTGCACGAACACGTCTCAGCCTATCTTCATGAATACAGACACCAGCAGAATCGTATCCGCGGTATTCCATATTGGTGAGACCTTCCATGAGAACAGGAATGACTTGTTTTTTTCCAACGTAACCGATGATGCCGCACATAGGTGGGGGAAGTTTTAGGAAGTAGGTTGTAGATGGTAGGGAAGAGACGGAAAAATTTTGGCTACAATCTACTCCCTACAACCTACAACCTAAAACCTAAAACCTTACATTCACACACCACGATATGTGGACAACAAAAAACCCTCCCAAAAACAAAGCCTTCTTTCGACATCCCTTTGTCCAAATCTGTTCGACAGCTCTGTTTTCCGGTACTCTAGAAGCGTTGTTATGTCCACGCATCAATACAATCGACAAGGTTGGAACGGAACGAAGCGATCGCGTTTACCACGTCTGCGATCCCATGTTCGTGGGCTCTCTAAAGGGACGCTCATCAAAAATGGAATCCTGTTAGGAATCGCCCTCATCTTTGCCGGATCCTTGGGAATCTTAGGACTCATGGCGTTTATTTCACGCGACCTTCCCAATCCTGACAGCTTGACGGATCGAGCCATTTCTCAGACCACAAAAATCTACGACCGCACCGGTGAACATGTCCTGTACGAAATTTTCGGTGATGAAAACCGCACGCTGAAAAAATTGCAGGAAGGATTTTGTTTGGACGACGAAAATCTTGAACGTGACGAAAGAGGTATTCCACTGTTTGCTCTGCAAGCAACGATCGCGGCTGAAGATCGCAACTTTTGTCAGCATGGTGGGTTTGATGTGAAAGGAATTTTGCGCGCTGTGTTTGATAACCTCACGGGAAATCCGACCGGTGGTTCAACGCTTACGCAGCAACTCGTGAAGAACGCCATTCTCTCAAACGAAAAAACAATCATTCGAAAAGTCAAAGAACTCATTTTGTCCGTTGAGTTGGAACGCCGTTACTCAAAAGATGAAATCCTCCAAATCTATTTTAATGAAATCCCTTACGGCTCTACCTACTACGGATTGGAAGCAGCCGCACAAAATTATTTCGGCCTATCCGTAAACGAACTCACCCTCGCCCAAGCCGCCACACTCGCGGCACTTCCAAAAGCTCCAACCACGTATCTGAACAATCCGGATCGCCTCCAAGCCCGCCGTGATTATATTTTGGGAGAGATGCTTGAGCTTGCGTTCATCGATCAAACCGCTTACGACGCAGCGCTCATAGAAGCAACTCCCGTTGATGTTGCGATTACCAACATCGATGCGCCGCACTTTGTGTTGTATGTGAAAGAACTGCTTGAGGAAGAATACGGACGCAGTGTTGTGGAAGAAGGGGGACTCAAAGTGATAACCACGCTCGACTACGACATGCAGATGATTGCTGAGGAGGAAGTCAAAAAAGGCGTAGAGGAAAACGTAGAGAAGTATGGATTGACGAACGCCGCACTGGTCGCGATCGATCCAAAGACTGGGCACATCCTCTCGATGGTCGGTTCCAAAGATTATTTCGATGACGACATCGACGGTCAGGTAAACGTGACCACACGTCTACGCCAACCAGGATCCAGTTTCAAACCAATCGTCTACACCAAAGCCTTTGAACTCGGCTACACACCAAACACCGTTCTGTGGGATGTGGTGACCACGTTCCCGACGGTCACGGGCAACTATACGCCACAGAACTATGACGGAAGCGAACACGGACCGATTCGCATTTTGAATGCACTCCAGCTCTCCCTCAATATCCCCGCGGTCAAATTGGTCTACCTGGTGGGCGTGGAAACCGCGCTCGATTTTGCGACCAGTCTTGGCTATACGTCGTTTGGAGATCACTCGGCGTTTGGGATGTCTCTCGTCCTTGGAGGTGGTGAGGTACAGCTTCTCGAACACACCGCGGCCTACGGGGTCCTGGCAAATGACGGCGTGCGCAACGAAACAGTCTCCATCTTGAAAGTAGAAGATGCGGACGGAGAGATTCTGGAAGAGTGGAAACAAAAGTCAGGCAAAAAAATCATCGACGCAAACATCGCCCGGATGACGAGCTACGTTCTTTCCAACAACGAAGCACGCACGCCGGTGTTTGGTGCCAACAGCTACTTGCAACTTGGTTCGCGACCCGTGGCGGCCAAGACAGGAACCACAAACGATTACCGCGACGGCTGGCTGATGGGCTACACACCGTCTCTTGCCGCAGGCGTGTGGGTTGGTAACAACGACAACACACCCATGAACAAAGCTGGTGGATCGATTGGTGCAGGCCCCATCTGGAATGGATTTATGAAACGCGTGTTGGAAGGCAAACCTGTTGAAACATTCCCATCCCCTGAAATCACACAAACAGGTAAGGCTGTCCTCGATGGAGAGATTGGATCAACAACTGTGACGATCGATCGAGCATCAGGAAAACTTGCAACGGAGTACACACCAGACTCGTATCGCGAAGAAAAAATGTACGCGCAGTATCACTCAATTCTCCATTACGTTGATCGCGACGATCCGCTCGGTCCTGCGCCTGAGCATCCCGAAGACAACGAGCAGTACGCGGCTTGGGAAGCAGCCATTCAAACATGGATTGAAAAGAAACAAACAGAGACAGGAGTTGAAATTCTGAATCAGGATCCACCAACAGAAGAAGACGATCTCCATGTCCCAGCCAATTTCCCTTCGGTGAGAATCACCTCACCTGACGACGATGATGCGATCGCAGATCGTACCCTCTCGATTCAAATTTCTGCTGATGCCGCCCGTGGAGTCGCACGCGCTGAGTTCTACATCGATGGTCAGTATCTTGGTTCTGATTCAAGCTCGCCCTACTCCCTCACAACAACCCTGCCGAGCTCCGTAGGCCGCGGCGTACACACCGTGAAAGCCATCGCCTACGACGACATCGACAACGCTGGATCGGACACAGTGACAATCCAAGTAGAGTCGGAAGGGAGTGATACGGCGTTTGAACTCATCGATCCCAAAAACGGCCAGACGATCGAATACTCGAGCACGACCTACACAATCGTCGTCTCCATCGATGACCCAGAATCTTACCGTTCCGTAAGCGTCTACGCCGAGTCACTCGGATCAGGATCCGAAGAACGAGTCGGACAGACCCTGGATCCTGGCTCGCCATTCCTCACCTTCGATTGGACGCTACCGGCCTCCGGAACGTGGGCACTCTCTGCCCGCGCAATCTCGGATGACGGCTCAACCGAACTCTCAACAGCTGGGACACTCGTGGAGATCATAGCGCAGAAAGACTCAGAATCATCAACAACAGAGAGCACTTCCGATGACACCTCAGGTGTGGCAGAGATCTTCGTCCCCGTTTCAGATTTGAACTTATTTTAAACGAAAACCGGTCGCGTCAGTCACATACATATTATTGACAGTCGCCATGCTTGCTGGCATGATGGTTCCAACGTATGTATAACCGTTTCCTCCAGGTGAACCCAGCCCCGAAGCTTTCCATGACGGACAGCTTCGTTTGGCGTTTCTAAACCCAGAACGGAAAAGACACATAAAGCTGGTCGTCATAGTGATGACCAGTTTTTGTTCTCTCCTCACAAAGGAAACAAACATGAGTGTTCAGCGCATTGTTGTCATCGCGGACGACCAGGATATGATGGTGCTCTGTCAGGCCATCATTGCGGCGGGTGTGGAACCCAAGGAGATTCACATCTCCTATACGCCCAAGTGGCGCGAGTTCAACGCCCTCGGTGTGGTTCAGGACATCTCGGCTCCGCTCATCCTGTGCAAGGGGAACTGTTCAGTGTCGCGGACGTACTGTCCGTACTGTCATCCGAACACGGATCATCTCGTCCCCTAGACACGATGGACGCAACCCTGAGAACGTCTCAGGGTTTTTCTATAGGTCATCTCCCTCATCATGGACTTTTGTAAATCACAGAGCCATCACCTCTTTTCTGGTTGCTTTCAGACCCTGGTTTCCCATGTAGCTTGGGTCTTTAAGCAGGACTGGGTAGAGGTCGAGTTCCTCTACGAGCTCAAAGTCTCGAGCGGTGTCGGGAAGCGCAAGGTCAGCCTCCAGAATCCCTGTGACCATGAAGACGTCCCGTGCTCGAGTTGGCGCTCGACGGCAATCATAGAGATCTTCGACAAGCTTCACTGCTATGTCGATCGCGGATTGGTCGGCGAGGCTTTTTTGAAACTCAAGCGAGATGCCGGCGTTTACGTTTCCAATGAGCGACGTGGAGGAGAGCGGACGTTCGATGCAGACAATTCGTGATGGCTCTAAGAGATTGATGACGGATCGTGTGTCTTCGTTGAGTTCGGCTACGATGGGAACGAGGAACCCGCAGGAGGAAACGGAGGTATGGATATCAAACAGGTAGCGTGTGCCGTTCACGTGTTTGAGAAGCGCGTGAGCGAGCCGCGACTCGTGATTGCCAGTTGGGTTGCCGGGATAGGAACGATTGAGGTCCCCCTCGACGCCTCGTTGGTCGATCGCGAGAGCCTCTTCGTTGGCGACGATGAGTTGTAGCCCGGGGAATTCTTCGAGTCGTGGGCGAAGGGCCTCGATAATCTCGCGGCCGAACGGTTCATTGCCGTGTTGGCAGGCGACGATTGAGAGGAAGGGTTTGTGAGTTTGTGAGGATTGATAGAGTTTCATAGAAGAAGATGAGTGGGTCGAGAGCCAGAGCCCTCGACCCACAGGCGTTACCAGAGGCCTGGTGCCAGGAGAATGCGCTCCTCGTGTTGTGCATCGAAGTCCTCGCACACCATCCGTTCACACGGTTCGTTCGACTGCTCCTCGCACTGGGCGCGGATCGCTTCGAGCTCCTCGTCGAGCAACACGATTTTCTGACGGAGGTCTCGTGCCGCTTCTTCGGGAATCTGATCCTGACGGTACCAGAGTTTCCGCTGGAGATCATGGTGCTGGTGGCACTCAGCGAAGAAGTCGTTGTGCAGGGATCGCAGGCGAATGGTTTGTTCCGAGATGATCGGGTAGATGCCGAGACGACTCTCGATTTCCTCGATCACGAGGAATCCCGTGAGGAAGAGAATGGGACACGCCACGATCACGATGATCACGATTGCGTACAACGTTTCTTTGACAGGACGTTGATCAGACACGGATCCTCCTGTTGTTAGAACGCACCGACACACAGAACCATGTCGCC
>CAYHRJ010000039.1:0-9449 GCA_964359095.1 uncultured Gammaproteobacteria bacterium | reverse complement strand
AACCCACGACCTCTGGCTTATGAGTCCCACGCTCTAACCAACTGAGCTACCCAGCCATGCCTTGAGGCAGGGAAAATATATCGAATTCAAACGAGTTTGGCAAGAGCCGTGGAAACCAAAAACATCCGTGCAGTGCACGAATGTTTTTGGTTGCGGGGGCTGGATTTGAACCAGCGACCTCTTGGTTATGCATACCGCTACAGTTTTCACTGCCTCCGACATATCGTCGGAGTTCGTGGTCTGGACTTTCCCTTATCCGTCTTCGTTGTGAAGGACGGACCCTACCATCAAGTCTCTACACTTTCCACCCGTAGCTTTAGCGTAGGGTGGCTTAGCTCGGGATTACCACCATAGGAGGCTTCCCCGAATTTGATAGGTGTTCATCCGGCCGTTTCTGACCGGACAGCCCATTGCGTAATTAGATGCCAAGCGTTTCGATACTCAGCGGACTTTGGTTTCCGCTGACGCTTTGGAGATTCAACCATATGAATCTCGCCTGCGTACTGAATGAACACTTCTATCGGAAGAACATAGCATTGAGAATTGTGGACTGTTCAGCTAGGTCTCCCTTGAGTTTTGTGTCCATACGGACGAAGGAGCTAATACGCGGTCGAGCCAAGCGAGCTGCCAGGCTGCTCTACCCCGCGGCATAGTTATAGTGGATTCGCATGATCATGTCAAACAATAACGCTTCTGTCTTGAGGCTGTCTCAGGTATAATATGGCGGCGATGTATGGCTCATATTATTTCCGTGGTCAATCAAAAAGGAGGCGTGGGGAAGACGACCACGGCTTTGAATTTGGCTGCGTATTTGTCGGAGTTGGGCAAGTACGTCTTGCTTGTGGATTTGGATCCACAAGCTAACGCGACCTCAGGGCTTGGCCTTGATCACAAAACATTGCCAGCTGGAGTGTATGAGGGACTGATTGGAAGCCATGCCATTCGAGATTTGATTCGTCGAACGAGCCATGAAGGATTGCGAATCTTGCCGGCCACTCAAGCTCTGGCTGGTGCGTCTGTTGAACTCGTCAACATGGCAGAGCGAGAGCATTTTTTGCGCAAGGCGCTTTTGGAGGTGAGGAATGATTACGATTATATTTTTATCGACAATCCACCTTCTCTTGGGATGTTGACGATCAACGGGTTGGTGGCAGCGGACTCTGTTCTCATTCCTGTGCAAGCAGAATACTTTGCGCTTGAAGGTCTTTCACAACTTTTGAACACAGTGAATCTTGTGAGAGAAAATTTGAAACCGACACTGGAAATGATGGGTGCTGTGATCACAATGTACGATGGCCGCACACGATTATCAAAAGAAGTGCTTGAGGAACTGTATCGCTACTTTCCAGATAAAATTTTCCGTTCCGTTATTCCACGATCCGTTCGTCTTGCCGAAGCTCCGTCATTTGGTAAATCTATTTTTCACTACGATCCTTCCTCCAAAGCCGCAAAGGCCTATGAGCGGTTGGCGAAGGAATTCATTCTCCGAGAGGAGGGAAGATTATGAATGCACAGTCCGTTTTAGGTCGAGGGCTTGGATCCTTGATTCCACACAAACAGAGTCTCACAGAGCAGGTTATTCCGTCCGCACGAACGGAAGTCCTCGAAGTTTCTGTTGGCGATATTCGTGAAAATCCACGTCAACCTCGGCAGCATTTTTCTCCGGCAGATCTTGAAGATTTGATTGGCTCCATCAAGGAACATGGCATCATGCAGCCTTTGGTTGTGACGAGGGACTCAGGAAGCTTCGAACTCATCGCTGGAGAACGTCGGCTGCGGGCCGCACGTACCCTTGGACTGAAGACAGTTCCGGTGATTGTGCGCAAGGCGACCGATCAACAAAAACTCGAACTCGCTCTCATCGAAAATATTCAGCGACAAGACTTGAATGCGGTAGAAGAAGCCATTGCGTATCGAGCACTTGTGGACGAGTTTAATCTCACACAAGAAGATGTCGCGAAGCGCGTAGGAAAGAGTCGATCAAACGTTGCAAACATTTTACGCTTGCTTGATCTTGCGCCCGCGATGCTTGAAGCGCTTCGGGATGGAAGACTCACGAAATCACACGGACGGACACTTCTTGCTGAACCTAACGAAACGAAACGTGACACCCTGTTTCAGGCGATGCTTGGAGGCGGTGTGACCGTTCGTGAGGCCGAGGCACGAGTTTCTTCCTCCACGCATCGTGCCAGATCAACGACAAAGAAAGATCCAAACATTTTGGCGCACGAAAAAAAGCTGCGCGAGATTCTTGGAACAAAAGTGGAGATTAAAGAATCTGGTGGAAAGGGAAGTATCTCTATCGCGTTTTACTCGAGGGAGGAACTGCTAGGCCTTTTGGATCAATTATCAGGATTTTAAACAGTGATCGATCTCGCCTCATCTCAACAACAGCCAGAGTCATTCGACTGGCTGCGTTTTTTTCTGTCTGATGACATGGCTGCGCCAGGCTTTGACAGGCCCGTTGGGGCGTTTGGTGGTGAGAATCATATGGATGAGGCGGGCAAAGCCGCCGGTTGGTTTTTTGAGCATACGCGAGCCGCGCGTCACGGTAGCGATGGCAACGCCCGTACGGTCGGCAATGTCGCGTTGAGAGATGTCTCTTTGCAGGTCCTTGATGATCTGCCAACGACGCGCCATCGCGGAAAGTTCTGCCGGTGTACACAGATCGTTCAGAAGCGCATCCAGCAGGTTGCGATCAGAGGCGGCAAGTTTGAACAGGTCGATCAGTTCTTCGTGCCAGGCAGGATTGCTTTTCATATGTACTACTGTACTAGTGTACTAGTACAGTAGTACAGAGAAAAACCTATGTCAACCCCCCTGTGGAAAAGCGTCCTAGCGAATAGATTCGAAAGCGGTTTTTTTATGCCTCCCTTACTTAGCACCACTTGCCACAGCTGGTTATTGCGCGCGCGGAAGGTGGCGGCGCTCGATTGCAGATAGAAACGCCACATGTGATGAAAGCGCTCGCCATAATGATCGGCGAGTTCTGGCCAGGAGCCTTCGAAGTTTTTGTACCAGCACTGGAGGGTCTTGTCATAGTCAGTTCCAAAGTTGTGCCAGTCTTCCATCACGAACAGTTCTTCGATCGAGCTTCCGATTTGCGCGATTGACGGGAGCATGGAGTTTGGGAAGATATATTTTTCGATCCAGGCGTCAGTGGCGTGTACGGATCGATTGCCGCCGATGGTGTGGAGCAAGAACATCCCGCCTTCAGGCAAGAGTCGATGAGCCACTTCCATGTACGTTCGATAATTTTTGTAGCCGACGTGCTCGAACATTCCCAGTGATACGATTCGGTCGAATGTCCCCGTCACGTCGCGGTAGTCCTGCAGTCGAAACTCGACTGGCAGACCTGCGCCTCGCTGTGTGGCAAGCGCTACCTGCTCCTTCGAGACTGTCACCCCCACGACCTCCACGCCGTACTTCTGCGCAGCATAGATCGCGAATGATCCCCAGCCACAGCCGATATCAAGAACTCGCATCCCAGGCGTGAGTCTGATCTTGTGGCACACCAGATCGAGCTTTGCCTCCTGAGCAGACGCCAGGTCTGTCGCCGACTTCCAATACCCGCACGTGTAGACCATTCTAGGATCGAGCATCTGTTTGTAGAGATCGTTGCCGACGTCGTAATGCCGCTCGCCAATCTCAAATGCCTTGGACTTGCGCTGAGCGTTTCTTGCACGCGTCGCTAAGATAGAGATAAGTGTTCGCCAGTTTCGCACTTTCCGATCGATGTCCGATTGAAATACGCGCGTGAGCATCTGATCGATCGCTTCGCAGTCCCACCAGCCGTCCATGTAGGCTTCGCCAAAACCAAGTGAGCCATAGGCGAGGGTGCGGTCAAACACCCGCTCGTCATGGACGAGAAGATCCCACGGCCGTGAGCCGTTGACTGTAATGTCAGCGGTTTTGAGCAGGTCGGTGATGGTGCGTTTGGCGTTCGTCATAAATCGTAGGTTTACTATGCCATCCTCAGAGGATTTTTGGTAGGATAGAAGAACTATGGAACGTAACTATCGTGTCAGTCTCGACAAGTCCCATAAAGCGTACGGCAAGTTTGCAGGTTCTACGAAGCAGCCGCTGTTTATCGTCGTACATGGTTTGCCGTGCTCGATCATGGAGGGCCTCTACGAACGAGCATGCTGGTGGTTTGCCAAGCATGGCTATGCGACCTATCGGTTTAACCTCTATGGTTGGCAGAAGGACGCGCGGCAACTCATCGACTGCACGCTCGCCATGCACGCGCGTGATCTCGACGCCGTCGTCGCACATTTCCGTCGCAAGGGATTCAAGAAGATTTATGTCGCTGGCCACAGCTTTGGTGGACCGACGATTCTGTTATCTAAGAAGCAACCGTTCGATGCGGCCGTATTATGGGATCCCTCCTACGCCATTTCATTCACAAAAAAGAAATACGGATTTGCTGGTGGGAAGTATCTTAAAGCACTCGACGGTTACTTCATGCGTTGGGGAGCCAACGTCGTCATCGGAAAAAAGATGGCCAACGAGGTTGATGAGCTCGATTGGAACGCCTTGCCTAAATCGTTTCGCCGACCTCTGAAGATCATCACCGCTGGGAAAGGAATCCTTGTGAAGGGATGCAAGAATTACTTCGCCCACGCGAGCGAGCCAAAAGATTTTCAAGTCCTCAACGGCGCTACGCACTATTTCGACGACACCCCGACGATGCAAGACCGCCTCTTCGTCACGACACATGATTGGTTCGAGCAATACTAAGTCCCCCTCGCGGGGGATTTTTGATAGACTAGAATCCTATGAATGATCCATCTATTGAATCCCGACTTGTCCAAATTGAATCTCGCAACCAGTGCGTCGAGTTAGATAAAGCCTGGGAGACCAGCAGGACGCGACGTCTCTTGCTCACGCTGTTCACTTATCTCGCGCTGGGGATCTACATGTGGGCGATCGGTATCTCGCGGCCATTTCTCAATTCCATTGTTCCGGCCGTTGGATTCATGATTTCCACTTTTACGATGCCGTGGTTAAAACAACAGTGGATGAAACGACAGTTCCAACAAAATAAACAAAAAAGGTAACTCGTGCGGAGTTACCTTGCGTTGCGTGTTAGTTCGGCGCGAAGGTGGCCAAGAGAGTGAGTCTCACCTAGGGGGCGCTCAAGCGGACGAAGCAGTCGCCGGCTCCATAGCGGAGCGTGGCAATAAGATCGTGGATTGGATTGGTGTCGTCCTTGCAATGGGAGCTGACCATCCATTCCATGACTGCCATCGCCACGGCGCGCAGGAATCTGATTTCCTCCCCGCCGCCATGGAAGTAGGTGTCACTCTGGTTCATTTCGACGGCGATGCGAACGGGCGGATGCGGATCGGGCAGATACGGATCCAGAGGGAACGAGCAGTAGACCGGTAGGTCGTTACAAGACTCAGGGAGCGCCTGGGCGATCGCCGCTGTGATGATCTTGCCAAGCGACGCGCGCCAGAGTGGCGAATCGTGCGTGGAGATGAACGTGCCGGTGACAAAAATACCCTGACGGGTTTCACGATCCATGGATTTGCTCCAAAGCCAATGGCGTATGGCACGGCATTTTGTGACGGTCAAGCTACACCGCGAGCCAGCCAACATCTTGCTCGTGCCGAGGTTTTCTGCTACATTCAAAAGCCTCAAGGAGGCTCCATGGCTCAACGTATTCTGTACAATGAGCTGCAGATCTCACAGGCCGTTCGTCGTGTCGCTATGCAGATCGGCGAGGACTTTCAAGGGCAAGAGGTCGTGCTCGTGTGCGTGCTCAAAGGCGCGTTCATCTTCGCGGCAGATCTCATGCGGGACATCGAGCGGCTGTTGGGTGATGGAGGCGTGGTGAGCTGTCGCATTGAGTTCATGCGCACCAGCTCCTACCACGATGCCCAGACGCCAGGGGAAGTGAAGATCGAGCTGGACGTCGGGCACTCCCTGCGCGACCAAAACGTGATCATCGTCGATGAAGTCGCCGACAGCCTGCACACGCTCGCGCACCTGCTCGCGCACCTGCGGGCGAAGGGGCCCAAGACTCTGCGCACGGCCGTGCTGCTCACCAAGCCTCACAAGCACCAACGCGAGGACGTGGTGATCGACTACGTCGGCATCGTGGGCGAGGGCGTCGGCTTCGTGATCGGCTACGGCATGGACGCCAAGGGGAAACTGCGGGGACTCCCGTACATCGCCGTCGTCGAGTGACCAGCCAGTAACACGTCCGCCCACATCAGGCGGTTCTCTCCCGTGCGACGCCCAGCGTCTCCACGGGATTTTTTTGGTGATCCAAGGGAGTCTTCGCTTATCTGATCAATTTTTGTTAAGATAAAGGCAGGCATTGCTTATCCTATTCATCTCACATGAACTTTATGGCAACACTCTTTCTCATTGGTCAAATCGTGCTGGGCATCTATTTCATCCACGCGGGTCTCAATCATTTTAGGCATCTTGAGATGATGACAGGCTATGCCGCTTCCAAGAAGCTCCCGATGCCTAAACTTTCCGTAGTCGTCTCAGGGCTCATGTTGCTTCTCGGGGGATTGGGCATCTTGTTTCAGACACAGCTCGTATGGTCGTATGGTCTTTTGATCGCCTTCCTTGTCTTAGCCGCATTTTTCGTGCACGCCTTCTGGCGTGACCAAGATCCCAACATGAAGATGGGAAACATGGTGAACTTCCAAAAGAATCTCGCGCTCGCCTCCGCGCTCATGATGTTACTAGCGTTAGTATGACCCAGCTCGTTCATCTCAAGACGTCCGACGGTATCACGCTTTCTGGCGTCTATCGCCACGACGGCCAAGACAAGGTCGTCATCTTGTTGCACATGATGCCGGCCACAAAAGAGAGTTGGGACTCGATTGCAGAAAAATTACTCGAGCAGGGCTACGCGTCGCTGGCGATCGACATGCGCGGACATGGGGAGAGCACCATGGGCGGCACGCTCGACTACGAGACATTCACACCCGAGCAACAGCAAGCAAAGCGGCTCGACCTCGAGGCGGCACTCGCCTGGACACGTGAACAAGGCTTCGACGAAGCACACACGATTCTTATGGGAGCGTCGATTGGTGCGAACTTGGCGATCCGCGCACTCGCTGAACACTCGAGTCTTCCGCTCGCCATTGCTCTCTCACCAGGTCTCAACTATCGCGGGGTCACGACCGACGATGCCATCACGCACATTCGTCCAAACCAAAAAGTCGTCCTCGCGGCAAGCGACGACGATGACCGCCAGTCATGGGACAGCGTTCATGAATTGCATCGTCTCAATCCGTCGACCGTCTTGATCGAGCGTCACGGCCTTGGCCACGGCACGAACATGACAGACCGTGACCCGAGTCTGGTTTCAGAGCTCGTCGCCCATCCGCTATAGCTCATAATAAATGGTTACTGAAATCTCAGTGGGAGGTCGGTTACCGTGTCGCGGTTTGGATCTTATAAATCTTCTGAATGAGCGTATCAATTTGTCGTTTGAGATGCAACGGATTGAGCATAGCATGTTCAAGTCGCAGTCGTTCTTTCACCTCCTCTGTGATGCTCACGTGTTCGGAGATACGTTGGTAGGGAGTTTTCGCTTGTGTCTCATAGCGTCTGACATACTTGGCTCCGACACGTTCTTTTGAAATCTGTCGCCGCACGGCTTTGAAGTGATTGAGATAGATCGCGAGTACTCCATACAGTTCGTTGATGACCTCGACTGTCTCCATTTGAGCGAATCTCCACAATGAGCCACGGTGTCGATCTGTCCGTTCCCTGGTAGAACATCCTTCCATGGCCCTTTAAAGATGGGGATGATGGACTTCAGGGAAGAGGGTTTGACGGTGAACAAAGCCGCAGTCACATCTGGACCGAACACCACTGGGCGACCGCGTCGTGAACCGCCTCTGGGTTCTCTCATTTGGAGACGCTTGAACGCTCGTGAGAGAGATTTTGGATGGATGTGGATAGCCTCACAAACAACCTTCGCGATTTTAGAGCGTCGTTTTTTGTCACCTTTGGCCTTCAGCCAATCGTCCAAATGTTCACGAAGCACCTCGTGTCGTGTCGCCATAGTCATATGACGACACGGTAACCGAATTATGATCTTTCCACTCAGGTTTCGGTAACATTATTTATGAGCTATAACGCGACATTGACGCATTAAATAACTTTCTTTATACTCTCGCCATAATTCATTACAGGCGGATCAACAACTGACCGGTTCCTCCCAAAATGCCCTGAGCTAGTGGTTCGACGGTGCTCACCACGATGAGCTTGTCGAATCGTCGAAGGGCAAGACGGGTCCGGCATTGCCGCCAATGTTAAAAGGAGATTTTTTATGTCCACACTTCCGTCCTTGGTCGACATGCTGAAAACCGGCATGCACTTCGGCCACCAGACGTCTCGCTGGCATCCCAAGATGAAGAAATTTATTTTTGGAGAGCGAGCGGGCGTCCACATTATTAATCTTGAGGAAACCTCCGTTCAGCTCCGTGATGCGCTGTCAACCTTGAAAGACATTGCGGCGCGTGGCGGTGTCATCCTGTTTGTCGGCACCAAACTTCAAGCAAAGGAAGCTGTTCAGTCTTCAGCAACAGCCTGCGAGATGCCATATGTCATCAATCGATGGTTAGGCGGCACGCTCACAAATTTTACGCAGATCAAGCAGACCTTGAAGCGCATGAAGACACTCAAAGATCAGAGTGAAAAAGGCGAGCTCAAGAAATATACAAAAATGGAACAGCTCATGATCCAACGCGAGATCGAAGACATGGAGCACAAGTTCGGCGGCATTCAGCATCTTACCAAAGCTCCTGACGCCTTGTTCGTGATCGACACCAAAACCGAGAAGACGGCTGTGAAGGAAGCGAATGTCACAGGCATTCCGGTCATTGCTCTGTGTGACACCAACGTGAATCCTGCAGGCATCACAAAAGTTATTCCTGGAAACGATGATGCCGTGAAAGCCATTCAACTTATTTGTAAACTCGCCAGCGAGGCGATTAAGGAGGGGAAGACTGAGGCCGTGAACGCGGCAGCAGTTATTACCAAGAAGACATCAACAGACGTATGATCGACGCAAAGCTTGTTTCAGACTTACGTGCACAAACCGGTGCTGGCATGATGGACGCCAAGAAGGCGCTTGAGGAAACCGCGGGAGATATCGAAAAGGCCATTGTTCTTTTGCGCGAACGCGGCATGGCAAAAGCGGCAAAGAAAGCCGATCGCGAAACACACGAAGGGCGTGTCCATAGCTACACACACGCAAACGGGAAACTCGGTGCCATGGTCGAGGTGTTGTGCGAGACGGACTTCGTCGCACGCAATGAGGCGTTCATCGGATTGTGCCATGACCTCGCCCTGCACGTGAGCGCCTCGGATCCGCTGTACCTTACACGAGCGGATGTGCCCATGGAGCTCGTAGAAAACGAACGCGCGATCTACACCTCAGAGATGCAAGGAGCCGGGAAGCCAGCTGA
>CAYHRJ010000038.1:2814-10264 GCA_964359095.1 uncultured Gammaproteobacteria bacterium | reverse complement strand
CTTTGTTTCTTTGACCCTTTGATACTATCCGACGCCCTCCTTCGCCAAGGCTTCGGAAGGGCAGGTAGGCGGATATGAACCATATTCATATTCCTTTCGTTCGCTCTGGAAAGACAGAGTGAGACTCTGTCTTTCCGCTCGCTCATTCACGGATCGGAAAATTTTTGGTATTCTGGCTTGCAGATTGGTTACATCGGTCGGTCACGGCTTATCGAGACCCTTTCGGCACATGCGTGTTGAGAACGAAGGCGGCTACGGTTTCCTTCGGAGGATGCGTAGCGTGTCCAAACAAAAATGAAGTACTTGGTATGGTTTGCTTGGTGATTTTCGATCACGCATAAAATACAGCCCGACCTCTTCATAGATAGGCGGGCAGTGGCAAGGGCGGCACGCCATGCAATTCGACTCGGCCGAAAACTCGAACGTCTTCAACGTGGAACGCAATGACGACGGGTCGTGGCTCAACAACAATTGGGCGAAGCCGACGAACAAGTGGAATGCGGACGATGAGTTCGTGTTCCGTCTTCGAAAGTGCTTGATTCCGCCCTTCGACTCAGTCTAACGGCTTTGCTCAGGGCGGTTTTTTCGTTCAGGGTTTTCGAGATTCTTCTTCCAGCCCCCGAACATCTTGCCGATCTCATCCAGCTTTTTGGCAACGTCCTCGCACTGCTTATTGGCTATAAGTCTTCCTTCCCACGCTGTGGTGATGAGAAACTTGAGTGTATCGAGCACGAAGACACACTCGGCAATCTTTGCAACCTTCTTTTCTTTGTCGGTAAAATAGGCGGCGTAACTCAACTCCAACAGGTCGAGAAACTTACTTTCAATCCTGGCGCCGATCGTAAAGCGCGCGCCCTTCGCAATATGCGGCGCAATGTTCATCCAAACCAAATATCCCTCTTTGACGCGCTGGAGAATCGACGCGCTTCCGGCACGAGAGAGAGAGAGAGAGAGAGAGTTAGGTCGCGGCTCCATAGTGCGTATCAGGATATCATTTCCATTGAAAATTTGCTTGCCGCGTGGCAGGAGTTTTTGTCCGGGAAAAGAAAACGTGAAGACGTCGCTCTCTTCGGGGCGAACCTCATGGACAATATTTTCGCACTGCACCATGATCTCGCCAATAAATCCTACCATCACGGCGGATACCATGCCTTCAAGATCAACGACCCGAAGCCGAGAGATATTCATAAAGCGTCAGTTCGGGATTGGCTCGTGCATCATGCAATTTATCGGATTCTGTATCCGCATTTTGATCGCAAATTCATTTTTGATTCATACTCCTGTCGTGAGAGCAAGGGGACGCACCGCGCGATCAATCGTCTCCGAGAATTTGCGGCAAAAGTTTCAAGAAACCACACGCGCACGGTTTGGGTTTTGAAATGCGACATACGAAAGTTCTTTGCGAATATCGATCACACGATTCTCATTGAAGTCACTAAGCGGCATGCGGGCGATGAGGATGTAATTTGGCTCCTCGCGGAAGTCATCAAGAGTTTTCAGACGGACGGTAGGCCTGGCATCGGACTTCCGCTCGGTAATCTCACAAGCCAGCTTCTCGTCAACATTTACATGAACGTGTTTGATCACTTCGTGAAGCGCAATTTGAAGACAGCACACTACATTCGCTACGCCGATGATTTCGTCATCCTACATGAAAGCAGAGAATATTTAGAGCACCTCCTGTCACACATCGCTGTATTTTTAGAGTCGCGATTACACCTTGCGCTTCATCCAAGTAAAGTATCCATCGCCACTATCGCCTCCGGAGTTGATTTCCTGGGCTGGGAGCACTTTCCAAATCATCGGGTCCTACGAACGACCACAAAACGACGCATGATGAAAAATCTTGAAGGCGAAAGCAGGAAGGAATCCGTGTCTTCCTATCTTGGAATGCTGAGCGACGGGAATGCACATAAACTGAGCAGGATCATTCTCTCAAGGAAAAATGTAGGAGGATGAGATTATGAGGAGCGTGTATAAAATTGTCCGCCGTGATGACGGACGGCGCCCTTTATTTCAAGCATGGTGAGTGTGCTTGCGGCCTTGTGTGGAGGGAATTGCGTCGCGCGGATGATCTCGTCGATATGAACGGGCATTGTGGTGAGTCGGCTCCACACAGCTGTTTCTTCTTCGCCTCGTGGTTGGTAGCTGCTCTCAATCGGTTGTGGAGTTTCAAGTCCGAAGATGTCCTGAACACTCGTTACGGGCGTTGCACCGAGTTTGATGAGATTGTGTGGGCCTTGCGACGTATCTGCATGAATGGAACCTGGAACCGCGTAGACATCTCGACCAACTTCCATGGCACAGCGAGCCGTGATGAGTGAACCAGATTTGAGTGCGGCTTCTACCACGAGTGTGCCGTTGCTGATGCCAGCGATAATGCGGTTGCGAAAAGGAAAGTTTTGTTTGAGAGGATTTGTTCCAAGTGGAAACTCGGAGAGCAGCGCACCACCTGAGGCAAGAATTCTCGCGGCTAAGGCGCGGTGTGCAGACGGATAGATGCTTTTGTCATCGACACCTGAACCGAGGATCGCGATAGTCGATCCCTCAGCGTTCAGTGTTGTGTCATGCGCGATTGCATCGATCCCATAAGCAAGTCCGCTCACGATTACCACACCAGCTTCTGCCAATAGTTTGACCAATTCTTGCGTCACACGGATTCCATAGTCACTGGCTTTTCGAGAACCCACGACCGCCAGGTGACGCCGTGCAGGATCAGGAAGAGCGCCGCGTAAAAAAAGTACGGCTGGTGGGTCGTAGATTTCTTTGAGCAGAGGCGGGTAGATGTCGTCCAAGAGCGTAATAGCTTGGACTCCTTGGACATCGAGTTCGCGCATGAGCGACTCTGGGTCAATGTGGATGCGTGATTGTAAGAATCGGCTAGCGATCGCAGGTTCGATACCCGCCTCTGTGAACTCCAGAGCCGATGCTTCAAACGCGCGCTTGCCTGATCCAAAATGGCGCATGAGTCGACCCATGCGCACCGCACCAAATGAACGAAATTGTACGAGCGCAACCCAATAGGCTCTCTCATCAAGTGTCATACAGCAATGAAGTCTTCGATTTTTTTCAGAGCTTCATCGGTGACCGTATGGAGCTCTTTCATCTCCTTCGCGCTCCAGGATTGCAAGACAAACGCATCGAGCGAAACATCTTTATTTTCAGGTCGACCAATGCCGATACGCAGTCGTGCGATGTTTGTCTCCTTTGGAAATTGATTCAGGATGGACTCCATGCCACGATGACCAGCAGAAGAACCGCTCGTCTTGAAGCGCAGGTTGCCAAAAGGAAGATCCGCGTCATCGTAGACGACGAGGAGTTCACTACTCTTCACTGGATATTTTGAAAGAATCCCTGCCACACTTTTGCCACTCACGTTCATAAACGTCTGAGGTTTCACCAGCAGGATGCGCTTGTCGTTCATGACAGCCTCCGCAACTTCTGCTTGAATCGCGCGTTTTGATCGCCACGACGCTCCAAGTTTTTTCGCGAGCGTATCAGCCACAAGAAACCCCACGTTATGCCGCGTGTTCTCGTACTCTTTTCCAGGATTTCCAAGTCCGATGATGGCATGCATATTAGTCCGAAACCGCGCTCGCTAATCGAATATCAATTGCGACAGGTGTGCCAGTGAGTTTGAAATGTTCGCGCAAACGATTTTCAAGATAGCGGACGTAACTCTGGTTGAGCGTGTCTGTTCGTTTGGCTTTGATGATGAGATCGAACGTCGGCGGTGAGTGGCGTGTCTGTTTCATGCCCAGAACTTTTGGAGCCCATGGTCCGTGACCAACGACCGGAGCAAATTGGTGAATGGCGATATCCAAAAATTTTTTAAGTTGTTCTTGCGAGATGTCGATGCTTCTATTTTTATTGACAGCATCGATGGCGTCAAATAACGACTGTACGCGCTGCTGGGAAAGGGCACTCACAAAATGCACTGGCGCCCACGCTAAGAAGGGAAGGGACGCGGCGATGTATTCTCGATACTGATTCATCGTGCCTGTTTCTTTGTCTTGGATGAGATCCCATTTGTTTACAATGATGAGCACAGCTGAGTTGGATTGTTTCAAAAATCCTGCGAGCACTTTTTCTTGCGTGCCGATTTTTTGTGTGGCGTCCAGGATGAGGAGTGTGACGTCAGCGAGTCTCACGATCATCTCATTGCGCTTTACCGCTTCATGTTCGAGTCCTCCAGCTTTTCTAACCTTCGCATGTTTGCGCATGCCGGCCGTGTCGATGAAAATGTATTTTTGGTCGCCGCGTTGAAAAAGCGTGTCGTTTGGTTCGCGCGTGGTGTGTTCTATTGGGCTTGTGATGAAACGTTCTTCTCCGATGAGCGCATTTAAAAGCGTTGACTTCCCGACATTTGGTTTGCCGATGACCGCGACTTTTGTGCCTTCCATTTTGAGAGGATCCACAGGCGGCCTGCCGATGTCTTCCAGTTTTTTGTAGATCACGTCGAGTAAATCGCCAACGCCAGTTCCTCGTGTTGCCGAGATCGGCAAAGGTTCAGGCAACCCTGGGAAGCGCCACATGGAATCTGAAACGCTCAAACGTTCACTTGTTTTTTCAGCTTTGTTTCCAACGACGATGACAGGTTTGCCGGATTTGCGAAAACGGTCAGCGAGCGCGCGCTCCTCGGGAATCGTCCCAGCCTTCATGTCCAAAACAAAGAGGAGCAGATCTGCCGTCTTCATCGCGATGTCCGCCTGCAGAACGATGTTGCGCTCGATTTCATCTTTCTGATCAACATCCAGTCCGCCCGTGTCAACCAGACGAATGACCGTCCCACGCCACAAACAATCGCCTTCGTTTCGGTCGCGGGTGGTACCAGGGGTCGGAGAAACAAGCGCCTTCTGGGTTTCAAGAAGGCGATTAAACAAGGTAGATTTTCCAACATTTGTCCGGCCAACCAATGCAACCACGGGGAGTTTATTCATATCGCCACCAGTCTATCACAAAACCGCCCGTGGGCGAGATTTGGGCGGTTTAATTGGAAGTCACAATCTGTGACTTCCAATTTCGATTGTCTATGATTCCAGAGGGTACACATCGATGACAGGTTCCTCGTAAGGGTGAACAGTGCGAATGGCGGTGATGATTGCCTCGACGTGATCTCGAGTGCAACCTATCTCGATGCGATCTTCGATAACTTCCTCGAGGGCATCAACAGACCCGATGGCAGGTTTGGCTCCAGTGAGCGGCATGAAGCGACCGATGCCTTTGGTTGAGAAGCTACAAAAGCCGTACGGACCAACTTTATCTAGACCGGTTTTACCAATCACTTCACGAATAAGATCAGCGTGGGTTTCAGGAACGGTGACGATGAGTTTTACCTTCATAAGATTGAGAGGATGTGACCTCAAGTTGACGAATTCAGGTGTGGAAAGTTGAAACATGAAATCCTCCATCACTTTTTTTCCACGAAAAATTTAAATGTGGGATTCAATCCGTTCATGAGGAATGAGGTCTGACGGCATATTAATTCCTCGCCAACGAGCTCGCACTCTCACCTAGAATCACTAAAAAGTCTACGTCGTCCTCGGTGGCAAGTGTTTGTGAGTCTTCACTGGTGAAAGTGATTTCTTTGGGGACGATCTCGCCGCTTAAGAGCCAACCAGTTGCAGAAAGGGTGACGTCTGCTTGGAGAAAGTCGCGCAGAGCTTTTAGTTCCTCGGTGCGTTGGCCATCAGTAAGGTCATAGATAACAGTGTGTTCGTAGCCGCGCGTGGCTGCGTTGCCAACGTGTACGACATCAAATCCCTGACCATCCAAGAGCTGTGAGGCGCGAAAGGCAAGGCCGGTGATGTTGGTTCCGTTTTGGATTTCTACGCGGACGAATTTTGGTTTTTCTTCAGGTGCGGCTGCGAACGTTGCGTTGAGTTCTTCGTCTGCGGTGAAGATGTTGTCCGCGATGCGTTGCAGGGGCGACCAGTCGTCATTTTTTGGCAGGAGGAGGTAGGCGCCGTTCAACACGGTTGCGTACAATGGAGAAGACTCAGAGGCATCGATGACGTGGTGAGTGATGCTGGTCGTGTCCAAGTTTTTTAGCTCCTTGGCGAGGCGGACAATTTCCCATGCGTCTAAATTGGTGGCGATATTTTTTTCAAGTGTGTCCATCATTTTGCTGATGCGAGTTGGGTTCAAGAAGGTTGATGCTGAAAGAACCTTATCCTTCACAGCCAAGATGACTTTTTGTTGACGCTTCGAGCGCGCAAAGTCTGAGCCTTCACCATTGTTGCCGTGGCGTGAGCGAACAAACTTAAGCGCGGTTTCTCCTTCCATATGCGTCCAACCTTCTGAGAAAGTGATGGATTCAAAACGACAGGAATAATCAGGAACGATTTCAACAGCGTTTTCATCAAGCTCAGCTTGTTCCAAAATTCCAAGTTCTGGCGATTCGATTTCTAAAATTTCCGCAAGCTCACTTGGCTCTTCAACGGCATCCTCCTCTGCGATCTCCTCAGCCTCACCCAGGCTAAAGCCTGGGGCTACCTCATCAGATACCTCTTCCTCAAACCCACAGCTATCATACTCTCTTCCAAGCGTTGGGTAATTTGGATCTGTGAAGCTGTTATCAACATACACATCAACTCCACCGATCGCGTCTACAAATTCGGCAAAGCCATCGAAGTCCACACGCAAATAATATTGGATGTCCTCGCTCAGCACGTCGCCGATGACTTGTGAGGCAAGTGCTGGCCCAGAACCAGGTTCGTTCATTTCACCATACGCGTTGGCGTGATTGACCTTGCTATATCCGTACTCAGGAATAGGAACGCTCATATCGCGCGGCAAGGACATCATACCGATCGCGCCCGTTGATGGTTGGTAGCTGGCAAAAATAATCGTGTCCGTCAGTTGCGGTCCGTCGTGTCCTTCGCCGCCGATGCCCATCAAGAGCAGGTTCACACGGTCTTCATCTTCACCATCGAGTTCGCGTGATCCAGACGTGACGAAATGTTTAATTGTTGATACGAGCGAGAAGTCTGGAAAGGCTGTGGATTCTGACGTGGTACTGACTTGATAAGAAAAAATGATGCCAGCGGTTGCGGCAATGACGACGATCAGTGTGAGGTGACGACCAAAAATCCGGCCCGATGGCCGAGTCGTCCGCACAGAAACCTCCAAGGGTTGATCGTCCACTTGTGAAGTCCGTGCTCGCCTTATGGCACGCAGCGTTTTTTGGTGCAGGAGATCAATCTTAGGTCGAACCATAATCGTTGACGGTATTGTAACGGGAACGAGGAGAATGAACAACCTCTTGTCCTCAGGAATTGTTCATGGTATTTTCGAGCCGCATCATTTCGCTTATTCGGGCGTGTAGTGCCTCCCGTTGGTCGGGGCTACACGCCTCATTCGGAAATGTCCAAACAGGGTTTGGCCATTTCGCTCATTCGGGCGTGTAGTGCCTCCCGTTGGTCGGGGCTACACGCCTCATTCGGAAATG
>CAYHRJ010000038.1:0-2714 GCA_964359095.1 uncultured Gammaproteobacteria bacterium | reverse complement strand
TCCAAACAGGGTTTGGCCATTTCGCTCATTCGGGCGTGTAGCTCAGCTGGTTAGAGCGCTGTCCTCACACGACAGAGGTCAGAGGTTCGAGCCCTCTCACGCCCACCAGAAAAACACTCAGGTTTATCCTGGGTGTTTTCCTTGCCCTGCCATCAAAATCCTGATACGCTGGCAGCGATTTCATCTATGAGTCGATTTGCAGGGATTGAAGATAAACTGTATGCGCGTTTTGGGCCGGTGGGGGGAGCTGTGGCTTCCTTTCTTCTTGAGGTTGTGCAGATTGTGCTCATCTCAAGCGCCATCATCATCCCGATTCGGTATTTCCTGATCCAACCGTTTTATGTGAAGGGCGCGTCGATGGAACCTAACTTCTACGATTCTGAGTATCTCATTATCGACGAGCTGTCCTACCGCTTCCGCGATCCGATGCGTGGCGAGATCGTCGTGTTTCGCTATCCTCGCGACCCGAGTCAGTTTTTTATCAAGCGCGTTGTGGCGCTTCCTGGTGAGACAGTTGAGATCACGGACGGGAATGTGATGATCTATAATGAGGAACATCCAAATGGAATGTTGTTGGAAGAAGATTATCTGGCAGAAGAGCAGACGAATGGGAAGGAACGTGTGACACTTGGGAGTGACGAATATTTCGTCCTGGGAGATAATCGCGATTCAAGTCTTGATTCCAGAAGTTTCGGTACGCTCGATCGAGATAACTTGATCGGACGCGTCTGGGTCCGCGGTTTGCCGCTTTCACGCATGACAACATTTGATTTACCGGTTTATAATCTGTAAAGGTAGTAGGGAATAGGTTGTAGGTTTTAGCGAAAAAATAGTTCTCAAGCTTTTTCTTCCTACCACCTACCACCTACTTCCTACAACCTCCTCATATGTATGTTCCCAAAAAAGAAACCAGCCCCTCCAAAAAAGCTCGCTCCTGAAAAAGAAGCCTCTCCTGTTGTTGCTGCGTCCACGACAGACGAGAGCGAAGGCGGTTCCTCGAAGAATCCTGAGTTGTTGCGTGGATTTCGGGACATCATGCCCGATGAGCAAGGGAAGTGGAATCTGGTGCGTGATTCCATTCGCAGGCTTGCAGATGCGTACAGCTTTGATCGTATCGACTTGCCCATTCTCGAGCGCGCAGATTTATTTTTGCGAACGCTAGGGAAGGGAACAGATGTTGTTGAGAAAGAAATGTACGTGTTCACGGATCCTTCGAATCGTTCAGTCGCCCTGCGTCCTGAGGCAACGGCTTCGGCTGCGCGCGCTTACATCAACCATGGCATGCTCGACCGACCACAGCCGGTGAAGCTGTGGTACCTGGGACCGATGTTCCGTCATGATCGTCCGCAAGCTGGTCGCTATCGCCAGTTCTATCAGGTTGGTTTTGAGAGTCTTGGTGTTGAGGAACCGATCGTTGATGCGCAGCTGGTTGTGATCGCGATGCAGATTTTTAAGGAGCTGGGACTAGATGTCAAAGTTGAAATCAACTCCATTGGAACGTCCGAGTGTCGCAAGGCGTATGTGGCCGAGCTCGTGGCGTACTTCAGACAGCATCGCGCAAAACTATCTGAGGACGACAAGCGACGCTTGCAAAAAAATCCCATGCGCTTACTGGACAGTAAAGAGGAAGCCACGCGTGAGCTGTTGAAAGCCGCACCGCAAATTTTGGATTATCTGGATGAAAAATCAAAAGAACACTTCATGAAGGTGCTTGAATTTTTGGAGGAGATGGAAATTCCGTACGTATTGAATCCTTACTTGGTTCGTGGATTGGATTATTACTCACATACCGTGTTTGAGTTTGTGCTCGCCGATGATCAGGGCGAAGGATCACAAGCCGCTCTGGGAGGTGGGGGACGTTACGATGGGCTCGTGGAGTTGCTCGGCGGAAGACCAACGCCAGCGTGTGGATTTGCGCTTGGCATTGAGCGCATCGTTCGTGCGCTTGAGGCAAAGGGGATTAATCCTCCTGAGCGACGAGCAGCAGTCGTCTTTTTTGCACAGTTAGGGGATGCTGCCCGACGTGTTGGGCTCAAGGTGTTTGAGGAATTTCGACAGTCTGGTATTCCAGTTGCGGAAGCCTTTGGTAAGAACACCCTCAAGTCGCAACTTGAGGCCGCCAATAAACTTGGTGTGCCCATCACGCTCATCTTAGGACAAAAAGAGGTTCTGGACGGAACGATCATTGTCCGTGATATGGAATCTGGCGCTCAGGAAATTGTGGACATTAAAAAGGCTGTTTCGATCGTTCAGCGTAAGCTTTCCACGGCTCCTATTGACAAACCAGCCCAAATTTAGCAAACTTCCCGTTGTCATTACTAAAAATAGCAGGTTTTAGGTTTTAGGGAGTAGGTTGTAGGAAAAAAGAATCTCCGAATTTATTATCTCCTTCCTACTTCAAACTTCCTAACACCTACTACCTACCATCTACCACCTATGATTCTCGTAAAGCGCAAAAAAGCGGAAAGTTTTGAAAGCCTGTATCGACGATTCGGTCGTCGTGTACAGCAAAGCGGTTCAGTTCTTGAATCCAAGAAAAATCGTTTTCATAAACCAGAACCTTCAAAAACAAAATTACGAGCCAGTGCCCTTCGACGACTCCAGGCGCGTGTGAAGCGAGAGTACCTCTTGCGCACCGGACAACTCGTCGAGGAAAAGTTTCCTCAGAAGCGATAGATTTCTACCACCTACCACCTACAACCTACAACCTACGA
>CAYHRJ010000037.1:0-10966 GCA_964359095.1 uncultured Gammaproteobacteria bacterium | reverse complement strand
GTGCGCGAAGGTCTTGCGCCGCTTCTTCAGAAAGCTGATCCCGACGGTACCAGAGTTGGTGCTGGAGTCCACAGCGCTTGCGGCACCTCTCGAAGAAGTCGTCGTACAGGGATTGCAGACGGACCCTTTGTTCCGAGATGATCGGGTAGATACCGAGTCGACGCTCGATGAGCACGATTGTGTGGAACCCGATGGCGAAGAGGAGATTGAGAATGAAGCAGGTCATGAGCCCGATGAATCCGGTGGTCATGATCGCATACAATGTTTCTTCAGACACGGATCCTCCTGTTGTTAGAACGCACCGACACACAGAACCATGTCGCCTTTGTCGAAGTCGCACATCGAGTCCCACCACGTCTGGATGGCGGGATTCAGGTGCGTGGGCTTCTGCCCGTAGAGCGGGCGGTCGAACACCGCGCGCGTCACCGTCGGCTGGATGTGCAGGAGGTCAGCCGCGATGGAGCGCACCTCGTCGAGCTCGGGGTGGAAGAATCCCTGCTCGGGCGTGGGCGACCACAGCCGGGTCACGCGACGGCCGGCCGACCACATCCGCGGCGACTGGGTGCGGAAGGCGAAGTGGCGGGCGTGGGTGTGTTCCTGCGCGAGCAGGATGCCCTGCCGGACGAGTCCCGACTTCTGGAACGCGGGGCGGATCATCATGCCCCCGCCGTACAGCAGCGAGCCGTAGTGCTTGAACAGGGTGAAGCCGGCGATCTCGTTCTCGTCGGTCAGGAACTGGAAGCCGAAGCCACAGGCGTCCAGGTGCTGTGCCACGTCCAGGCTCAACGCCTGGTCGATGGGCTGGCCGAACCCCTCCGAGGCGGAGAGGATGGCGTCATGGAGGGAGGGAAGGGAGGTGAGAAGACGAACGTGCATGGGAACCTCGAACAAAAAACGACCGTCCATGAGTCAGGCGATCGTTCTGGAAACGCAAACGCGACTCAGGGACTATTCCATGAGTTGGTCGCGCCAGGACTTGGGAAGTCCTCGGAAGGTTTTGGTTGAATGAATCATATCGATCATGCGGCGTAGGCCGCCTTGAGGTTTTTTGAGTAATCGCGCTCCGCGTGTGACCGTCGCAATACCGACTCCGAGCTCTTCAGCGATTTCGCGCTGGGGCCTGTTTTGGGCGAGTCCTTTCACGATTTGCCACCGTTGTGCCAGAACGGAAATTTCTTCAGGAGTGAGCAAGTCATTCAGGACGTCTTTCAAGAGGTCGCCGTCTTTCCCCGCGATTTTCAGCAGGGCGTACAGTTCTCGGCGCCAGGAGGAGTCTTCAATCATAGAGTATCAATGTACTAGTACACTAGTACAGCAAGATCGACCTGTCAAGCAAGAAGGAGCAGGGCTGGGGAAAACATGAGAGACGATCCCTGTTCCCGTGATTTTTGGTACACTTCGTGATGGCCACTCTAAAACGTTGAATCGATATGCCCGAACTTACTCCAGAAGAAAAGCACGTCATCCTCGACAAAGGTACCGAAGCGCCGTTTAGCGGCGAGTATGTCGACTCCGAGCGCATTGGGGTCAAGTCACGTCGGTCGCGATCGACGTGACAAGTCTTGAGTCTACCCTTCCACATCCCCATCATCGAAAATTTTTCATGGCGAGGTGATCGCGAGTGACGTGATTGACACATGGGCGGTTTTATGATTCTATGTCCCCCAGATTCATCTTGGAGATTTGATGAGTAAACACGATGATGAATTGTACATGATGTACGAGAACGATCTGCTGGCAGAGGTCCTGCGTCTGCGCAATGCGATCCGCAAGCATCGCGACCTCAAGGTCACGAGCGGTGTTGGCTGAATGATGCAGCACTCCATGCCACGCTTCCTGAAGAACCGCAGCCCTCCTCTGCACTTCCACCACGCGATGAGTTTCTCGCAAACTGCGCATACTACTGGCAAGAACGCCAGACTCCAGAACAGCGCCGCCAACGATCTCCCCTGCTACGTCGGTTCGCCTTCGTGATCGCCAAGTACGCTGGTATCGTCTAACCCGCCCCCGTCGAGCCCGAACTCGATCCTGGCGGGATTTTTTATAAGTCACGATAGTCAGACTTCCCCTGACGTAAAAAAAGATCGATAACTTCCAGTGTCATTTCTTTAGTCAACACAAGATACAAAACTCTCCAGCGACCAACGCGTAAACGAAACGCCTTCTGTTTAACTCCGACGATAGCTCGAGTGTGAGGATGACTAAAAGGATCCTTAGCCAGTCGATCAAGCTCGTCCAAAATCAACAACTGAGTCTTTCGATCCAACTTCTTGAAACTCCGTTCAAATCGTGAACGAAAAACGACCTGGTACATATTAGACGAGGTCGTATTTCTTTCTGAGCTGTGGTAAGGACAAAACTTTCTCACGACGTGTTTTCTTGTACGCTTCAACAAATCGATCACGATCCTCTTTCACGTCCAACAGAAACTCGCGCACAGCCATTGAAACAAGTGCACTTCGCGACTGATCTGTTTTCTTAGAGAGCACGTCCACCTCGTCCGTTAGCTTTCCAGGAAGAGAGACTGTGAATGATTTTATTGTTTGAATTGACATAGTGGGTACCCAAACGATACCTCACTCACGAGCAGTTGACAAACGGCCGGTTTTGTTGTATCTTGAATTGTCGAAATCTCTCGACCCTAGACCGGCTTTCGAGTCGTAGGAGCCTTCCGTGCCCATTCAACTTTCGTCTGGAATCAAATCCGCAATCGGACTCTTCGTCGTAGGCGGCATCGGAGTCTTCTGCGTTCTCCTTTGTGCGAACTTCTTCGACAGGAAAAAGCTGGAGGCGAGTCCTGAAACCGAGGAAATCTGTTCAGGGGTTCCAGACACCTGGTACTCAAGCACCTGGCACGAAACTTCACGTGAGGTATGCCTCGATCAGTGGGCCCTCTTCCAAGACGGTTACCGCCCATGCTCCTTCGGTGGCATGCCGTTCATGTGTCTGCAAGATGACGTCGGTGTAGCGGTCACTCGATTCGGCATGATAGGCGTTGAGATCCACAAGACCGACCTTGAACGAGTACGCGGCCACCTCTTCCTCTACTAGTCCCCACCTCATCATCCACGAGTAGAAGGAGTCTCCCATGGAAGGCGTTTGCTGCGAATGTCAGACCACGCACCCGGTTCACCCCGCCCGTTCTTTGCGTGAACGAGAGATGGATCTGGAAGAAGACGACTCCGACGGCGAAGTCGGCGGCTACGTCATGGACATCCACGACGCGTGGGGATCTCACTGCGACGGCAGCGGAACGATGCCGCAGGCCGTGCTCAAAGACAACAAGATCTAGCGCTGCCTCGCCGGCGACAAGACACCACGTTGGTGACCTGTTGCTGGCGGGGTGTTTTGTTTACATTATTTGGTGAATTTGGTTTAATGATTCTATCAATCTAGATTAACAGCCTATGTCTTTAAATCCTGAAAGGGCACACGTTCCTGAATTTGAAACCCGCCGAAACGTGCACATAGAGTTTCCCGGTACCTTACATGAGGAAGGGGATGAAAAAATTCGTGTTGATATTGATGCAAAACCGCTTACAAAGAATTCAGCACCAAGGCTCTTGGTCTGTGTTCACGGAAGCCATTCCTCGGGTTTTGAATATGAAGATGTAGCGACTGCACTTGAGTCCTCGCCAGTAAATGTCGCGCGTATTACCACGTCCCGTCATGGGGATTTTGATCCTACAGCTGGAGAGCCTTTCTTTGCTGAAGATGGCCAGGATTTCATGACCAGAGGTTTTGTGGGAAAAACGTATGATATGGAAATCGAAGACGTTCGTCGTGCTCTTCAGGGTCTTCTCGATCGGTCGAATGAATTGTTCGGTGTTCCAAAAGAAAAGCTTCGTTTAGATATTATTGGAACATCTCTTGGGGCAACGATTGTTTCCCAGCTTCTTGGAGAATTTGGTTCTTCGGTCGATCTCGCTATTCTTGCATCCCCCGCTGCTGAAATCCCCCCGGAGGACCCAACGGCCAACAGACCAATTCTTGACACTTTCCCTTCGCAAGACGCTTTTCTAGAGCCGCTCAAATCTTATGAGGGACGTGTCGTTTTCATTCGGGGTGAGCGTGATGTAGTTATTCCTGAATCCGAAGTTAAAAAGTATCGAGATGCTGCTCCGGATGCGCAATACATTGTCATTGATGGCGCAGGACATAGCTTTGGACTCTTTGATTTTGAACAAAGCGAGGAGGAGCAGGGAAAGGCGCGATCTGCCTTTGTTGCCAAGATGCAAGAAGTTCTTGGATCCTAAACACTTTTAAGAGAAATTCAGATGTCCTCTGTATCAGTTCTTCTTGCTCATATATACTTTATCTCTCTATACGAAAAACAACTTGATGATCACCTACCCGAATTTTCCTATGTCCATTCGCAAAACGTCTAAGATGTCCTCCGAATCGTTCATTCCACTACCTCCATGCCTCTTCGTGAGAAAGAAACCTAGACTTGATCGAATCGCGCAAAGATGCAATTTTTTCCAAAGCCAAATCTTCCTCAATTTTCATTGAAACCTTCAGCAATTCCAGCGCATGCGTGGTGCGAGGCATAGAGTCACGATTAGCTAGGCTCGTTAAAAACAACCTCACAAACTCACTGCAGGATAAAAATCGGGCTGGTGAAAATCTGGTTCGATTCCAGGAAGGGCTCCGTACGCCAAGAACTGTCCGGCCATGATCGCAAAGGCATTCAGTGCACGAAGATTCTCAGGCACCATTTTCCACGGAATCGTCATCTCGCTCACCCATTGTTTGTCCGCTGTCTTTTCAAACCTCACGATGGGCTGAAATGTCTCATAGGCATTTGATCGCCGGCGGATTGAATCAAATCCAAGAATCAAGAAATGCCCGCCAGCTCCCAGCTCGAGCTCGAGATACTGGTGCCCAGGACCCACGAAAAATAACTCGACCACATCAAAATTCCAAAGTCCTTCCACGCGCGAGCCCATGGGAAAATCAGGAACGCTTTGCTCGTGTAGGACGGGAGCTGTAACACGCACCATGATTCCCTCTTTGTTTTGTGAGAGCTCGACACCTGCCCACAGACGATCGTCGGCACAAACGTCTCCATCCCAAAGATGATCGACGCGCAGTGTGAGGACTTCTGGTTGTTGTGGAATTTTGATCATGTGATTCAATCCTAACAAATCTAAAAGACGAGAGCCAACGCCCTCGTCTTCATAAATCTACAAATCGCTTTCACAAGTGTGAGTTCAACCTCAGCGTTTCCATTATAGTCACAGCCTTACCTTTTGATGGAATCTGCACCTCAACCGTCACAACTTCCTCGTACAGAGACGGATTCGCGTCGATCGCAGAACGGTCAATCATCGCGTTGTTGGCAAACACGGCGGTGTTCATCCCAGACTCGATGATCTGCTTCAACCAGAGCCTCCTGTTACAGAAAAGTAAATAATACCAAGCACGATGAGGATCACACCGATCGCCCACAGAAGTGCATTGTTTGATTTCTCTGGCATAAATCTTTCTGTCATCCCGAGCGAGGCATCCGAGTCGAGGGATCTCAACAGCTGCTGAGATCCCTCCGCTTCGGCCGTCGAACGTCCTGCGGTCGGGATGACGGATTAAGTTAGTTACTGTTTAATTGGCATGATGACGTAACGATACACGTCAGTTGTATCTTTTGGCGACAGCAGACATGGATTTCCAGCATCGATCATCTCAAAGACAACTTGATCAGAAGTGATCGCCTGCAGGCCATCCAAGAGATACCGATAGTTTACGGTGACAGAATTTTGCTGTCCAGTAATGTCAGCTGAGCAGTTTGTGGTGTTGTCTCCGCGAGTGGCGTCTGTGGCGCTTACAGAAAGCTCACGACCCTCAGGATGAAACGTGAGAACAATGTCATTCAATCCTGTACGCGAAAACAAACTCGCTGTCTTCACCGCTTTTACAAAGTCTTCACGGTCGATCTCTGTATGTGTTTGAAAGTGTGAAGGAACGATCGATTTATAGTCAGGATATTTCTCATCAATCGTTCGTGAGATGAGCTCAACATGACCGTAGGTAAATACAAGTTGCGCGTTGGAAAGATGCATGGTCAGGCTTGAGGGAAGTTCAACATCGTCTTTGAACACAGACAAAATACGATTCACTTCATGGAGTGTTTTTGATGGAACAACAATGGAGAAAGGCTCATCCACAGATGAAACAAGAGGAATGGTTTTCTCTGCCAATCGATACGAATCAGTTGAGGCAAGTGTAAGCCTTCCTTCTCCCTCGTGTGGGAAAAACGAAAATGCAACACCTGTGAGTTCTGGGCGTGATTCATTCGTCGCCACAGCAAACAAGACCTGGAAGAGTGCTCGCTTGAATTCTTCCACTGGAATTTGGAAAGCTTTTCCACCTTCAACTCGAGGAACAAGCGGAAACTCTGATGCTCCAAGCCCATGAATTTTTGTCTTATGGCTTCCACACTCCACCCGTGCATTTTGATCTTGTGTTTCAATTCTAATAGTCTCATTTGGAAGGAGTGAAACGTAATCAAAAAAAAGTTTTGATGGAATCGTGTACTGTCCTGCCTCTTCTACTTTTCCACGGACAGTACAGTTCACTGCCATTTCTAGATTTGTTGCCGTAAACCGAATGATTCCTCCTTCTGCTTTTACAAGAACGTTTTGAAGGATTGGAAGATTGACATTCTTGGTCATCATATGACTCGTGATTGCGAGTCCTTGATGTAGGTTATCTCGAGTGCAGGAGAGCTTCATAATTAGAATGGGATTTAAGAAGAAGAAAAATAGAAGTGACAGTAGAGGTTGTGAGAGAAGTGGAAAAGAAGGTTTCGGCCTGCGTTTAAAGCCATTTCTGATCGCACAAATGTGGATGAAGGATGGAATGCATAAGTGGGCAAACAGTGGAAAGTTTTTTGAGTCGAGTAGCGGCTTTATTCATCCACAGCTTTTTACAGATGGTTATATGCCACATATCCACTCGTTTACAAATTGTGGATTAGAGAGCGTATAACTTCTGCTTAATGAGTTCCAGATCATGTTGAAGCTTTTCATCTTCAAGCAAACAGTTAGTAATTTTGTCGTAGGCGTGCATGGCTGTGGTGTGGTCGCGACCACCGAGCTCTGTGCCGATCGATGGGTAGCTCGACTTCATTTCCTCGCGCATGAGGTACATCACGATTTGGCGAGGGAATGCGAGACGCTTCTGGCGGCTTTTTCCAAGAAGATCGTCTAGGTGGACATCGAAATAAAGGGCGACCGTATGAATGAGTTGTTTGGGCGTAACACTCTTGCGGCTGGAGATAGGCTGGAAGCTCGTGAGGATTGGCTTTACAGTTTCAATGGAAGGCTTGATGTTTTTGAACTGATGAAAAGCAATGATTTTGTTGAGCGCGCCTTCGAGTTCACGGACGTTTGTTTGTACGACCGTTGCCACATGATGGATGATTTCGCGTTCAAGCTGGTACATTTTTTCTCGGCACTTTGTTTCCAGAATGGCAACGCGTGTTTCAAAGTCAGGTGAGCCAACGTCAGCGAGCATCCCACATTCAAATCGTGAAATAAGACGATCCTCAAGTCCTGAGATAGCTTTGGGTGGGCGATCTGAGGATATGACGATTTGTCGGTTGTTTTGATGGAGCTGGTTGAATGTGTGGAAAAATTCTTCCTGTGTTTCTTCTTTTCCTCCAAAAAACTGGATGTCGTCGACCAAGAGAATGTCCACTGTACGGTAGCGATTTTTAAATTCCGTCATGCGATTTGATCGCAAAGCTCCAATAAAATCATTTGTAAAACGCTCGCTGGTGACGTAGAGGATTTTTGTTTGAGGGTTTTTGCGAATCAGCTCATTGCCAATCGCCTGGAGCAAATGGGTTTTGCCCAAGCCTACACCACCGTAGATGTAGAGCGGATTATAGACGCCGCCTGGTTGATTTGTAACGGCTTGAGAGGCAGCGTGCGCAAGCTCGTTTTGTTTTCCAACAATGAATGTTTCAAAACAGTATTTGCCGTTGAGGGAAAATTCTCCTGTGCGTATTTCGTGTTGTTGAGGTTGTGGAGCGGTTTGATGGTGTACGTGCATTGCTGGTTGAGGAGCTTGGACAGCTTCTTTTTCAAATAAAGGGATGTCGCGAGGAACAGTGGGTCGTCCTTCCACGCGATAACTGAGCTGTTTGATGACACCATTACTATGTTCTTGTAGTGAGCGCATGATTTCTCGCGCGTATTTTTTTTCTAGCCAAGCTTTTGTAAACATGTTTGGGACTCCAATAACAACGGCGTGCGCATCAACTTCAGAAATAAAAGTGCTTTTAAACCATGTTGTAAAGTTTGCTTTACTTAAGCCCAATTCGAGCTCACCCAATACAGCTTGCCAAAGGTCGTTGGTGTTCATAGAGCAATGGTTGTTCCTCCTAAAAAGTTACGCTGCGCAACAGTGTAGAACAGTTGTGTATAAGTGAGCAAGTCGTGAAAATCTGTGCATAGAGGTTGATGAATTGTGGACAGTATGTTAGTATCTTTGTATTGAAATTTGACTTATCTCCTCGGTATGCCAAAGCGAACGTATCAACCAAAGAAAAAACAGCGAGCGAAAGTTCATGGTTTCCGTGCACGCATGAAGAGCTCCACAGGACGTGATGTTTTGAAACGTCGTCGGGCGCGTGGACGAAAGAGACTTACAGTCAAAACAGGCAAATAAATTCGAGCTATGTTGCCGCAGGAGTACCGACTACGACATGAAAAAGATGTAAAAACGCTCTTTGCCAAAGGCAGGAGCGTTTTTGGGTCGCTTGTTGGTATGAAGATTCGTCCAAATGGTCTTCTGGTATCACGATTTGCCGTCGTGGTTGGTGTGAAGACGGCCAAGAGTGCTGTTGATCGCAACCGAATTAAGCGACGTGTGCGAGCGATCATTTATGCACATCTTTTGCAGATGAAAGGCGGCTGGGATGTTGGTCTTTTGCCAAGAAAAGAGGCACTTTCTGCCAAGTATGCAGAGTTAGAGACCCAGCTTCTCTCAAGTTTCAAGAAAGCCAGACTTTTATGAAATGGCTGCTCATTCATCTCATCCGCGCTTACCAGCTGACCCTTTCTCCAGATCATGGACTTGTAAAACCTCTGTTTCCTCAAGGGTTCTGCCGTTTTTACCCTTCCTGCTCACAGTATGGCCATGACAGTATTGAACGCTTTGGAGCAAGAAAAGGACTTTTGTTGTCCTTTTGGAGGGTTTTGAGGTGCAATCCCCTATCAAGTGGAGGACTTGATCCTGTCCCAAATCAAAAACACCCTTTGATATAACTCAGGGTGTTTTTTAGATTTTGATTTGTTTGATCTTGGCCGTGAGCCCCCTGACGATCTCGATCTGGCTTTTTTGGAGTTTGAGCTCCTCAGCCAGCAACTCAATCACAGCTTTATTCGCCTTCCCGTTCTCAGGCACTGCTGGAACAGACACCTTGAGCGTGTCCTCATCAATCCATTCAATGCTATTTTTGCGGGCATTTGGTTTGACATGGACGGTGAGAATCATAACGACAGCTACTTTATCATGATTCCACGGAGCAGCTCGATCACTTTTCTATTTTTTAAAACTTGCTCTGTGTGGTCGCGGTACTCAGGGGAATAGACGCGGTCTTTTGTTTCTTTGTCTTCGTATTGTGCAGCGAGGCGATCGAGTTCCTCATCCAGTTCTGAATCTTTCACCTCAACGTTTTCTTGTTTTGCCACGTCTCGCATGGCGATGGCAACTTTGATGCGCATAAGTCCTTGTGGGGTGAAGTCGAGCTTCAACTCCGCGAGGGTTTTTTTGAGATTTTGGACGTAGGTATCAAAGTCCAGGCCTTGAGCTTCGATCGCACGTTTCAGTTCGCCGATCATCTTGTTGATTTCTTCGTTCAAGAGTAGATCAGGAATTTCATCAAACTGGGATTTGTTCGCGAGCAGTTCTAGCATTTCTTTTTCCTCTCCCACTCGTGCTTCCTGTTCTTTTTCGACAAGCAGATTTTTTTTAATCGCGTCGCGTAGCTCTTGAAGCGTCTTCATTCCAAGCGTTGTCGCAAAAGCATCGTCCATCGCCGGAGGCTCAAGATGAAATAATTCTTTGACAACAACATCAAACTCGACATCTTTCCCAGCTAAAAGCTTTTGTGGGTGTTCTTTTGGAAACGGAAGCGTGAAGGTTTTTTGCTCCCCTTCCTTCATGCCGATCAACTCAGTTTTGAATCCTGGAATATAGTAATCCTCAGTGAGATACACCACGTGGTTTGGAGATTGACCACCTTCAACAGGAACGCCTTCGCGTTTCATGTTCATGCTGATCACGACCTTGTCTTTTTCACTGACCACTTCGCTCTGAGGAGCACGGGCTTCCTTTGTCTGCATGCGGGTGAGGTCTTTGAGCGCGAGATCGATTTCTTTTTCTTCGACTGCAGCCTTTCGTACTTTCACAGAAAGTTTTCGAAAGTCCGCGAGCGTTTTTGCTTCAGGCATACGTGTCACCACAGCAGTGAACACGATGTCGTTTCCTGGTGCGAGTTTTTCCACATCGATTTTTGGTGAACCGACCGTGTCTAAATTTTCTGAAAGGATTGCGCCAACATAGGACTTGCGTACAAGCGGTTCGAGGGCTTCTTCAAGAATTTTCATTTCTCCGACACGTTGTTTCACAATTTCATACCCAGCATGTCCAGGTCTAAACCCTGGAATCTGCGTTTGGGTTGAAATGCGCTTTGCCGCTTCCTCAAGATACGGCCAGGCTTCTTCTTGGGTGATCGTGAACGTAAGTTTGATTTGATTTTTTTCAAGCATCTCGATTTTGATGTCGGGCATAGGGGTAGGTAGATGAGGTAGAAAAGGTAGATAAGGTAGATGAGGTGGTGGGAGCGATAAAAGTGTGAGGAGCTTAGAGATTTTTTGAAAGATTGTCAATTGAAAATCCCCCTTGTCAAACGGAAGTTAAAATGTCCAGCTCTACGGGAAGTAGAAATGTCCAGTTT
>CAYHRJ010000036.1:0-11021 GCA_964359095.1 uncultured Gammaproteobacteria bacterium | reverse complement strand
TAGCAGGAGGAACAGCAAGAACAAGATCAAACCATTGATCGAATCGTACAAACCATGGTCGTGGCGCACGCCGTCGGGATACTGAACGCCCAATGGAAAATTCGTGAGCGTGCCTGGGTGGTCATGGATGAGAAAACAGCCGATGCGGCCAATAAAAATTCCAAGTGGAAGGCCGAAGACGGCCGTGTCAGAGTAGGCAAAGACGTCCACGTGGCGTCGGCGCAAAAACCAGATGCCGGCTGGAAGCGCGCCCAGGAATCCTCCCATGATCGAAAATCCGCCATGCCAGATGCGTAGAAACTCGAGAGGATCCTGGAGATACGTGGCTGGCTCATAGACGGCGTGGACGAGGCGCGCTCCTATGAACGCCGCAACGATTACCCAGACGCTGAGATCCCAAATGATCTCCGGATTCTGCCCGCGCGTTTTTGCCATTTTCGCGGCCACCCACGTCGCCGCCAAGATTCCGAGCGCGACCATAAGACCCCAGACCTGAATCGGTACGGGGCCGAGATGAATCGTTGTGATTTGAAAATACGGGATCATGGAGTTCGTGTATGCCAGTCGGTTCGATCTTGATAAGTTGCTCCCACACGAAATAACGTATATTCATCAAACGGTTTCCCAAGAATCTGCAACCCCACCGGAAGGCCGTCAACGAAGCCACATGGAACGGACATCCCCGGGATCGTCGCGAGGTTGGCGGTCACGGTGTAAATGTCCGCGAGATACATCGCGAGCGGGTCATCAAACTTCTCGCCGATGTTCCACGCAACGCTTGGGCTGGTCGGACACACAATCGCATCAACATTCTTGAACGCCTCGTCAAAATCTCGCTTGATAAGCGTTCGCACCTTAAGCGCCTTGCGGTAATACGCATCGTAGTAGCCAGCCGAGAGCGTGTAGGATCCAAGCATGATGCGTCGTTTCACTTCTTTTCCAAATCCCTCACCTCGAGTTCGCTCATACGTCTCTTGCAGGTTTTCCCCACTGGAATGGTAGCCATAGCGCAGCCCGTCAAATCGTCCGAGGTTTGAGCTCGCCTCCGCGGGTTGGATGATGTAGTAGGCGGCAAGGGCGTACGGCGAATGCGGCAGTGAGATGTCCTGAATCTTCGCACCAGCCCGCTCGAGTTCTGCAATCGCCTCTTGCACCACCGATGCGACATGCGAGTCCATGCCGCTGGCAAAGTATTCTTTCGGAACGCCCAATGTCATCCCGCTCACATCTTTTTCAATCAACGTCGGCACGGTGGTGTTTGAAAGCTCAGCCGAGGTCGAATCTTTTGGATCGTAACCTTCGATGGCCTCAAGAAGCATTGCAACGTCTTCAACGGTTCGAGCGCATGGACCGATTTGATCCATGCTTGAGGACAAAGCCATTAGGCCGTAACGAGAGACCCGGCCGTACGTTGGTTTGAGACCGACAATGCCGCATAACGAAGCTGGTTGGCGAACCGAGCCTCCAGTTTCGGATCCAAGAGCCGCTGGCACAAACCCAGCCGCAACTGCCGCGGCAGAGCCACCGCTTGATCCACCTGGAACTTTTGTTTTGTCCCAAGGGTTGGTCGTTGGAAAATAATGAGAATTCTCGGTAGACGATCCCATGGCAAACTCGTCGCAATTTGTTCTCCCTAACAAGATCGCTCCAGCCGCTCTCAATCGCGCAATTGCCGTCGCGTCATAAGGCGCGTTATATCCTTCAAGAATTTGCGATCCTCCTGTTGTCTCCCAGTCTTGAACCAAAATCACGTCTTTCACACCAACGGGAATACCTGCAAGAGGCCCAAGGGATTCACCGGCCGCTCGACGTGCGTCAATGGCACGTGCTTCCTCAAGTGCCGTCTCCGACACACTCAAAAAAGCTTTCACGTCTGTGTCGCCTTGTTCAATGGCGTCCAAGCAACTGCGTGTGAGCGCCTCGGCTGTCAGTTCTCCGCTCGCGAGCTTCTCCCCCGCCTCTTTGATTGTCAGTATTGATTCGTCCATAGCTATTCGGTTCTGTTTTCAAACACGGCTTGCACCTTCAGAAGATCTCCTTCGCGAGACGTAAAGTTGTCGATCGCCCGACGGCGCACATCCGGATCGCAGTTCTCCACAACGTCCTCCCGAAACACATTCACACTCCCGGCCGCGTGCTGGAACTCCGGAACGTCATCGGTATTGAGTTCCTGCAACTTCTCGACGTAGGACAAAATCGAGCCAAGATCTTCTTGATACTTGGCGATGTCCTCTTCCTCCAAATGAAGCCGCGCCAGTTTGGCGATTTTTAACACTTCTTCGCGTGAAAATTTCATATCGTTGTGGTAGTCCCAGGCTTTCCTGCCCACCGTAGCTTTCTTGTCCGCCATAGCCTTGGCGACGGCGGAAGCGACGGCGGGAGCCTGGGTGCAGCCCGGGCTGAAACCCGGGGCTACCCACGCAGGATAGCGAGAAACTCCTTCTCCGACAAGGTAGAGACTCCCAATTTTTTAGCCTCATCGAACTTCGAGCCGGGATTCTCACCCACAACCACGAAGTTTGTTTTTTGACTCACCGACCCCGCCACCTTTCCCCCAGCTCGTCGGATCGCTTCTTTCGCGTCATCACGGCTGAGCGACTTAAGCGTGCCTGTCACCACGAACGTCTTGCCTGTTGCCTTCGTCTGCTTGCTTGATGCCCTTTGTGTCTGGATCACGATTCCGTTCTTGATGTACTCCTCTACGAGTCCGCGGTGGCGATCCTCATCAAAGTACTCACGCACACTTCTCGCCACCACGTCGCCGATACCATCGACCTCAATGAGGTCTTCGAGGCTCGCACTCATCATGTTCTGAAGCGTTCCAAAATGGTTGGCAATATCGATCGCTGTCTGCTCACCCACATTCCGGATTCCCAACGCAAGAATAAAATTCGGCAAGCTGATCATCTTACGAGCCTGAATTTGCTCGACAAGTTTATTCGCAGAGACATCGGCGAACCCTTCAAGTCCAAGCACGTCTCCAGGCTTAAGGACAAATAAGTCGGCAGGACTCATGATGATTCCATTCTCGAGAAGCGTCGCGATCGTCTGCGGGCCAAGACCGTCGATTTCAAAAGCTCTCGCCGCATGGAGGATCGCTTCACGATCTTGGACAAAACATTTTGGGTTGGTGCAGTAGATGGCGACCTCTTTCTCTCGCCGTTCAACCGATGCACCGCACACGGGACACGTCGTCGGTGCTTTGGTCTTGTGTGTTGTGCTTGGCCGGAGCTTCACGATGACTTCTTTAATCTTGGGAATGATGTCGCCTGCTTTGTAGAGGATGATCGTGTCGCCCACACGCGCATCCAGTCGTTCGACCTCGTCGAGGTTGTGGAGACTTGCGTGTTGCACGGTCGTCCCGCCGATCCAGGTTGGTTCAACGAGCGCAACTGGTGTCAGGGCTCCCGTACGCCCCACCGTCCACTCGATCTCTTTTATTTTCGTCGTAGCTTCCTCGGCTGGAAACTTCCATGCAACAAGCCCGCGTGGTGTCTTGCCTACGACACCGAGTTTTGTAAACGCATCATTATCATTCTCACGCACAACCATCCCATCCACCCAGTAGCCAAGCTTCTCACGCTTTTTCTGAAGCATGCTCCAATGTTTCTCAATCTCCGCGACCGAGCGAAGCAGCACGGAGTCTGGTGCAGGTTTGAATCCCATCTCGCGCATGAGTTTCCATTCTTCCTCGATCGTCTTCTGTCCAAAATCTGCGTCCAAATCCCACGCAACAAATGCGAGTCCACGGGAAGCAGTCACGCTCGGATCAAGCTGACGAATCGATCCCGCCGCTGTATTGCGAGGATTGGCAAACACCGGCTCGCCTTTTTTTTCGAGCTCACGATTCATCTTCTCAAATGCCTTCACCGGAAAATAAATCTCCCCTCGCACTTCAACTTTTCCTTGAAGCCCTTGTAGCCCTCGAAGCCCTCTCAGCTTCAACGGCACCGACTCAATTGTCCTCACGTTGCGCGTCACGTCCTCGCCAATTCTTCCATCTCCTCGAGTCGCAGCCGTCACAAGCAAGCCGTCTTTGTACACAAGACTCACAGCGAGCCCATCAAGCTTGGGCATACAGAAGAAGGTGAAAGAGGTAGACGATGTGGCAGAGATTGAGAGTTTCTGAATGCGAGCAATCCAAGATTCAAACTCCACCCGCGTAAACACGTCCTCCATCGAGAGCATTGGACGTGCATGTTTCACCTTCTCGAATTTCGACAAGGGCTTTCCTCCCACGCGCTGAGTCGGCGAGTCGGGCGTGATGAACTCCGGATATTCCTGTTCAAGTTTGTAGAGCTCGTGCTTGAGCGAATCCAACGCCGCATCTGAAATCGTCGTCTTATCCAGGACGTGATAGTTGTATCGATGCTCGGCGATGACCTCCTTGAGCTTGTGTATCCGAACTTTTACTTCCAGTTTGCTCATATCAAACAAACAATCCTAAATACCAATTTATCATCTGTTCACCCATGAACAACACAATCACCGTCGCGCTGGCAAGAAACGTCCCAAACGGGATAGGCGTTTTACGATTGGCCTTACCTGTCACAAGCAACCCAACTCCCACGATCGCACCAAGCAGATACGCAATGAACAGCGCAACAAGTCCTTGCTCGAGTCCCAGCATAAACCCCATGAGCGCGCCCATGCGGATATCTCCACCACCGACCCAAGTGCCTTTTGAGATAAGGAACTGAATCCAGAAGAACGCAGCGAGAACCAAACCTCCTACCAGAATCGACCACGCGGGGACCACTCCCAACCACATGTTCACGATCACGGCAAAAATCATCGCAGGAATCGTAAAGCGGTCGATGATAAGCATGTGGCGCAGATCGTAGACGAAGATGATGATGAGGTAGCTCACGAACACCGCGTCGCGGATGAACAGGAGGCTCAGGCCATGTTTTTGAAACGCAAGCAAAAACAAAACTCCCGTGACGAGCTCCACCACAGGATACTGGGACGAGACGACGGACTTGCATCGACGACACCGACCTTTCAGCATCAAGTAGCTCAACACAGGAACAAGATCACGCGCATCGATTGGTTCCTCGCACGACTGACACTTCGATCGTCCACGGGCAACCGACTCACCTTCGTGAACTCGAAAAATCACCACGTTCAAAAAACTTCCAACACAGAGTCCAAGCAAAAAGATTGTGATCGATAGAGCCATACTCGTTACCTAAGCCACCTTATCTACCTCACCTGCCCACCGTAGCCTTGGCGAAGGCGGGTCCACCTCACCACCTTTGCTAATCACTGCACGTCCCTGCTTCCATCCCGTCAGGCGTCGCGCAATTCACTCCGACTTGTAATCCCACAGGAGTAAACGCGTTCTCGAGCTCAAAATAGATCACGTAGGAATCTCCTTCAAACAAATCCATGTAGCAAAACGTTTGACGCTCAGGTTCACCGCAAGTGACAATTCCCTTAAGGCCATCTTCGTAGGTGCCTGGCACCACGCGCAGAAAAACCGACTCTTCTGCCGAACAATCGGCGGAGAATCCACTTGACCCAAGACAGATGCTTTGTGTGGCATCACCCAACGGAAGCATGTCCGTCGAGAATGGATAGGAGTTCGTTTCATTAAAATGATCCTCGAGTGCAGATTGAATCATGCGGACATTGGAAAGACGCGTGGCATCGCGTTGCTTGGAGCGTGCGGAGTTCACGGCCACGGCCGCGAACGTCGCAACCAACGCGATGATCGCAACTACGACGAGCAACTCGACTAAGGTGAACCCACCTTCGCTAAAGCTACGGCGGACAGGCCCTTTTTTATTTTTCATACAAAGAAAGATTTTACTTTTCTTATCACCTCTGATGGAGAGATGTGACTCTTGAGAAAATACGCTGCAACTCCGAGACTCTCGACTTCCTTGACCGTGCGTCGATCACCAACGTCAGTGAGTACGAAGCGAATGGTCTGCGAGCCTTTCAGCTCCTCTAAAAAGGGAATGCTCTCAGTCAGTGGATGAAGATCCGTCACCACGACGTCAGGAACCGTTCTCGTTAGTTTCTTTTTTCCATCCTGGAAATTCTTTGCCCGTATGACCTTCCAGCCTGATGCCTCAAATCGCCCTTCATATATCGCGGTAAAGTGCGCATCTTCGTCGATAAATAGAATACTACGTTTTTTTGGTCGTGCCATACATTAGTCCATCTCCCGCATAGCGAGACCTATCGCCACACTCATCCGTGGACCTACTTCCTCCAACACGCTTGTAAGATCTTGAGGATACACGACTCGCGCCCATGGATCTCCACGGTAGACGTTCATGTTGAGTGTCTGGGCAAGATACTCTGGAATACGAGGCAGATGCGATGAACCACCAGTCACAATAATTTTCTCTACCTTCTTCATCTGCGCCAACTCCATGTTGGCATACAGCTGAAACGCATAACGAATTTCGTTCAAGAGTGGTTGCATGATGGGTTCAAGAAGCTTGGGGAGCCCGGCGGTCAGACCCGTGTCTGAAGCTGGAGCAACCGCGAGATCACGTTTGATGCGATCAGCATCCGTCTCTGACAGACTCATCGTGCGCATGAGCTGTGAGGTAACCGTGTTCCCGCCGATCGTAATCGAACGCGACACAAACGGAATACCCTTCTCAACGATCAAAATATTCGTCCGCTTGGAACCGATGTCGAGCATCATGATGGCGCCTTTATCTTTTCCTATCAGCGCACGGACAAGAGCGAGCGCCTCTGTGTCAATCGCCTGCAAATTCAATTTCGCCGCCTTGAACGTCTCGATGTATTTCTGGATGAACGTCTTTGCCGCACCTGTTACGAGCACACGAAAATCTTTTTGTCCGGCGGAGCCGGATCCTGCCTTTAGGCCGGACTTTTCCACCTTTTTTTCTTCATCCAAAAATGTTGTTTGCAAAATCATCTCTGTGAGTGGCAGTGGAGAAAGTTTGGCGACTTCGGTGTTCACAACCGACTGACGCTGCCGAGCATCTTTCACCTCGGGGATGGAAAGGATGGTTGAGAAGACGTTTGACGTCGGCAAGGCTGCCATGACCGCCGTAGATTTGCATCCAGCTTCTTTACACACACGAGCAAGTAACTCGCCAGCCGCCTTGGGATTATCAAACAACGTTTCCCCTGCCTCGGCCGTGGGAAGTTCCGCATATCCATACGTGAGCAACGTCGCCCGTCCTTTCTTGTTGGCGAACTCAACAACCTTAACACTGCTCGCTCCAATGTCGACCCCTAAAAAACTCTTTGCCTTTTTCTTCCCGAACAAGCCCATAATGCGATTAGTATAGCACGCTCAACATCTCTGCGCATCCAAACACTTGTTCACAATCGCGTCGGCTTCGATGTTTTTTTCTCGGCGAACGTGATTGAAAGTAACTTTTGTAAAATGATGCATGAGGTTTCTTACTTCAAGAAAACGCTCAGCGATGTCGGGATTTCTTACGCGATATTCTCCTTTGAGTTGCTTACATGCGAGTTCGGAGTCCATGTACATCATCACCGACGTCGCTCCCAACTCGTGCGCCTTTTTGAGTCCTATGATAATCGCCGTGTACTCTGCTTGATTGTTCGTGGTCTTCCCCAAGTATTTAGAAACGTTCGCAATGGTCACTCCCCCCGCAGACTTAATCACCGCCCCCGAAGCCGCCGGCCCAGGGTTCCCCCGCGATCCACCATCAGTAAAAATTTTTACGAGCATAATGACAAACGTGGAAATTAACGTTTCTTGTACATATCATGTGGACCTACGTCGAGCAGATGAACGGTCTCCGCTCCAGAGAATTCAAAAAGGACCCGATATCCATTCATGAGCCGAAAGGCTAAACATTCCTGTAATTGGCCTTTGAGCTTATGAATTTTCAGTGATGGATGACGCGGATCCTTGATAAAAATTTGAATTTTTTTCTCAAAATCAGCCTGAAGCTGTGACGGCAGACTTCGATACGCCCGTTTGAAATGTGGCGAGAGATCTACGAACACATTAATGCTGAAGCGCGGCCATTAAGCTTTTGGCGGTCTTATGCGTCGTGTAGTTTCCGAGGGCATAATCGAGCCGTGCTTCGTTGATCAATTCATCGATCGTATCGGCTCGGTTTACTCGCTTAAGATCTTTCGTCAAAATTTCTACGACTATTTTTTTCTCCCTTGGATAGGTTGAAAGATAACGAAAAGCCGACAATGGAATCTGCACCATGGCCTCCCGAGATCTTTTTACCTGTTTGATGGAGATTTTTGTTTCCATAACATTTGTCAATTCAATAGAGACAACATAGCACGAATGTCAATTTGAACCAATGTCCACAATTTTTATCTGCAACTCTCGATTCCCGTTCCACTCGTTCATATCGACTTCATAGACGAGATCGATATTGCAACCGAGCGTCAGCTTCCCAATCCATTCACCGAATCGGAAACCAATCGCGTCGACTATTTTACCATTTGGAGACTGAACGCGCAGCTTGAGATGACTCGCGTCTTTTCCCACGGCTGAGAATGCCACGACCTTCACACGGCGTGAGACAAACAACGGTTTTGTGTTTCCTGTTCCAAACGGTCGCAACTGCTCCACACTCTCAAACAATTCCCAGGTGATATCCTCAAGCTGGATGTCGGCATCGATCTTGAGACTCGGAGATAAGAGCGCGTCATCGATGTTCTCAGCTGCAAACGCCTTCATCACCTCAACGGCTTTTTTGAATCGCGCTTCGCCGGTCGTTGAGAATCCACAAGCTTGCGGATGACCACCAAATTTATCCAGATGCTCTGCAGCTGCACGGAGCGCCGCTGTCACATCAAAGCCATCAATGCTGCGTCCTGAACCGACAAACTTTTCGCCGTCACGACCGACGACGAGTACTGGAACGTGAAACTCATTCAATAATTTCCCAGCGACCAGTCCCACGAGTCCTGCGCCCCAACCCTCCTGAACAGCCACGAGGAGTTTCTGACCAGTCACGTCCCCGAGCTGAGCCTTGGCTTCGAGATACATTTGTTGTGAGGCTTTTTGTCGCAAGATATTCGTCTCGTGTAATTGCATCGCGAGCTGTGTCGCTCGCAGATCGTCCTCTTCAAGCAACAACTCGAGTGCGGCGCTGGCATGTGTCATGCGCCCAGCCGCATTCAATCGTGGGCCGATCTGAAAACCAATCGAGACAGTATCAAGCTCGCCCAGCGTGGACCCAGCAACCTCGAGGAGCTTCACAAGACCTTTGCGTTTCGTTTTGTTGAGGACAAGCAGACCAAATTTTTCCAAAACACGATTCTCACCTGTGAGCGACATCACGTCTGTCACGGTAGCGATCGCAACCAGATCGAGTAACCATTTCTCGTGACCAGCAGGAAAAGCTGCCCCACGACGACGCGCTTCCTCGATGAGTCCGCTCGCAAGTTTGAACGCCACACCCGTTCCGCACAGAGACTTATTTGGATACGTTTCTCCTGGAACCAATGGATGGATCAGAATCGCCGTGGGAAGCTCAGCCGGCATTGTGTGATGATCACAGACAATCGTGTCGATCCCAAGTTCTATGCCTCGATCGATCGCTGACTTGTTGCTGATCCCGCAGTCGACTGTGATAACAAGTTTCGTGTGATCATGAGTATGCAGGTGCTCGATCGTTTCCACACTCATCCCATATCCTTCTTTTTCTCGATGCGGAATGTAGCTCGTAATTTTTTTCTCATCGAATCCAAGGGCACGACAGATATCTCTGAGTGTTGACAGAAACACGGCCGATCCACACACACCGTCTGCGTCATAGTCTCCATGCACGGTGATGACTTCGCCCTTTTCAAGAGAAACAAAAACCCGAGACACTGCTTCGCTCATTCTTAAAAATAAATCTGGCGCATGCACATCCCGACTCCAATCTGGACCAAGATAGACATCGATCTCCTGCTGCGTCCGCAGCCCACGATTCCAAAGAAGTTGTAACAAGATAGAATCCATTTCAGGAAACAACCCGTGTACATCTTCAGACAGTGACTCAGCAAGACTCCATCTCATATTTCTCAGACTTCACTCTCTTTTCAACACTTTCAAATACGCCTCTGTGGGAATACTCACCTTGCCTTTTCCAAGTGCCGCCATCTTGGCTTTTCCTTTTTTCTGTTTCTCGAGAAGTTTACGTTTACGCGTCACATCACCTCCGTAGAGCCCCGCCGTCACATCCTTACGCATAGCAGAGATTCTCTCAGACGCAACGATCTTTCCTCCCACGGCCGCCTGAATCTTGATTACAAAATTTTCTTTTGGTATGGAGTCTTTCAAAATGGATGCCATGCGCCGTCCTGTCTTCTCTGCCTCATCTCGATACACGAGTGTCGCAAACGCATCAACCGATTCCTCTGCAACCAACATATCCATACGCACAACATCGGCCACGCGATATCCAATGACTTCGTAGTTCATGGATGCATAGCCGGCTGTGACGCTCTTCAACTTATCGTAAAAATCTACGATCACCATCGACAGCGGAATCTCATAATGCAAAATCGCGCGATCGCCTGAGAGATACTCTGTCGTCTGATAACTTCCACGACGCTCTTGCAACAGTTGCATGATCGAACCGATGTACTCCGATGGAGAAACAATATCCAACTTCACCCATGGTTCTTTTATCTGCTCAACGTGAGAAGGATCTGGCATCTCCAATGGGCTCTTGATGAGCTGCGTTTCTCCACTGCGCAGCAACAACTCGTACCCGACAGACGGCACAGTGACAACAAGCGTAAGATCAAACTCCCGCTCAAGTCGTTCCTTCAAAATTTCCAAGTGCAGCATGCCGAGCAGTCCACAACGAAATCCGTAACCGATCGCGGGAGAATGTTCAGGTTCATACATGAGCGCGGAGTCATTCAGCTTGAGTCGCTCCATCGCCTCGCGCAATTTGTGAAAGTCATCGCCTTCTTGTGGAAAGACACCAGCGTAGACCATTGGCTTTACTTCTTTGTAGCCAGGAAGAGGTGGTACGGTGGATGATGTAGATGAGGTGATCGTATCGCCCACTCGACAACCACCGATCTCT
>CAYHRJ010000035.1:0-11275 GCA_964359095.1 uncultured Gammaproteobacteria bacterium | reverse complement strand
ACAGCAAACTTCCGAGTCATCCTGACGTTGAGGATGCGTATTCCACACTCATGCTAAGACTCTGGGAGTACATGATCAGAACACCGGTTGAGCATTTTTCAGGATTGGCTTACACCGTCGCTCGTGGCATCATCGCCGACTTTTATCGACAGAGAGAAGGAAAGGAACAGGAACAGATCCGTCACGGAGAAGGAGAAGAAGGAGTAGAAATTGAATCAGACTACTCAGCTGAGTACATTGAAACACAGGTAGACTCTCAATTAGTCAAAGAGGCGATCAAGGTTCTGCCCAATGAAGATGATCGGGAAGTGATTCTCCTGCGTTTCGTCGAAGGGTACCGTGTGAAGGATATCGCGAAATATCTTGGCAAGTCAGAGAATGCCGTATCAGTTCTCATCCATAGAGCCTTAAAAAAAATTCGTGTAAGTATTTTGAAAAAGACATAGAGGTTATGGACAAACTTGACCGACAAATCATCCAAGCTCTCGAAAGTCTGAAAGACGATCCATCATTTGGTGGTGGTTTTGATTTTGCGGCCACGCACAAGCAAGCACTTCTCCGAAACGGTTTTTCCGTTGACGGTGCTTCTCGTCACTACACCTGGCGAGATTATCTTGAAACGTATACCTGGGAATTCACTCACACCATGCTGCGTCCACTGGGCGCAGCCGTGGCTGTGTTTATTTTTGCGATCACGGGATTCATCTCCGTCGCCAACGCCTCTGGTCGCGCGTTGCCTGGCGACGAGCTCTATCCTGTGAAAATGACAATCGAGAAAGCTCAACTCGCTCTTGCGTTTAATGCTGACGCTCGCGCCAACCTCCAAGTCGAGTTTGCGAGCCGTCGCTTGCACGAGATGGTTGTGCTCGCTGCCTCGGCGCAAGTCGACGCTCCTGAGTCTGTACAACTTGCAGTCGATCGTTTTAAGAGCGAGGTGACCACGATCAAAGAAGAACTCCAAGAAGAAACAGGAGCTCAGCAGAAGAAAGAACTTGCCAAAGCACTTGGTCGACAAGCTGAGGTTTATTCTTCAACAGTCGCTTCATCCACAACAGAACTTTCAGCAGAAGTGCGAGCCGATGTCGAAGAAGTGATTCAACAGACGCAAGAGCAAGCCGTGGAAGTCATCATTACCGCGCATGAGGAAGCTCAAGACGCAGACACAGAACGGGAACTCGCGCTCACGCTCGAGTCCGAGATAGCAGAAGTGAAGCTCGCATTCGGTGACGCTTCCGCTCTTTCGATAGAAGCCGCGCTCGCGTTGCAAGCAGAAGGCAACTATCGCCGTGCGTTTCAAGTGCTCAAGGAATTCGTCCTCAGTCAAAAGTAACATGGTTGTCATCCCGACCGAGGAGTTCGACGACGAGCGGAGGGATCCCTCGGCTCGGAGACCTCGCTCGGGATGACAAAAAAGAGGATGACAGCCGAGTCGGGATCCGTTCCTGCGAAGGAATTCCGACTCGCTTCTTCATCCTTAGATGGAGAAGCCCTAAGCTCAGTAACTCACGCTCTGCCAAAGGTCGAGGCCCGCAAGGGTCGCACAGCGTTGACTAACACAAGCCCCTAACCAGGGCCAAAAAGGTTCACTAGTTCGGAGGTCTGATATCAGAAGTCAGAGGTCGGAAACGCCTATCGCATTCCTACTTCCTACTTCCAAATTCCTACTTCCAACTAGTAATATTGCACTCAAAATTATGTCTAATTCCCTCCGATTTAAGAAAGCGATCACGATCGCCGTTGCAGGCGCCACCATCCTTTGGACGGCTGGTCTTGCTGCGTTCGTCCCAACCCAGGCTCAGGCCGCCGAATACGGCGATTTGATCATGGGCGAGACGCTCTCAACCGTGTACTACTACGGTTCTGACGGTCAACGCTATTCTTTCCCAAATGAGAAGACCTACTTCTCATGGTACGAAGATTTTGACGATGTCGTTTCGATTTCCGATGAGGATCTCGCCGATATCACCCTTGCAGGAAACATTGTGGCCCGCCCAGGATCACACTGGATCAAAATTGAGTCTGACGAAAAGGTTTACGCGGTTTCTACTGACGGCTCCATCCATTGGGTTGAGTCCGAAGAAGTAGCCGAGGGCCTCGCGGGCAGCGATTGGAACACAAACATCGATGATGTTCCAGACGTGTTCTTCGTTGACTACACCGTTGGCGACTCTCTGACAGATGCAGCAGCCGGTTATGACGGAATGCTCTGGACAGACGGTACAAGCAACTACGTTATTTCAGGTGATGAACTGCGCATGGTTTCTGACGATGGCTTTTCTGCCAACGGGTATCAGGACGGCTTCGTCTTGGACGGCACAGGCTTTGATGCAGATGCCATGACAGCTGGTGATGACCTCGATGCCGAGTCTGCCTCTTTGACAGACGCGGCTCAAATGGTTGAGGGTGATGAGTACGAAGAGACCGAAATGATCAGCGTTTCTCTCTCTGATTCCTCTCCATCTGCCAGCACACTCGTGGCTGGACAAGGTATTGCTCACATCGCATCCTTCGATTTCGAGAATAATACAGACGATGATGCCGTTGTAACAACATTCGCGGTGTCTCGAGAAGGTGTCTCAGCTGACACAACACTGTCTAATGCATACCTTTTCGAGGGTTGGATTCGAACCGGTGATTCAGCCACTGTTTCAAGTGGTGTGATTACTTGGAATGATTCCTCTGGACTCTTTACCGTACCCGCCGGTGAAACACTCACCGTTGACGTGCGTTCAGATATCGCCGCCAGCACCTCTGGTCAGACAGTCGGTTTGTCTATGGATCCCTCAGATATCAGTTTCTCCGGATCTTTTGAAGCTTCCGGTGATGCAGTTGAATCTGCTGTCCACACGATCGCTACGGTTACCAATTTTGGAACCGTGAGCTTTGCGACGAGCACGACCCCATCGGCCAACTCGTCTCTTGATCCACAAGATGACTTCGCCATCTGGAACAACACCGTGACCGTCGGAAACAACGAGGCGTATCTCTACGCGCTGCGATTCCGCAACGTCGGTTCCATTAATGAAGAGGATCTTGGAAACTGGAGCCTCTATGTTGCCGGTGTCAACTACGGTGATGCGGTTGAGGTCGAAGACGCGGACGGATACGTTACGTTCGACCTTTCGGCCGATCCGGTGAAAATGAACACAGGAAACCATATTGTGAAGGTGCTCGTCGACATTTGGGGCGGTTCGACTCGAACGGCCACTGTCCGACTTGGAAACACCGCTGACGCTGTGTTTGTCGAGGAAGACTATGATCAGCCAATCTTGGTTCAAGCCAACTCCACGACCTTCTCTAACCGAGAGGCTGGGGCGCAGACCATCGCCGAAGGGGTTCTCACATTCACAAAGGAGAGTGATTCTCCTTCCGGTGACCTTGTGAATGGTGCCTCCAACGTTTCCATTGCGACATTCGAGGTGAAAGCGACCGGTGAAGCCATCAAGGTTGAGTCCCTCAACTTCAATGTTGAGACAACCGTGGCTGCCGGGAACACCGCTGTCCGCCTCCGCAACGGAGCGATCTACGTAGATGGCGCCCAAGTTGGAAGCACCAGTGTGATCTGTGGTAACGACACAACGACTGCAAGCGCTTGTACAAGCGTTGGTGGCACCACAGCGTCTTACTCCACCTACACGTTCGGTTCCTCCTTCATCGTTTACCCAGGATCCCCTGTCACCATGGATGTCCATGCGGACGTCTTTGACAGCGATGGGACGAACCAGTACGCGGCCTCCGACACCATCCGCTTGGATATCGATGCAACGGCGTTGTCAGGCAACGTCTTGCGCATGACGTCCGGCGGCTACACCACCTATCCTACCACCGACGTATCGGGTAACTCCCTGACAGTTCGCACAGGTACACTCACAACGGCGGAGAACACCAGCTATTCGAACCAGTCCGCCGTGGCTCCAAAGACCGAGTACAAGATCGGTTCTTGGACAGTGACCGCAAACACGACAGAAGATGTCAACCTCACACAGATTGACATCGACTTCAGTGCATTGGCCTCTGATGCTTCTGCTGCGGCCGACTACTCAAATGTCTACTTGACTTACGGTCCGGAAGGCGACGATGTCGAGACAAGCGCCAAGTCGTCTGTCTCATTGACTACGGGGGCTAACTCCTGGTCCGTGAGCTACAATCTCGAGGCCGGTGAGACTATCTACGTCAATGCCTATGCGACCGCTGCCACCACTGTGTCTGACGACACCGACGGTGATGACATCATCACATCAAGCTTGACCGTTGATGGTACAACCGTCAGCTCTGGAACGACTGTAACCGGTACGATCCAGACAGGTCAGGACGTCACGTGGTACACGTCTGGTACGTTCTCGACTGCGGTTGGTGGTGACACACCAGTTGCGAAGAATGTTGCAGCGGGCCAGACCATTGAAGCTGCCAAGTACAAGCTGACCGCCGTTCGCGACACCTTCACTGTTGATCAGATCCAAGTGTCTGTCGGCTCCGTCGCGGCCGCCGGTGTGATCAATAAAGTCGAGCTCTACGACGGTACAACCCTCCTTGGCTCCGCCGTGTTCAACACGACGTCCGGAGACTCTGTGGCTCTTAGTGCCGCCCTTGTAACCGGTTTGGATCTCGAAGTCGCTGCTGGTTCATCAAAGACCATCACGGCGAAACTTGTCCTTAACGACATCGGCTCAGGTGCTGCGTCTTCACAGCAAGCTCTCACCCTCGCGCTTGACTCGGTTCGTAACTTAAACTCCAGCGGAACCGTGGCAACTGATGCCACAGACCGCGATGGAAACGAGATTCGCGCCTACAATTCCATCCCAACCGTGTCTCACACGGATCTGACCAACAGCACTCTTGTGAACGGTCAGGCGATTGATGTCTATAAGTTCACGGTGACGGCTGATAGCAATGGATCCATTGCTCTTAAGCAGTTGCAATTGCAAGCAACTATCACGGATGATGGAACCGATACTGCTGACTTGCTCGAAATGGAATCGTGGAAGCTCTACAAGAATGGCACAGACGTCTCGACCAGCGCGACAGCTGTCCAGATCGAAGATGAAGACGGTGCAGATATCGAGGATACGACTGGTATCGCGGAAGCGAACGGTGCAAATTCGGCCATCTATATCATCTGGGACACCAGCGAGGAAGTGATTTCCGCTGGTGAAACAGTCACCTATACCTTGCGCGCCACACCTCAGAGTTTTGACCTTGACGGTGACACAGGCGATGAGGATTACTTCACACTATTCTTGGAGGGCGACACAGCCCACAATGGAACCGACATCTGTCTTGAAGACAGCGGTGCCGGTGAAATTTGGGAACTTGACGCTCAAGTAAGCTCTGCCTGTACCGCTGCATCAAGCAGCAACTCTGCTTACAACTTCATCTGGTCTGATAACTCCGGTGAGTCTCACGACGCATCCGTTGAAACAGGATCCGGTGACTGGACCGTTGGATACTTGGTCCTGAACCTCGACCTCTCTGGCGAGACATGGGCTAAGTAATCCATTGTTCCTTCTGTCATTGCGAGGAGTCCCAAGTTTGAGAGGGACGACGAAGCAATCTCTGAGATTGCCACGCCCGGTTGCCGGGCTCGCAATGACATAGCACCTTTCTTCGACAATCCATACGTCTCACTGGCATCCGGTTTGAGGATTCGTCCACAAGCCTTGGCCTAAAAGTCCCTCGAAGCTCTGTTCTACAGAGCGAAGTGTGACCGAGACCGGGATCTCGAGGATCCCCCCTTCGCTCGGTAGAACAGAGCTTCGGGGGGCAAGGCCATACCCACGCTTTCGAGCGTGGGTTTTGGTTTTTTATCCAATCCGCGGGAACCAAGTTCCCGCGGTGTTTGTTTTTTCGTTCTTTTTTTGATATGGTTTGTGTGTATGGACGACAAACAAGTGACGACAAATGAAATCATGGAATTTTTACGAGATCATACAGTCTCGAAGTCAGAATTTTCTGGTCTAAAGGACGAGTCTCATAGCTTGATGGGTTTTTTGCAGGAGCATATGGTCGTGAAGGAGGAGTTTCAGGGGCTCCGTGATCAGGTTGAGAATCTTGACTCCAAGGTTCAGAGTATTGATTCTCGAGTTCAGACACTTGAGGTCAAAGTTAACCAGGTAAAGCTGGACTTGATTGATGCGATGGACGAGAAGCTTGGAAGTTTGAAAGGCGATCTCGTAGTGATGATGCGCAGTGAAGACACAAAGCTGAACTCTTTGGTTCACCTTTTGGCAGAACGAAAAGTCTTGGATGAAACATCTGTTCATTCAATTTTGACCATGAAGCCTTTTCCACAATTGTTTGTTACGCACTAATCTTTTTTAGCGTGTATGGAATATCAACAAGTGACCACCAATCCTATGCTCATAGCTCTGGTTGTGCTGTTGAAGGAGAAGGGGATCATTACCGAAGAGGAGATGAAAGCCGTTTTAGAGGCATAACTTTATGACCAACAAGAACTTTTTTTTCCAATTCACCTTGATCACCTTGTTCGCCTCGATAACCTTGATTACCTCCTCAGTCTCTGCTTCCTCCACTTGGGTTCAGCAAGATCACGGCACGATGCAGAGCGTGCGCGGCATCGTGAAGGCAGGGGATACGCTGATTGCGGTAGGAAACAGCGGATACATGATGACGTCTGTGGACGACGGCACAACCTGGACGCTCGAGGACAGAATTTCCAGCGCGTGGTGGCTTGATGCTGTGCTTGAATCAGATGGCGACGTGGTGATCGTGGGCGAGTCGGGGACATACTCCACGTCTGAAGACGAAGGCGCGACATGGGTATCTTCCTCGCTGGGAGTCTCGAATCATCTGTACGGTGTTGCTCGTTCTGCTTCGTATGGCTATGTGGTGGGAGCTGGCGGAACGGTTTTGTATTTGGCGAACGGTCGATGGATTGCGGGCGCACCCAATGTAACCGACACACTTTTGGACGTGCAGGACAACGGCGATGGCACAGCCTGGATCGTGGGAGCGGCAGGGAGACTCTTGAAAGCCAGCACCGGTGGAAGTTCTTGGACGAATCTTGGCCGCATTGCTTCTGACGATCTTCAAGCCGTGTACTTTGAATCTACAACAACCGGTTGGGTCGTGGGTGACAACGGGACATTTAAAAAATCAACGGACTCTGGAGTGAGCTGGGGAGCGGTGAGTGTGACGGGATTATCAACTCAAGACCTCTACGATCTCCAAGTGTCTGGTGACAACATGGTCGTGGTTGGTGACAAAATCATTTTGATGAGCGAAGACGGCGGCGACACGTGGAGCGTGCAGGATTTTGTCGACGAGAACATTACTTTTTACGCCGCCGCTTACGATGTTGACGGCGCTCTCTGGGCTGCGGGTACAGATTTCGACGTTTGGTCGAGCGTGTATCGGTATGAGGTGGATGAGATAGCAGAGGTGGAGGAGGTGGACGAGGTGATCGAAACAGAGGAAGTCGCAGAGGCAGAACCCAACAACCTGATCAAGATGACGTGCGAGGGTGAAACAGAGGCTACTGATCCTTGCCGCGCCGTGTATTTTTACGGCAGCGACGAAAAGCGCCACGCGTTTCCAAACGAGAAAGTCTTTTTTACCTGGTACGAAGATTTTGACGATGTGATCGAGGTCACGTCCGAGTTCATGTCCAACCTCTCACTTGGATCAAACGTGACGTATCATCCTGGTACAAAGATGGTGAAATTTCAAACAGTGAGAACGGTGTATGCCGTGAGTGTGCTGGGAGTTCTGCGAGCGATTGCAAGTGAAGACGTTGCGTCAGATCTTTACGGAACAGACTGGAATCAACAGATCGATGACATATCGGACGCCTTCCTGGGTAACTACGATTTCGGCGAAGACATCGATTCTGCTGACGATTACGACGTGGAAGCAGAAGAGGAATCCGTGGATGGATTAGATGACAATTTTTGACTCACTGTCATCCCGACCGAGAAGTCCGACGACCCTTCGACGTTGCTCAGGGCAGGCTGAGCGGAGGGATCCCTCGGCTCGCATGGCTCGCTCGGGATGACAACGATGCATGACAATTTCTAAGAAGACCGATAAAATACCGCCATTCGTATGAAGCGGTATTTTGTATTGAAATTGGCGGTCGTGATCACTATTTTAGCCATGGTGTTGCTTCCGTTGTTGGTCGGTGCCAAGGATAGCGACGATCCGTTTCGTGCTGAGCAATGGTACTTGGATCAGATTTCTGCTCCTGCGGCTTGGGAGATTGAGACAGGATCGAGTGAGACGATCGTGGCGGTTTTAGATGCGGGGTTTGATTTGGATCATGAGGATCTTGTGAATCAGTATTGGGTAAACGATCGTGAGACTGACGGCGATGAACGCGATAACGACGGCAACGGTTTCGAAGACGATGTGCGCGGTTGGGATTTTGTGAACGGCGATGGCGATCCCTCACCTGACATGAGCGGATCGGACACGGTCGTTTCACACGGGACGGTGATCGCTGGCATCATCGGTGCCTCTGCCAACAACGGTCTGGGGATCGTCGGCATCAACTGGGACGTCAGGGTCATGCCATTGCGCGTGCTCGACAAAAATGGTTCTGGTTCCACCGTGAACGTACGTCATGCCATTGAGTACGCGGTTGAAAACGGCGCGGACGTCATCAATCTCAGTTTTACGTTTTCACAAACCGACGAGCGTTTGCGCGATACGATTCTGTGGGCGTATGAGCAAGGCGTGGTGATTGTGGCAGCGATCGGCAACGGTGAAGTCGATACAGACACAACCCCGATCTATCCCGCGTGTTTTGATTTGTCGCTTGGAGTGAACGCCGTTATCGGTGTGGCCGCGACAAACAAGCAAGATGTAAAAGCAGATTTTTCAAATTTCGGTACACGTTGTGTCGATCTATCTGCCCCAGGTACGGATTTATTTACGGCGGTCTATCATGATGAAGACGTTCTCTCGTTCATCACGTCCTACGCTTCTCCATGGGAAGGAACGTCACTTGCCGCCCCGATGGTCGCCGGTGCTGCCGCCCTGTTGCGTTCTGCGTATCCATCGCTCACTCCTGATCAAGTGAGGAACGCGCTCAAGCTCTCTGTGGATCCGGTTGCTGAGACTTCACTTGAAGCAAGAATGCGACTGGGAGCAGGACGTTTGAATCTCGAGCGCGCGCTTTTATACGCCGAGAAATTTGCGGGCGGTTCCAGTGCTCGTGTGACGTCCAGTGAACGGACGTCCTCCGGCTCGTTTGTCGTTGCACAAGCGAAGGGAAGCGAATCGATCGTGCGTCGCATCGATGGACGTGGGGAGATCCTTACTGAGTTTCAGGCGTATCCAACAGGATTCCGTGGTGGAGTTCGTGTTGCGATGGGTGACGTGAATGGCGATGGGGTGGAGGAGATCGTGACCGGTGCAGGGCCTGGTGGGGGACCGCAGGTGCGCATCTTCGATCTTGATGGCAAGGTCATTGGACAGTTTTTTGCCTTTGACGAAGGCGATCGCAACGGTATTTTTGTCGCAACAGGAGACGTGAACGGAGATGGAGTTGATGAAATTCTCGTGACCTCTGATCAAGGAGGAACAGGACAAGTGCGCATTTTTAACCGCTACGGCCATTTGAAGGGTGCTTACTTCCCGTTTGGGAGAACGCAGAATTCTGTGCGTCTCTCAACAGGAAACATCGATGACGATCTTGAGCTTGAAATCGTAAGCGTCCTTGGAAAAGAAAGTGATGGCCGTGTGCTCATCCATGACGGCAACGGTCGTTATGTTGGTTCCATTTCTGCGTTCAATGCATCCGTCACAAAGCTTTCGCTCACAACCGCGGATCTTGATCAAGACGGCGAGGACGAAATTATCATCGCCTCAGGTGCCGGTCACACCCCGCAGGTTTCCGTGTATGATGGATCGGGAGAAGAGCGTGTAAATTTTTTTCCATTTTCACTCGCGTTCACCGGAGGAGTCGAAGTGTCTGCGGGAGATATCGATGAAAACGGAACAAGCGAGATCTACGTCTTCCCGCAATCCGCTGGTGGACCGCAAGTCCGCGTGTTTGATGAGAACGGTTCAGTAATCGGTGGTTTTTTTGCCTTCGATTCAGGAACGCGCTTCGGTGGTGCTTTGGCTATTTGGTAAAAATATGACCTATAAGTCCAATAGGACCAATAAGACCTATGTGCGGGCAATGGTCTTTTGTTTTATTTTGCTTTTGGCGCTTCCTGTTTCCGCTCTTACCCCAGACGACGAATATTTTTCAGAGCAGTGGTACCTCACAAACATCGACGCACAGGACGCGTGGGAAACGTCCACCGGTGACGATGATGTTGTGGTCGCTGTGCTCGACACAGGTGTAGATTTAGATCATCCAGATTTGGAAGATAATATTTGGAAGAATGCTGGCGAGGATCCAGACAATGGGAAAGACGATGATCGCAACGGCTACGTCGATGATGTTCACGGGTACGACTTTGTTGATGAAGAAGGAGACCCAACTCCAGATCTTGATGGGAGTTTTGATGCAGATGCGGTGAGTCACGCGACAATCATCGCCGGAATTATTGGCGCCGTTGGTGACAATGGAGATGGAATGGCAGGCATCAACTGGAACGTGAAGATCATGTCGGTGAGAATTTTGGATAGCACAGGGACTGGAGACTCAAACCTGGCGCGTGAAGGGGTTGAATACGCGACCGAAAACGGCGCGGATGTAATCAACCTCAGCTTCACGGGTTTTGATGTGGATCCTCAGTTACGTGAAGCCATTCGTGATGCCTATGAAGCTGGCGTTGTTGTGGTGGCCGCGATGGGCAACACGTCAGGTGGTGGAATCAATATCGACATATCGCCGATTTATCCGGCCTGCTACGGTGAACACGCAGAAGAAGATTGGATTTTGGGTGTGGCTGCGACAACCATCGACGATGAGAAGGCAGATTTTTCAAACTACGGTTCCACGTGTACAGACATCTCCGCGCCTGGCGAGGATATTTTTAGTTCTGTCTATCAAGACGACAATGTTCCAGAACTCTCGGAGGGTTTTTATCAAGAAGGTTGGTCAGGAACTTCCATGGCCGTTCCGATGGTTGCTGGGGCCGCAGCGTTGTTGCGCGCAACGTATCCATCTCTCACGCCAAAGGAAATTAAAACGATCCTTCGACTCTCTGCTGATCCTGTCATCGCCACCGGTAAGGCAACGGGAAAAATGGGAGCCGGGCGTCTCAACATCGCAAATGCGCTTGTGCTGGCGCCGTCGTTTGCTGACGTGAGCGATGATGGAGTGAGCGTTGCATCGGTTGAAGATACATCGAGCTACCGG
>CAYHRJ010000034.1:0-11313 GCA_964359095.1 uncultured Gammaproteobacteria bacterium | reverse complement strand
AGGGACTCGAACCCTCACGGGGTTTCCCCCAAGAAATTTTAAGTCTCTCGCGGCTACCGATTACGCCACCCGCCCATGAGCGAAAGGTTAGCAGAGTTTATGGTGAGAGCCAAGCGGTTCTCTTGCATTTTTTCGATAAATCAAGTAGGTTTTTTCTGTCAGAGCGGTCCTGACCATCAAACGGCAGGATTTCCCCGCATGACAGGAGAAAGTCATGGAAGCGCTGCTCACGTTCTACCTCGACATGAAGGTTTTCAAGCTCCAGGATCGGGATCGGCTGGACCTGAACAATGGGTTATACAACGACAGGAGCACTAGAGTGACCTGGATGAAGGATCACAAGGACGCGATCGGTCTGCCCGACTGCATCGGCTTCCTCTTCTGGGACAAGTGGCTTCAAGCATTCTACATCCAGGAATCAAATGGCAGGACGTTCGACTACGTTCCAGGTGGATTTCAAACACCTGACTTCCTCCCAGACCCAGAACGTTTCCCTGTGTCTCACGTGGCCGCCGTCATCTACTTCCAGACAACGGGCACGCTCGCAACTGGTGTGTACGAAGAAGAAGTGAACGGTCAGACCGTGATGGCGGTTCTCTCCTGGGAGCGCCTCAAGGAGCAGATCGCCCGTTACACACTGCGCATCGACAACGCTCGCAACCTTGCGGACCTCAGTTTCTTCGCCTCCCGCATTCGCTCTGGCGTCGTGACTTCCAAGGTCAACTGGCTCTAATCCTCCCACCCTCGGAACGCATCCGGGGTTTTATTTTAGACGATCGAAAGAAGTTATTAATCTTTTTGCGATCGCAAAAAAAGTTTTTTCTTTTTGCGTTCTAGATGTCTGCGTTCTTTGAACCGATTCCTTTGGTTTTTTGGGAGCCTTTCCGTTGCGTAGCTGAAACTGGTTGCAGAGAGATCGAGTGTGTGCTTTTTTAGGAACACGAGGCTCTCCTTGGGCCACAGCTTGTACGCTTCACGCAATTGCCAGCCAACGGCTTTTTGGACATAGGTGTTTTTGTCGCCAAGCAGTGGTTCGATGAGCGAGAGGACGGTTTTGATCGTGGGAGCCTTTCGTCGAGGTGTGGCATAGTAGATTGTGGAGACGATAGACGCACGGCGTTTCCAAGGATTGCTCGATCGGTTCCATTGTCGGAGTGTTGGCTCGACCAGCTTGGGATAGCGTTCGTACAGAATCGAGTAGAGCTGACAAAGTGCATCGGCGTGTTCCCAGTTTTCCACGCGCTCGATCCAGCGCTTCATCAATTTCCAGTGAAGAGGTCCAAGTTCTTGTTGATGTCGGCGATAGTAAAAGAGTGGGAGATACATGACTTCATGAATCGTTGCCTGGCTCCAGATGTAGTTCCACCTGTCCAAGATCTTGTCCTGGTTTTCAGAGTAAAAAACAAAGCCGGCTTGTTCGACCTCTTGGATAACAGGCAAGCGCAGTCCAAGCACCTCGAGCTTGGTCGTTTTTTGTCGGAAGGCTTTGTAGTCAGGATCCACACGAACATGAGCCAGGAGTTCTTGCTCGATTTCTTGCGTCGTGATCTGAACGCTTTTCAGATTATTTTTTCTTTAGTGCCGCCAAGAACGCCTTGAGCGGTTTTGTGTTTAGGATGTCAGCTTTTGTCGCCCAGCCTTTGCGGGCTTGAGCGACGCCGTGATCAAGATGTTCGGCGAAGTGCGATGGATTGTGGGCGTCTGAGTTCACGACAAGTTTTGTGCCAACTTCCAGGCACTGACGGATGTATTGTTCGTGCAGATCAAGGCGTTCGGAGCCGTTGATTTCAAGTGCGACATTATATTCTTTGGCCGCACGGATCACCTGGTTCATATCCACCTCGTATGGCTCGCGTCTTCCAACCATGCGTCCTGTCGGGTGAAGGAGTACGTTCACCAAAGGATGTTTGATTGCGCGGATAATCCGTTCCGTCATCTCTTTTTTTGAAAGCGTAAAGTGAGAGTGCACAGAGACCGTGACGAGATCGAGAGTTTTGAGCACATCATCGTGCAAATCTAAAGAGCCATCTTTCAAGATGTCGCACTCGGTAGATTTCAGGATTCGAAAGCCTCTAAGTTTTTGATTTAGCTGATCAATTTTTTTTCCCTGTCGACGCAACGCTTTTTCATCAAGCCCGCCGGTCATGGCAAGTGCTTTGGTGTGATCGGTGACTCCCATGTAGCTCAAGCCAAACGCTTTGGCCGCGCGCGCCATTTCCTCGATGGACGCAGAGCCGTCCGTCCAGTTGGTTTGCACTTGAAGATCACCGCGGAGGCTGCCGTAGGGAATGAGCTCGGGGATATTTTTCAGCTTTGCGATCTCGATCTCGTCGTCACCAACGCGCAGTTCTGGTGGAATAAATTGGAGTCCAAGTGCTTTGTAGACGGCTTCCTCGGTGCGACTGGTGACGCGCGTTTTTTCTCTGAAGAGCCCGTGTTCGGAGAGCTTCATTTTTTTTTTCTTCGCGAGCTCTCGTAACTTGATGTTGTGTTCACGACTCCCTGTGAAGTGCAAGAGAGCAGCGCCATACTCATCTGGCGAGAGAATGAGCAGATCACCGTTCAGTCCATTGGAATAGCGCACTGCGATTTTGGTGTCACCAGCCTCGAGGACTTCCGTGATTTGCGGAAGGGATTTAAATGTTCGAATGAGCTCGCGAGGTTGTGTGGTCGTCGCGATGAGGTCGATGTCACCAATCATTTCTTTGCGACGGCGCAGAGAGCCTGCGATGTCGATGTGCGTGACACCTGCAACCTTTTGCAGACGGCTGACAAGATGTTGTGCGTAGGGAAGAACGTCGTGGATAATACGACGACCGCCAACCGTTTTCAGAAACGCAATGCCGCGCATGATCTTCTGTTCGTTTTTGTGTCCCATGCCGGGCACGTTCTCGATTTTATGAGCGACCCCTGCACGTTCTAGGTCACGCACAGTTTTGATCTGCAGCGTCTTGTAAAGTTTCATCGCGGTCTTGGGTCCCACCTCCTGGATGTTGGAGAGTCCGAGCATGTCAAATGGAAATTTCTTTTTGAGCTGCTCATAATAGGCAAGTTTGCTTGTGACCAGAAGCTCCTCAATTTTTTCCGCAATCGATTCACCAACACCTGGAACGTCGTCGATGCATTTTTCGCCACACGATGTGTAGAGTGAGGACAATTCTGTCTCAAGTCCAGCGATTCCCTCTGCTGCGACTTCATAGGCCTGTGGCTTAAAGGCAACATTCTGCGCCCGAAGATAAAGGGCGATTTCACGCAGAGTGTCAACGATCTGTTTGTTGGTGATCCGTTTGCGCATAACCCCTTCAATATACAACACTTGCGTCACATCTGACATCCAGTGTAAACTTTCACTCGAATTTAGTGCGGGTATAGCTCAGTGGTAGAGCGTCTCCTTGCCAAGGAGAAGGTCGCGGGTTCGAACCCCGTTGCCCGCTCCAACAAAAAGACTCGAGATCCCTCGAGTCTTTTTGTTGGAGCTTAAGCAAGCCACCTGCGTGGCTTGCGACGGGGTTCGAACGCCGGAGCCTTGTGCGGCCAGCAGGACGCACGGCGAGGCGGTGGCCAGACCTCGGCGAGCTGGCGAGCCGAGAGTCGCGGCCGAACCCCGTTGCCCGCTCCAAAAAAACGAAAACACCTCCGACGTACCATCGGAGGTTTTTTTATTAGGCTGGTTGGACTCTTTCAAGACGTCTGATTCGCACGTCGTGATCAAGTGTCTTGTCCTGTAACTTGACGTATCGATGGTTGAGGACGGCGATTGATTCGGTATTCGCATCGACTTTCTCTCCCAGATCATCGAATCCCATTTTTGTCATGATCGCGAGGTCTTCCAGATCAGTGGCGATACCATCCACTTTTCTTTCCACGTTTCCGAGGCGCGTATCGATTCCATCGAACCGTTGGTCTACGGTATCGAACCGTTGGTCTACGGTATCGAACCGTTGGTCTACGGTATCGAACCGTTGGTCAATCTTTTCAGCAAGATGATCGACTTTTTCACCGAGACGACTGAGGTTGTCAGTAACTTGACCAACCTTTTCACCAAGTTGATTGAGATTTCCTGCAAGTTGATTGAGCGTGATTTCTTTTTCCATAGCTTGTATCGTTGGTGTGATTATACCATAGAGAGGGAGAAGCCCGGTTTGGCCTTCAACCGGGCTTTGTTACTTAGCCATTCATACAGGTTGTTGCGCAGGACGAGGTGTCATTTTTCCTTCGCGCATTTGCTTGAATGCCCAGCCAATACCGTTTTTGTTTCCAACCTTGAACTGATCGCGCGCGGTGGTGACGACGAAATCACGAAACGCGCCGGTTTCGACTTCGTCGAGTTCAAACTGTTCCGCAAACATGTTAACTCTGTCCTGAAGCGTTTGAAGCCAATGGCTTCTCTGTGTGTCTGACATAAGTGTTTTTGATTAATTCAATGACGTATTCTCCAAGTAACGTTGAAACAGCTTCGGAGACGCCGTAGGCATAGGCTTTTCGCTCAATGGAGTTTTGAAGACGCGAGGCACTGATTTTATACGGGGTCATATTATGGCGTGCTCAAGGTGAGCTGACGACGTGAGCGATATTGCTGGATGGCAAGCAATGAGAGTGAGGCAGCCGTGACGAGCAATAGGATTAGGCCAGTGCGTGTTTGAGAATCTTCAAATAGAGATTTCCCATCTTCGTCAGTTGACAGAGCGAGTGAGACGATGGCGGACTCGTCGATGAGAATATCATCCTCAGCACGTGGACGAATACGCAGCTCACCGTCGTAGCTTGTAAGCACTCCCGTGACCATTATGCGATCGCCTCGTTCAAAACGCGCTGCGTCAATTTCAGGATCACTCTTCAAAGAGACAACTAGTTCGGAACCTGCATCTTCGATGATGAGTTTTCCATTCTCGCGTGATCGGACAAGTCCATTTGTCGTGACGAGTGATCCAATACGGTCCTCATTGATCTCCGGAATCGAGATCACAACAGGTATGAGTGTTGACTCTTGCTGTGCGGAAGCAATGTCCGTTTGTACCTGTATTTTGATTCGTCGTTCGCCATGTGAGGTACTCATCTCTCCTGTGACGTAGATGTGTTGTCCAATCGTCAGCTCAGGAAAGTCAGCATCGTAGAAGTAGATTTGGATACCTCCTGTTTCATCCATGACGTAGAACGTCTGTCGTGCAAATACTCCAGGCAAGACTGTGATTACTCCTTGTACGCGGACTCGTTTACCGTCTGATAGGTTTTTACTCTGTTCGATCGTCAATGTCTGGATTTTTAAGGACGCTGAAGACGCTGGTGCGCTTGAGACCGTCCGTGCCGCACTCGTGCTTGAGGAGGTAGTTACAGCTTCTGTAACAGAAACAGTCCCTGACCACGTCCACGCGTCGTTCATGAATGTGTAGGTCGAGCCCTTTGCTGCATTGCCGTAGCTCACCGTGTCCACAACCTCCTCATTTGGATCGCGGAGCTCTAGTGTGTCGCCGGTATTGTTGAGTGCGATTCCAGAATCTGCTCGCATGATTTTTTTTGTGTCTTGCGGTTCCACGATCTGTGACTCAGAGATGATGTAGAAATCCGTTGAGCCGTCTTCGATGGTCCAGCCCAGGAGATCGATTTGTTCGTCGCCTGTGTTTGTAAGCTCGATGTATTCTTCGAGCTCGTCGTCACCCGTGGTGTTTGGGTAGAGCGATGAGAAGCGGAGGGTTGTTGGGTCAGAAGTGGTAACGGGAATCTCTGTGTCAGCGTCTACCTCTTCAACCTCTTGTACCTCTTCACTCACTTCTTCGACAGAGATTACATTAGGTCCTCCAGGCGTTGTTGTTTCTGTGAGCTCAAAGGTGTTTGAGCTATTGCGAGCAAGGGCCCTGCCATCCTCAGGTGCCTCGCTTCCATAGCTGATCGTGTCGATGACAAGATTTGTCGCATCACGCAGGGTAATCGTGTCGTCGTCGTTGTTCAGTTTTCCTTTCGGAGAGTCAACGACGCTATACGATCCAGGCGTGAGGGTGATACTCGAGAGATCCGTTGTTTTTCCTGTTGCGTCTTCGATCGTCCAGCCGGTGAGCGTGATGGTTTCTGTCGAACGGTTCACGAGTTCGATCCACTCAGTTTGATCCTCAAGTGGATCCACAACGAACTCGTTGATCAGGATGACGCCAGGTGAGTAGAATACGGACACAGCCTCCACGACCTGCACTGTTTCAACAGCCTCGATTGATTCTGTCTCAACAATTTCAACCACTTCTTCCTCAATCAGCAGTTCTGGTTCAGACGTGTCGGACGGATCTTCTGCAGCGACCGTTTCAGCGACATCGGCTTCTTTTGTCTCAGTCACTTCAACGATTTCTTCCTCAGCTTGGGCTTCTGGGTCGGATGGGACAGATAGGTCTTCTTCGACGACTTCTTCCTCGACTTCTGGAGTCACTTCAACCACTGCTTCCTCGACGGCTTCTTCAGTAACAACTGAGTCAGCTAGGACAGATGGGTCGGATGAGACGGACGGGGCTTCTTCAATGACTTCCTCTACAGCTTCTACAACCCCTGGTGTTCCCAGATCTTGAACACCATCCAGGAATCCTGAGGATGTGGTGGCGTCGGACCAGGCGGCTTCGTCGGATCCTGCGACTAGTCCATCAACTCGGACCATGGATCGGTATCGTCCATCAGCAGAGTCTGAAGTGCTGCCAGATCCTCCAGCGAAAGGACTTCTGTCTGATCCGGCCACATCGATTTGGGAACCGAGAGCGTCAGAGAGAGCAAGACTGAATCCGTCATTTGGCAGGGACAGGGTGGCAGTTGTGTTGTTCGGGAGGACGGCGAGTGCCGTGCTTGCGTTTCCGTTTGCATAATTGGTAATGAGATAGGTTGAGTAAGGAGCGATCACGCTGCCCTCAGGAAGCGTGAGTGTTTTTCCACTTGAGCCAGCGCCCGTGATGGTCCAGCCTGTGAGGTCGATGGGATCAGACGAGAGATTCGTAAGCTCGATCCACTCGTCAGAACTTGAGATCGACGAACCAGCCCAGGCGATCTCGGAAAAGATCACGGTGGGTGAGGCGGCATTGATACGGATCGGAAGCGCCACGATGGAGAGCATCATGACAATCAAAAACCAGACACGATTGAATAGCATCATAATCAGAAGTTAGATTGTTAAAGAGCTCTGCAGAGAACGCGCGACAAACAAAAACTCCCCAACGCCGCTATCAAAAAAGATGATGAGCGAGCTGTTGGGGAGGGATTCACTTGTACCTTCATCACATCATGAAACGCTGTGGTGGTCAAGAGCGAGGGTGTGGATGAATGGATGGTTCAGTAGGCTTACAAAGATAAAATGAATACGAATAGTGACCCAAGATGGCTTGCAGAGTGCTGAAGGCGTGGATCTCAGATGCGATTTGGGTGAACGAATTTTTTGAGAGGAACCGCTCGACGATTTTTGGAGTGTCTTGGCTTGCGAATACTATTTTGCCCTCGTCGGAGAGATGAGCGCGGCAGATGTCTAGTACGTAGCCCGGTGTACGACAGAGTTTTGTCTCCAGAAGATTGGAGAGATAGATCAGTTCGAAGTCGCTTGTTTGCTTCTCAAGCTCCGCGGTGAAGTCGCCAAGAATTACTTCAACATTTTTGATCGTCTGCTGTGAGACAAGATACTTTTCCGGAGAGGAAAGATACGCCAAGTAGTCGTTGATATGTGCGGCAGCTTTGAAGCTGTCAGGATAGTATTGCTTTGATTTTTTGATCGTTCTCAATTTTTCTGAAGAGAGGAAGCTCAGGAACTCATCGTGCGTGGAATGCTTGATGAGATTGATTTTGAAATGCGCGGCTGAAACAGCGCGTAGGTTATTGTCGCAAAGGATGATCTGTGTCGGCGCGTGTAATGCTAGAAGGTTGAACGCAAAGTCTCCACCACCTCCGATTCCGAATACACGATCGAGATTTGCAAAATGATCCGTTGCTAAAAACGAAGCCAGTTTCTCGTTGGTAAAAAAATAGGCTTTCATAGTTCTATCAGCGGACGGAACGTCAGGATAGTGCTCCAATAATCCGTTGGATCACAACCGATTGCACCAAGAGAGTCGCTGCCTCCAGCCAAGTGCTGGTCGTGATCGTAGACGTCTTCAAACCACTCCCACGTTTGTGTGGTTCCCCATTGCGGATAAAAAGTGTTGCCGAGGTAGTTGTATTCGATGAAGCGTGGGAGTCTGATTTTTTGGTTGTCGAGTTTGAGGATCTTCTGAATCGAAGGTTTGAGCTCCTTCACGTCGTTCACAGACAAACATAATCGAGAGCTGAAACCTTTTTTGACGAGAGCCCCTGCAAGATATTCTTGATCGAATATCTGCGTGGCTTTTTTTTTGAAAAAGTTTTTCGGATGAAGGCCAAGCTTCTCCAGAATCCAGACATCGCTTGAGCTGACCCACGGCCCTGTTTTCTCCGGCTTATCGCGCGCGTCCACGAGGATCCATTTTTCAGGGAGAGACTGTGAGTCTGGGTGTATCGTTCCTTTATCGATGGACTCATAAAAAAAATGCCCTGGTCGATCCTTCCAGAGTGGGAGATCGAGATCTTGTGTCAGAGCAATCGATGGAAGAAAGTGGAGATGAAATAAGTGGTTGCCCCAGAACGTGACCAATTCATCGGTGATCCAGCTTGGTAGCGGTGGCGCAACAAAAGATTCTAATTGAAAAAAACGACGGATCACATCGGTTTCTGCTTGCATGAGCTGATGAATGATTTGCATACACGTTCATCACATCATAACGAAGAGCCCCGCGAGTTACCAGAAACAACAAATCCATCACTGAGGATGGATTTGTTGCGGTCCCGGGTCATGTGGTGGACCACGTCGTTCGCGAACGACGTGGTGGACCCGACGGGAGTCGAACCCGTGTCTACCGGTGTCAAATCGATTGAGGTTGCCGTTACCTCCACGGGCCCAGGAGACCCGGGGCAAACAAAAGACTCCCAACACAAATTCTCCTGAGAGAAATTGTGAGGGGAGTTCTTTTGTGACACCGATAGTTTGAGTAGTTAGGTAACTACCTCAACCGTGATGACAGTTAATCACGAAAAAAGATGATTGTCAAATTGCTAGAATCTTGTCATGGTTTCTGACCAATCCACCACTTCTTAATCGGCGGCAGTGACAAGGTTGAAAAGATAAACCAGACGACGGGAACGAGCGCACCGAGCCATGGTCGTATTACACCGATCGACCACATAAATACGACAGCAATGATGTACGTCATGGATGAGATCATGACGATACGGCACCAGCTGGTTTCCCAGGCTTTGTCTGCTTCGACACGAACGTTGCGCGCTTTGAGTGTTGTAATCTCGGATTCGATTTTGACGATCCTCTCATCCATAGGTTGTTAATTCTTTCCTTCCCACTCCTCAAAAAATTCTTCGAGATACGTTTCCATAAATACATGTCGGCTTTTGGCGATTGACTTGGCCGCTTCCGTGTTCATCCGATCCTTGAGTAGGAGCAGCTTCTCGTAAAAGTGATTGATCGTATGACTCCCTGAATTGAAGTATGCTTCTTTTGAATCGTGGAGTACGGTTTTCTGTTCTGGATTGTACATCTCACGATTTTTATTTCCACCGTAAGCAAACGCCCTTGCAATCCCGATCGCACCGATGGCGTCGAGCCGATCTGCGTCCTGGACAATCTTTCCCTCAAGTGTGCGCATCGGAGTTGGTACACCAGCGCCTTTGAACGAGATGGTCGCGATGATCTCGCAGACATGATCTATGACATCGTTTGTCACGCTCTGACTCACAAGAATCTCTCGCGCGACTTTTGGTCCCATCGATTCATCTCCGTCGTGAAATTTCCAGTCAGCAATGTCGTGCAAGAGCGCACCAAGCTCAACCACAAACCCATCAGCCTTCTCAAGCTCACACAGACGTTTTGCCATGTTCCAAACGCGAAGGATGTGCCACCAGTCGTGGGAGGAATCGCCAGACATACGTGATCGCACGTCGTGTGCGACTTGATCGATGATGCGTTGTTGGTCTTGTTGCATACGTGGTGCCGGGGAGAGGACTCGAACCTCCATATCTTGCGATACCAGCTCCTAAGGCTGGCGCGTCTACCATTTCGCCACCCCGGCATAGGGAAGACTGTATCCGATTTTTTGATCAGGTTCAACAACCCGTTTCTAAAAATTTGCATTTTTCAAACGCGAGACACTTGGTATTATTTTTTGACAGGATATGAAAGTCAGAATATGATCGAATATATGAGTCAAAAAACATACACGATTTCTTTCAATAAGGATCTTGCTGATGTCGTTGTAAAGGAAATGAAACGCGGGAAGTTCGATAATACGTCCGAATTTTTTCGGTACGTTTTTCGTCATTTCAGCGAGCATCGTGAACCGTTCATCATCGAACGTGTATCCGATGATGATGTGGATTATGCTCGGTCACGGACGATCAGTAAAAAAACCAACTATACGCCGCTCGATCAATTCATCAACTCGTTGAGTCGGTAGTCTTCGTATGTTTCAGGTCTGTATCTCGGAAGAGGCGGGAAAATTTATTCGGGGACTCAGCGAGCCGGAACAGCAGAAGGTCGTTCGTATTTTTCGTGAGCTTCAATGGTATCCTCAGACAAGACACTTGCGAATGAAAAAACTCGTCGGAAGGGACGTTTTTCGCATTCGCGTCGGTCGGTATCGCATCCTTTGCGAGATCGATGGAAAACAGCAACGGATTGACATCAATGACATGGATGATCGAAAAGATATTTACCGATAATCAGCATACTCATTTTTTCACTATGCGCGTCATTCTTATCCACGGCTTCAATGCCAATCCCACCATGAACTTTCATCCTTGGCTTGCCGGCGCTTTGCGCGACAAGGGGTTTGAGGTCTGTGTGCCTGAGCTTCCACTTTCCACAAAAGAGGAGTTGAATCTTCCAGCCATCATTGAGACCATGAAGACTCAGGTCGGCTTCATCAAGTCCACGGATATTCTCCTTGGTCATTCCCTTGGCGCCTTTATCATCCCGCAATACTTGGAAGCCGTGGAGATGACCGAGACCCCACGCGCAGTGATCCTCGTCGCCGCACCGTGGCATGTGTCTCGTCCAGAGTTGCAGAGATTATTTTTAGCAGATCTCGATGCCGAGGTCATGATGTGGAAGGCGCGCGAATTTGTCGTCGTCCACTCCAAAGACGACACGCTTGTCCCCTACGAGCACGGACAACGCCTTGCCACGCAACTCAAAGCACGCCTGGTCACAACCGCTAGCGATGGTCACTACATGGACGAGCGCTATCCGGTGCTTCTGGAATCAATCGAAGAGATCGC
>CAYHRJ010000033.1:7696-11351 GCA_964359095.1 uncultured Gammaproteobacteria bacterium | reverse complement strand
GCTCCCGAGCTGTCCGGAGAGAGCGCGCATTGCACGCTCGGAATTCTCGCTGTCCGGTTCGTTTTCGTACAACCGCGGGGCGATCCACTTCATGAGTCGCTGCAGCGCGTGCTGATTCCTTTCTTGGCTGGACATGATGATCTCCTGTTGTCGAACGCGATGGCCGTCACCTTCCGCCGGAGCCGTATTGCTCGGACGGATGATATAACCTTTCAGATCAGGATGATCTGCGCGCCGGACAAAAGCCGCCTATGCGGTAGCTCGATTTAGCCAGAAACGGACGTTTACGTCAACTGCTCGACCTTGACGCAATCCATCCCATCCCTTATATTGCCGGCACCGTCATTCCTTCCGTCTTTCCTAATCACCTTACCACCTCATCCACCTCGTCCACCTAAACACCTCCCCTTCTATGCTCTCCATCCGTCTCTCTCGCGTAGGCAAATCCCGCGCACCGATCTATCGCGTCGTGGTCATGCCAAAGCACCGCGACCCGTGGGCCAATACCATTGAAATTCTTGGTCACTACAATCCTCGAACACAACCTCGCGAATTCGTCGTCAAAGCCGACCGTGTGAAACACTGGATCGGGCAAGGCGCTGAAGTCAGCGACACGTTGTGGAATCTCTTTGTCGATGAAAAAATTATCGAGGGAGAAAAAAAGCGTAGCGTGAGCCATATCTCGGGCGCACGTAAAGCCAAGCTTGTCACCAAGGCCGAAGAATCGGTGAAGGCAGACGAAGCGGCAAAGGCAAAAAAAGAAGCCGCCGCCGAACAAGCAAAAGCTGATGCGCAGGCTGCTAAGGAAGCTGAACAGGCTGCAAAGATTGCTGAAGCAGAAGCGGCAAAGGCCGCTGAAGCCGAGGCGGCAAAAGTCGCAGCTGAAGCTCCAGTCGAGACCCCAACAGAAACTCTTGCAGAAACACCCGTCGAGACTCCAGTCGAGACTCCAACTGAAACTCCAGCAGAACCAAAAGCAGAATAACCAAAGGGCGAGAGCAGAAGCTCTCGCCTATTTGTTTGTATGACGCAGACCCGCCATCAACAATTTCAAACACTTTTTCCTAACGAGCCGACCTTTCGGTGGAACCAAATCGAGGAGGGACTATTTAGCTCTGCCAATAATTGGAATGAGATCACAACGATCCCATCCGCCATACGCGAGAGTCTGTCGCAAATTCCGTGGATGAGTGTCGAGCTCGTACAGATCCAAGTGAGCAAAAACGGCGACACGCACAAGGCGCTGCTCAAAGTGGAAGACGATAAGGATATCGAAACCGTGCTCATGAAAAATCCACGTGGAGCCTGGACGATCTGTGTCTCCTCACAAGTTGGCTGTGCCATGCGCTGCGGCTTTTGCGCAACAGGAAAGATGGGACTCACGCGCAATCTCACCACAGATGAAATCGTGGACCAGTATCGTTTTTGGACCGACTACTTGCATTCCTACAACCTACAACCTAACACCTCCGTATTCCCTCGCATCAGCAACATCGTCTTCATGGGCATGGGAGAACCGCTCGCGAACTATGAAGAAGTAAAGCGATCACTCAACACCCTGCTCACCCACACCGATCTTGGCAAAACCCGCATCACGGTTTCAAGCGTGGGCGTGCTCCCAAGACTCGAGCAAATCCTCACAGATAAAAAATGGCCGCATGTACGTCTCGCCGTCTCGCTACACTCAGCGATCGCTGAGACACGCAAACAAATTGTTCCAACGTCCTACGATGACTTCCTCCCAAAACTTGAAGACTGGGCGAAGCGCTACCTCCAGAAGTTTGGGAACCGCCGCCATCACCTCACGTTTGAATATGTGATGCTAAAGAACGTGAACGACACACCAGCGCATGCAAAAGCTCTCGCCAATTTTGTAAATCGCATTGGCCACGTCCGTGTGAATCTGATCCCCTACAATCTCACGGGCGTGGAATTTGAATGCAGCGAGAATGTCGTGATCGAAAAATTCCTCGCTGCGCTCGAGGATCGCAACGTCACCGCCACCCGCCGCCGCACAATGGGCTCGGACATCGCGGCTGCATGCGGACAGTTAATTGTGCTCGCAAACAAATCCTGAAACACAGTGGATTGACAATCACAGCTAGATCCACTAGGTTGAGGGCGGTTTTCACATCGAGGAGGTGAACCATGTCCGGTGTCAAAGCTGATCGCCCAACAACTCACAGCGGCAAGCAGTATCACCTTGAAACTGGGGCAGGAGATCTCGCGCCGCGCTGTCTCCTAGTAGGTTCGCCTGAACGGGCACAACTCATCGCTGACACGTTCTTCCTGGATGCAGTAAAGTTGGCGACCACCGTGGTCTCAAGTCGTTCACTGGTACACACAATGGCCTACCTGTCTCGGTTGTCACCACTGGCATGGGTGGTGCTTCCGCTGGCATCGTCATTCCAGAAGCTGTTCGCAGCGGTGGACGTGTGTTCATCCGCGTAGGATCTTGCGCCACATTGTGGGAGAACGTACCAGTGGGAGCTTCTGCAATCTGCACTGGTGGCGTGCGCTTGGACGGAGCCAGTGAAAATTGGGCACCACCAGGCTATCCGGCTGTGTGTGACCACCGTGTCGTTCGAGCTCTGATCGATAGTGCCAAGGAACTCCAGCTCCCATTCGCTGTTGGCATCGGTGCCACAACGTCGTGCTTCAACGAAGGACAAGCAAGACCCGACGACAACAGCTATATCCCCCAACGCCTCTGGGATCTCTACCGAGAGTTAGTCGCACGCGGCGTCCTGTTCTTCTCCATGGAGGAAGCGACACTGGCTGTCTGGTGTTCGACACATGGCGGCTACCCTTTTGGAGCCATCGATGCTGTCTACGCCAACCGACCAAACAACTCCTTCAATCCTGTAGGAGATGTGGAAGCCGCGCGCATTGCGTTGTATGCACTCACACGGATGGATCCAGACGCGATGTTTGAAGAGCAGCCTCTACGACGTCCAATCATTCTTCCGCCTCACCCACCGGAAACAACCGCGACCTCTTGACCCATCCTGGGTCATTTTCTTTTTGAGTGACGATTTATCAACAGCCATTGCTTGACGAGTGAAAAAAAGTATGATGTACTGTTCATAGACGGATGAGGCGTTTGCCTTCATTCCGGTGTCAAAATAAAACTCCCCCAAATTCACAGGCCACCAGGTCTTTGAAGTTGGGGGTTTTATTTATCCCGGATCGCACGGGCCTGTGGAGGTAGCGGTAACCTCATCCGTTTTGACACCGGAGATCACGGGTTCAAATCCCGTCAGGTCCACCACGTCGTTCGCGAACGACGTGGTCCACCAGCCTTCGCTAGAGCAACGGCTGGCACAGCCAACCGATCCGGGTCCAGACAAATCCGTCCCACAAGGACGGATTTGTTATGGTAGACTTTTCAAGTCATAATTTTGAAATCTCATGAACCTTCCTGAATCACTTCTCACACGTCTCACAAACCAATTCGGCATCGTGGCGACACGGGCGCTGCTTTTGGCGATGAGCGAAAAAAGACTTCCGACGTTTCGCGTGAACACGCTCAAAGGTACAGACGAGAACGTTATGTCAACTCTGCGTGAGTGTGCGATTCAGTTTGAGCGCGTGAAGGACATCCCTCACGCCTTTCTCGTGAAAAACAAAACAGACAAAGAACTCCTCGCGCACG
>CAYHRJ010000033.1:0-7596 GCA_964359095.1 uncultured Gammaproteobacteria bacterium | reverse complement strand
TTCGATCGTGTCCTTGCTGACGTTCCCTGCTCCGCCGAAGGACGCATGAACCTCAACGACCGACGCAGCTTTTCTTTTTGGTCACAAAAAAATATCACCGAGCACGCCAAACTCCAACGCCGATTATTACGCTCGGCTGTCGCGTGTCTCAAACCTGGCGGCACACTTGTTTACTCAACTTGTACACTTGCTCCAGAGGAAAACGAAGACATGATCGCTTGGCTCGTTCTCGAGTTTCCTTTCATGAAACCGATGTCGATCACTCTACCATTTCCAACCAAGCAAGGGTCACACAAAACCGCAACCCTTTTACCTACATCAAGATATGAAGGATTCTTTGTGGCAACACTCGTGAAAAAATAAAAGACCCGAAATGGGTCAAGACGTGCGTCGGTGAGGGGGCAAATGTTTCCGCTTCTCTTTCTTTAAAACCGGAGCCTGTGCCACGACCAAAGGTTCGCGCCAAGCTCCCACTGGCAAAGACTCATACAGCACGAGAAGGGCCTCTGCTTCTCGTCTTCCGTGAACGATCATGGCTTCTACGATCTGCGCTGGCATGTTACTTCGACAAGAACATACCGTCCCACGAATGACTCCGCGAACAATGGGACGTGGAGATGCGCGCCACTTGCTCCCACTGGGAACAGCAAGAGCATCTTCGCGCAACCAGAATGGATTGAAGCGATTTTCCTCTCCATCACCGAAATGCCACCGGCCGAACACTTGCCACTGCCAGTAGAGAAGCCCTTCAGTCAAAGACCGATGGCTTTCACATGCAACCTCGATGTCGCGCAACATGCAGGTAAGACGCGTGTCTACTTTTACAATGGACATGGACACCTCAGTCACAACAGAATAGACATTCTATGCATCTTCGTCAAATCTATTGACATTTTTGTTAAATCACCTATACTCACCACCACGTCTTTATGGAGACTCTCATGTCCTGGCAAGAAACGCTTGCAGACCTCATGCGCAGAGGGCTCGTGCACGAACCTTCTGCAACCGATGCTCTCGTCCTGTTCGCCTGCACGCGCGGTGTCCATGTCACGTTTGAACAAGCCGTCGAAAAGTTGCCAAGCAGCTGTCGTAGCTATGCCCGTCGCGTTCTGCGCGACGCACGCGAAGTAGGAACAACCGATCTCGAAATTTGCCAGGCAATCCTCACCGCCTACAGGCAGTCCAAAAATGCCATCAAGACACCATCTGACTGACGACTGAATCAGTGTCCTAGCGACGATACAGTGAACGTCAGTCCCCTGTCCTCTGGTTCGCCCCAGAGGATTTTTCTTTGGTGATAGAAAAAACGACCCGTTGGTCGTTGTCTAGAGTGTAAGAGCGGATGTAGGTGTTGTTGTAGCTTTGGCTGCGATGATTTCGCAAATGCGTTTCCACGATGCGGAAAGTTCGTTCGTCTGCTCACACGTGGCACCCATGACGGCATCGGAGAACCGATCATTGGTGATGCCTGTACGAGTCATACGAAACCGTCGCCAGTGGATGTCGAGGTTTGAAAGCTCACGACGAAATGTTGGATCCTCCAGAAGAACAAGAGCAAATTTGGCTTCTGCCTCTTTTCGTCTTGCGTCCTTCAACGCGCTATCTGCCTTCACGACTCTTCGATCAGGTCCGGCGTTGGCGATGGCGTAACGCAGTTGCCCTTCACAGGCACACAAATGCGTATGCGCTGCCGCATGGCGTAAACGCACCTCACGAAGACTCATGTCCACGAGCCGATACACGTCTGAAAATGTAGGTGGGTGAGATGGATCAGACAGGGGCATGTTTCCTCCCGCTCAAACCCTAGTCGATCTCTCCTGCCACGTCAATCTCTTTACACGCGCGTCTTCATCACCTATCATCTTGTACTGAGGAGTTCACATGTTCCACTCAATGCCAACACGTCTTGAGATCCTTCTCACCATCTTTCATCTCGTGAAAGACAGCGGTATCCCCATGACCCGCGAGGAGATCATGGCTCTCGTGCTCGACTGTGATGCGAGTGTGAATCCAGATGAGCTGTTCCTCCACTGGAGAGAACTGGGGTACCTGCGCGAACGGCGTGGTCGCTACTATGTGCTGCAAGAGCTCGCCGACCAACTCGAGCATGTCGAAATGATTCCCCTGCTTGGATCCAACGAACGTATTAGCTGGATCGCCGACAACATGACCTTTGGACTCTGGTAAACGCAAACGGCGACCATCACGGCCGCCGACTTGCCCCCCATAGCTCGCTAGAGCGACGGGGGGTTTTCTTTTGACACGGCTCGCCATGATGTGAACTACATCTGGAGAGACGTGTCATCCTGAGCGAGGAGAAATTTACGACGACGAGTCGAGGGATCTCCGCCACGCTTCAATTTTTTTGTGATCACCTGAGAGCAACACCTCTGGTACTTTCCATTTTTTATACACGGGAGGTTTCGTGTACTGCGGATGCTCGCGATAGCCTTCTTCACTGTGCGACTCCCGAGCGAGAGATTCTTTTTCGATTACTCCAGGCACCAGCCGCGCGATCGCATCGATCATCACAAGCGCAGGAAGCTCGCCACCCGTAAGCACATAGTTGCCGATCGAGAACGCTTCATCTGCGACGTGTTCCTCAACCCGATGATCAACTCCTTCGTAACGCCCGCACAAAAAAATCAGCTGATCGTATTTCGCGAGTCGTTTAGCATCTACTTGCGTGAAAGTTTTGCCAGAGGCTGACGTGAGAATCACTCTGACTTTTTTCTTCTTTCCACGCAGGCTCCCGCCGTCGCTAAAGCTTTGGCGGGCAGGGAAGCCTGCGCCTACCGATTTCACCGCTTTCTCAAACACCTCTACTTTCATCACCATCCCCGGTCCTCCACCATAAGGCGTGTCATCTACTTTGTGATGCTTGTCCGTCGCCCAATCGCGCAGTTGATGCGCTCGCACATCGATGCGTTTGGCTTTCTGCGCGCGACCCAAAATAGAAGCCTGCACATAAGGTGCAACCGTCTCGGGAAAAAGAGTGAGGATATTAAATTGTATTTTCTTTTTTGCCATATCATTCTCGATGAGCACTTCCAACAGCCTGAGCGATCGTCTCAAATCCATCGCGATGGAGGAGATCAACTAATCCGCGATTAATCTCGCCGATAAGCTGTGGCCCTTCAAAAATCATTCCGGTCGCCAACTGGACAAGTGAAGCTCCTTGTCGAATTTTCTCGTACGCATCTTTTGCCGTAAATATCCCTCCGACACCAATAATGACATACCGATCCCCGGCCTGCAGGTAGGCATGAGCAATGAGCGCATTGGAAGCCTCGAATGTTGGTCGACCGCTGATTCCCCCTTTCATCCCGTTTCGAATTTCCTCCTGAACAACTCCTGATCGATCATATTTCTTGGTGAGATTCGACAAGATCATGCCCTGCACACGATGACGATCCATCACGGAAATAAGTGTATCCAATTCAGCCGTTGTAAGGTCGACGGCAATCTTCAGAAAAAAAGGTTTGTTGGAGTGAACCGTATCTAAGGCCGTGAGCAGTTGCTCTAACCGTTTTGCATCCGAAAAGGGCTCCCCTCCATACGCGTTAGGACAACTGATATTGATGACATGAAAATCACCCTGATCCTTCATCGCCCTGAATCCACGTACATAGTCCTCGATTCCTGCGTGTGTCTCAACCGTATGTCGAGAATTCGTTTTGGCAATACTGACTCCAAGTGGAATCGTAGACTTTTTGGAAGAGAGCCTGTACCGGATCTCTCCCACGCCATCATTTTTCAGGCCATAGTAAACGACGAGCCCTTTTGATTTGGGAAGGCGCCATAAACGAGGCTTGGCATTGCCTTCGCATGGATCTGCTGTGACAGAGCCAACAATCTCATATCCAAAACCGACACTCGGTGTGATCTGTGTAAGGTGGGCATTTTTGTCGAACCCCTCCGTAAGGCCGACTGGGTTGGAAAAGTGGATCCCTCCAATATCCTGTTCCAATCCAGGATGCGAAAACGCACACATTTTTTGTGTGAGACTTCGCGTGAACCGTCGACGACCGAGCCATTCCCCGATGGCGCAAATCCGGTCGTGGGTCCATTCCGGATCACAGCGGAAGAAAAGCGGTTTCAAAATGTGCTGGTATCCCCAGCGTTGGAGGTTGGTTGCAAACATAAAAACCGACTATCTCTAGGATAGTCGGTTTTTAAATTTCTTTCTAGGTTTAGATCCCCAGATCATCTACAGACGAGTCGGTGGATCCGCTGAAGGAATCCGAGGGGCCACGGTCACTGTAGGCAGGGCGATCACTCCCAGCGGGGCGATCACCACTGTCTTCGCGACGTGGGCGGCGGGAACCTTCTGGCTCGTAGATCTTCAAGTTGACGCGTGCATTTTCTTTGGCGCCAACGATCTTGAGCAATGTGCGAACCGCGCGAGCGGTCTGACCCTGGCGACCGATGACGTAACCCATGTCCTCTTGATTGATGTGAAGAGTGATGAGCACACCACGTTCGTCGACAATGCGCTCGGTGCGAACGTCATCTGGATGATTGACGATCGCGCGAACAATATATTCAACGAACTCCTGGTCGAAAAGTTTGTCAGCCATAGCTGTTACTACCTTCATTACTGTTTCAAAAATGTCATCCCTCGTCTTGTCTCTCGACCGCGGCAGCATGGCGCCACCTAAAGACACGCGGGAGGAACACCCATAGGCTATAAAAAACTGGATGGGATGTCAACCGGCAGTCTTGTCCAATGCAAGATGATCCTCTCTCCTACCCAAGCCCTCACTTTTCTTTTTGTAGTTCTAAAATTACACGCCTAGCGCCTTGCAACGAAAAGGTTTCAAAAGCTACATCAACAGTTTTCGTATCAATAAAATCTGGAATATTTTGATACCTGTCAACGTGTAGTATTTTTGAAAAGTAATGATCCACCAACCTTTCCTTGTGCCAATGGTCAACGTTGTTCTGTTCGATTAAATCATTAACCAGTAGGTGAATGAGCTCGTGCGCGATAGCATAAAACCCAAAAAGTTTTGATCTGATGTTCATGATGATTTGATTCGGTGGATTATATGAACCCCCAGTCCCATACTGTGTTATGAGGCACTCATACTCTTGCAACGCATTAATCTGTAAGACTTTTTGGGCATTTTGAAAAAAATCCGTTTCTATTCTTTTCTAATCCGAAGTTATTTCGAGCAACTTACTTTCAAATTTCTCAGGATGATATTCAATCGACACCTCTTCCGTTATGTCCTCTTCTGAAGAATCAGCTCCTACATTTTCCGGTAGCGAAAGATGATAATTATTCTTTTTATAAAAATCCATTTCACTAAAATAGCGCAGGACACGTTTTAATTCTTGTAGTTCCGTATTCCAGTGAATTTTCACTTCGGGCATATTCTGTTCCTCCTCTAAACGTTTGAATTTAGAAAAAGCTGGGGACATCTTGCACATCCCCAGCCGAGTTCGGAGGCCCCGACGCGATCAGTAGCTACAGCAGCCGCTGCTCCCACAGTCGCAGACGAGGCTCCGGAAGCCACGCTGGCGTCGCGACTTCGCCGGGTGCTTGATTGCCACTCCGGTGTAGTCGGTCTTGGGTTCGGACGGACGGTTCCCGTTCCTGGAGTACCCATCGAGGATCAACGAAAGAAGCATGGATCACCTCGCTTTTTGGCTTTTTAGACCATCTTCATGGTCTAATTTCTATTGTATGCCAGTTTTTCACGACCTGCATAGAGACTTGAATGATGTCAATCGCAAACTTTCACAATTACTGATTGTTGACTACACATGTTTGTCTAGCACAACTTTAATCAGAGACTGATACGGTACATCTCGCTTGTTTGCCTCAACTTTGAGTCGATGCAGCAGGCTGAGCGGGAGCCTGAGCGAAATGGACTCAGTGGTGGGTTTCAAGTTTGGAAAGATCGCATGCTTTGCCTTGGACCAGTCAAGGTAATCGACGAAACTATGGTTGGCCCAAAAATTTCGTTCCGCGTCCTCGTTTACAAATTTTGGAATCTTTTTAAGTTTTTTCATAAAGGTTGCGTTCATATTTATCCATATCACGTGCTGAAATAATTCGGATACGATCTTTCCGCATGGTAAATACCACAGCTAATGGGCGCCCTGACTTTGTTCTTCCCATCGCATACCATCTTTCCTCACTTTTGGAGTGGAGAAGATCGTCGAAAATGGTGAGTGGTTTGTTGAAAAAAACCGCCTCACATTCCTCAACAGTCACGTTATGTTTTTTGTAGTTTTTCTCTCGATTAGCATCATCCCATTCAAAGACGATGGCAGGGAAAATCGGTGCGACCATAGGAGAGTGTATATGTTTAGAATATACGCTCGTTTCTCTTAGGTGTCAAGAGAAATTTTAAAACTCCATCCCGACGAATCGGAACAGGGCTGAGGGCTGAGGGTTGATGCGACCAGACATAGCTTCACAGCGACGGCTGGCAGGCCACGTCGGTCGCGACCGACGTGGCAGGGGCGTTTGGACTTTTGCAGAGGTCTCGATACTTAAAAAGACACGAAATGTCAATGTCCCCAGCCTCTCCCCAACCGACCTTGACACTATTGTGGGGTTTTCCTACAATGCGGCCGCAAGTTACAAGTGAACGGTTCCTGTGAAGCTCTCCTGAGCCAATGGCTCAAGAGGGTTTTAAAATGTGGCTTTGCGCGATCTTTACAACTGAACCAAACCAAATCTACTACGTCACACAACTTATCTATTGTGTGATTGCAACGTATCCGCCGTCGCCCTAACGGGCTATGGCGGACCCGCCGAAGCTTTATGCGAAGGCGGGTATTCCTACAAAATATTAGAGTCTTGTTATGCCCCATCCGGAGCATCACAAGATTATCATTGAGAGTTTGATCCTGGCTCAGGATGAACGCTGGCGGCATGTCTAAGGCATGCAAGTCGAACGGGCAGTAGTCGGAGTTCAGAAATCAGAAGTCGGTGGGTTATACTAAAACATATGCCAATTTCACATTTCGATCAGATAGACGCCTATCAACGATCGAAGCGGCTGTATCCTCAAATAGTAAAACTCACACAAACATTCCCATCTCACGGTTGGCATCTCAAAGACCAACTTTGTCGATCAGCAAACAGCATACATGCAAATATCGCGGAAGGTTTTTCACGAAGTCCCGCGGAATTCAAAATGTATCTGACAAGAGCTCTTGGTTCTTGTAACGAGACAAAGAGTCACATCGAAGATGCAATCAACATCGAATTACTTGACCAAGTCGCTGGTCGAAACCTCATCGATGAATACACTGTTGTCGGTAAACAAATCTACCGACTTCGAGAGAAATGGAATGTCTTTCCCAAACCGACTTCCGACATCTGATCTCCGACTTCTGCTAGTGGCAAACGGGAGCGGAACACATTGGTAACGTACCTTCAGGTCGTGAACAACCATTGGAAACGATGGCTAACACACGATATTGTCCCAACGGTCAACGTTGGGATGAAAGGCTTGCCGCCTGAAGAGCGGCCTATGTCCTATCAGCTAGTTGGTGAGGTAATGGCTCACCAAGGCTATGACGGGTACCGGGCGTGAGAGCGTGGCCCGGCTCACTGGGACTGAGACACTGCCC
>CAYHRJ010000032.1:2309-11363 GCA_964359095.1 uncultured Gammaproteobacteria bacterium | reverse complement strand
CTTATAGCATGAAAGTATCACACCTGATCGTCTTCGTCAAAACACAGGGCAAGTGATTGACCCTGTGTTCATTTACTTAGTTCTCGGAACGCAATTGTTTGATAAAAGAAAGGTTAACAATGTCGTAAGAGTGGAATTGTCTCCTGCGAAAACAGGGGAGACGCACTCCATATTTTCCATTTCCTTTCGCGCTGAAACCAAGCATGGATCGTCATTGCACACTGATGCTAAAGATTCGTCACCCATCAATATATCTCCAAAGACTGTGTTCACAGTACCAGAAAATGGAACAGAACCTAGCTCTAGTGTCCCAACGGTGTTCTCAACTTTCGCCTTCGTCTTATAATCCCAACATGTTGTAATTTGACTACAATCAATGGTTAACATCGCGCATGTTCCATCATCCCATGTGCTGTAGTCGGCTGTAAGGTCGGCTCTATCAAGAAAAATCGCAGCATTCGTCCAAAAACATTGCTGAATCTGTTGATTGTGCGTGCCATCTCCTAAAAAAGTTGTGGGAAGAGAGAGGGCGGAACAAATGCTTGTGGAGGGTGTAAAATAAGAATTGCCGCTCACGATTTCTTTGCACCCAACGCATTGCCCACCAGCCGCAGACACAAAACATTTTTCTCCCTTGTCCTCACAGTAATCGTAGGTGCAGGTTGTTCCTTCTGGAGTCACCGAATTTCCCTCCCAATCTTTCGTGATGGTTGCAACAGAACCACACTCAACTCCCTTGCTCGGTTTCTCAAGTGTATAGGGCTTCCCACCTTTTGGAGGAGGTTGGTCTGTCGCATGTGGTGAGTCTGTCGGTGCACCATTTTTCGTAAGATACGTTGCACTCTCTCCCCAAAGACCAGTCAAATAACCACAACTGGTTTCCCCATCTACAAGTGCGACCGTTTTTATCATCGGTAATTGCGGAACCTGAAGTTTGAGGAGATTCGGATTCACGGTTGCAAGAATCAGATACGTTGATAAAAGCAAGACAAGCCCTACAACGCCATTGACGATACGTTTTTTTGCTTTTGCAATTTGTTCTGCACTGACAGCCGCCATGGTCCACTGGAGACCCCCAACCATTATGAGAACAATTGCGATAAGCGTCGAGGCACCAATCATCCATTTGTACGCTGCTGCGACATACTCTCCAAGATCTTCTGGAACCGTCAGTGAACCAATGGAGACTTGAAGCTTAGCTTTTATCGCTTTACTAGGGTCGGCATAACAATATCGTTCACCTTCCATGCATTCTCCTGGTTGATATTTTGTATCCAGCGTTCCATTTTGAGCCGTACATTCACTCGCGTCAAAACACGTAATGTTCTGATCAGGAAGCTGAGCCGAATCAGTTGCACAAGCGGCGACGAGTTTCTTTTGCGCCTTACATGCGTCCTGACAAGCTTGAGCTGTGACATCACCGATTTTTTTTGCGCCAACGCCGTCCACTTTACAATAACAACCGCACACCGTCTCTGCCGCTTGCACACTCAGCGCAGCCCCAAACAAAAAACTTGCGCACACGACCAGGGATAGCAGATGCAAGAATCCTGTACGAATAAACCTCATAATTTAAGGCGCGTTCACGACGGACTCGACAATCGCTTCCATCACTTCAGCTGGAATTGAACCAGCGATCCTGTTCCCGTTAATAAAAAACGTTGGGGTTCCTCGGACACCGGCATCGATACCAGCTTGCAGATCTTCTGCGACCTCATCCTTGTGGCGACCAGAGGAAAGACAGTCCGTGAACTGATCGATATCCAGGTTGATCTCACGCGCAAAATCGCCAAACGCATCTTCGGTGAGGCTGGTTTGGTTCTGATAGATCTTGTCGTGATACTCCCAAAACTTCCCCTGATCTTGCGCACACTCCCCTGCCTGCGCTGCCGTCTCTGCGAGTGAGTGAATATCTGCGAGCGGAAAATCTCGATACACGTAATAGACGTCCTTTGGATATTTTTCTGCGAGCTCCCGCATCATGTAACTTGCCTCTTGCGAATACGGGCATTGAAAGTCAGCGAACTCGACAATGGTCACACGCGCATCAGAACTCCCAAGGCTTGGATCGTCCGTGGTTGTGACATCAAACTCACCATCCGTCACCGGAGCGCTCGTGAGGTCGATGTTGGTCGAAAAACTCTCGACAAAGTTATAGGTCGAAAAATCCAAATCACCCGACTTGATGCGGCCGGCAAAATAGAACACGCGTGCCACAAACAAGATGAGCAGTGCAAGGACGAGTCCAGTCACGATCGTCGCAACCCAACTTCGTTTTCGATTGACTTGTTCGTCTGTCTGCATAGCCTCCATATACAGAAAAGTATATCATAGGGGAAGGTTTAAGAGGGTGAAGCGTTATAGGCCATTGACCTCAATCAGTGGATTTGGTAGTCTCATCGCATTATGAATGTCGAACTCATCCTCAATATTGCTCAAATTGTTCTTGCCGTTCTCTTGATCGCAGCAATTCTCTTACAAGCTCGCGGCACAGGACTCGGTGCGGCTTTTGGCGGAGGCGGCAACGTCTATCGCACAAAGCGTGGGGCGGAAAAGAAACTCTTCCAGCTCACCATCGTCATCGCCATTTTGTTTTTTGGTGTCTCGCTCGCTAACGCGCTTGTCTAGTCATGCGTTCATTGTTCCAACAACGCTCTTCACAGAATCCCGCTGACCAAAAAAAGAGCCTGACCATGCGCCAGGTTCTTTCCGTTACCAAGACGCAGACGATACCGAGTTGGAAACAGTGGAAACAGCTTCCTCGTCTTCTCACACACGGTGAAAAAAAACTCTTGACTGGTTCGCTTGCTGTTTTTGTTTTTGCGTGCGCGGCTCTTCTTGGAACGTATATCCTTTCTCATCGAATCGAAATCCCGGCTATTGGTGGTGAATACACCGAGGGTCTCATAGGAGAACCTCAATTGTTAAATCCGCTCTACGCTTCGGCAAGCGATGTTGACCAGGATCTCACGAGTCTCATCTACTCAGGACTTTTGAAGTACGACGCAGACGAAGGCTACATTCCTGACCTCGCAGAATCCTTGATCGTAAGTGACGACGGTCTGACCTACACGCTCAAAATCAAAGAACACGCACGCTTTCACAACGGTGAAGACGTTCGCGCGCGCGATGTGCTCTTCACGGTGAACGCCATCCAAAATCCAGCCTACCGCAGTCCCTTGATCGACAACTTCTACAACGTGAGTGTAGTGCAAGAAGATGAACGAACCGTCTCATTCCTCCTGAAAGAACCGTTTGCGCCATTTGAGCAGTACCTGACAGTCGGTATCCTTCCAGCAACTCTGTGGGCAGAAATCTTACCTCAAAATGCTCCTCTTGCCGCCCTCAACCTTCAGCCGATCGGTTCAGGCCCATTCACATTTGCAGAATTTGCCAAAGATCAACGTGGATCTATTCGAAGCTACACCCTCTCACGCTACGACGACTTCTATGACTCCCCTCCCTTTATTGAAACCCTTACGTTCAAATTCTACCCAGACACGATCGCCCTCTCAGACGCACTCGAAAACAAAAACGTCGAAGGTGTGAGCGTTGTACGTACGGAAGATCTTGCGCGTGTCGCAGGCAACAGCAACGTCCAGCTTCTCCAACCACTCATTCCAAAAGAAACCGTTCTGTACATGAACCAATCGGTCCAACTCTTGTTGAAAGATCTTGTAGTCCGATCCGCGATTGCCCAAGCGATTCAAAAACAAAATATCGTCGATGAAATGCTTCTCTTTGATGCTCAAGTGATTCATAATCCTATTCTTGATGGAATGCTTGGATTCCACACATATCTACAAACCGTGTACAATGTGTCTCAAGCGACTTCATCACTGGAAGAAGCAGGCTATAATCTTGATGTTGCCTCTGGTGTCCGTGGAATAAAAGACGAAACGAACGCGAATGATGACGAGGAAGAAACACAACCACTACATCTCACACTCACAGCTGTTGACACGGAAGAAATGCAACAGGTAGCCAGCCTGATCCAAAAAGATTTGCAGAATATCGGCATCTCGATTTCTCTCAACTTTGTTCCTGCGGATGTTATGCTTACGCAGATCGTTGAACCCAAGAATTTTGAACTGCTGCTCATGAGTGTCATGCTTGAAGGCGATCCTGATCCGTATCCATTCTGGCATTCCTCACAGGCTAAGTCTGGTGGACTCAACTTTGTAAGTTACAGCAATGCAGATGTTGACACCTTACTCGTGGACGGCCGCAAAGAAAAAGACGAAGGTGTACGCGCACAAAAATACCAACAATTCCAAGAGCTGCTTGCCAAAGATGTCCCGGCTGTGTTTTTATACCAGTCGCGTTTTGCCTACGCAGTCGCTGAAAAAATCCATCTTGAGGCTCTCACAAACATCGTGAGTCCCTCTGATCGATTTGCAAACATCACCGACTGGTACATCAAAACGAAGAAGGCTCTACGTTAAGGGCGAGTGGCGGAACTGGTATACGCGTGCGTCTCAGAAGCGCATGGCGCAAGCCTTGAGGGTTCGAGTCCCTCCTCGCCCACCAACCGTCGCATCAGCAGTATCTTTTGTTGCTGATGCGACGGTTGCCCACCGAAGCGCTTTGGCGAAGGTGGGCGCGTGCAGTTTCCTGTGCTGAAGCTATGGCTGACAAGCCAACGCGATTTTTCTCTCCTGCTGTATCTCATGGCAGGACAACAAAGATCACGTTCCCTCGTCTTGTTTGCTCTTTCACAATTGAATACAGACACAGGTGAAAAGGTGGTGAGGTGGATCAGGTAGATAAGGTTTTCGAATTACCTCTCTCCGTTCTCACCTTAACCACCTAATCCACCTACCCACCTAATCCACCTACCCATCTTTTTTATTTATGTCCCCACAACAACCACGTAAACCCCAAGGGGCTCCACGTGGAGGCAAGCCCAAATATCGCGGGCGCATTTTCCGATCGCAAAAACCGCGCACGGATCACCCACCAGCCTCTCACCAACGTCCAACCTCAGTGCCTCACGCTCCATCAGCCTCCGCACACGCTCCGTTCTCACTCGGTCACAGCACAGCATCAACTACACAACAGCATCGTCCAACCACACCCGGACACCGACCGATAGCTCATGGGCACGCTCAAACTACGACCACACAAGCCACGCAAACTCAAACCTTCTCCTCTCCCACCGGCGAAACTCTGCGCATCATGGTGCTTGGAGGCTGTGAAGAAGTCGGTCGCAACTGCACGCTCATTGAGTATAAAAACGATATCATTCTGATTGACATGGGTCTTCAGTTCCCTGAGGAAAACATGCCAGGGATTGACTACATCATTCCCAACATGAGCTACCTCAAAGGCAAGGAAAAAAACGTCCGCGGACTCATTATCACGCACGGTCACTACGACCACATCGGCGCCATTCCCCACACCATTCCAAATATCGGCAACCCACCTATCTACGCGCTCCCGATGTCAGCGGCCATCATCAAACGCCGACAAGAAGATTTCCACACGCGTCCGCTCAACATCAAAATGACCAAAGCCAGTGACGTGCTGCGACTCGGAAGTTTGACGGTCTCTTTCTTCCATATCAACCACTCAATCCCAGACTCAGTTGGAATCGTGATCGACTCCCCAGTGGGACGTGTCTGCCACACCGGCGACTGGAAATTTGATTTCCATCCTGTTGGCACAGTGCACGCAGATTTCCAACACATCGCGAGTCTTGGAAAAGAAGGTGTACTCGTTCTGATGGGAGACTCCACCAACGCAAACCATCCAGGACAACAAGTTTCTGAAAAAGTGATCGGTGAAGAACTCGATCTCATCATTGAAAAAGCCCCTGGGCGTCTCATTGTAGGAACGTTTGCTTCCTTGTTGAGTCGCGTCAAACAACTGATCGAATCCTCTGAGCGCCATGGCAAAAAAGTCGCCATCGACGGCTACTCCATGAAAACCAACGTGGAGATCGCCAAGGTGATGGGCTTCATCAAATGCAATCAGTCCACACTCATCAAACCTGAACAGATGGATTCCTACGAAGACAACAAGATCGTTCTCATTTGTACAGGCGCACAGGGTGAAAAAAATGCCGCGCTCAACCGCATCGCTAACAACGAACATCGAAGTGTCCAGATTCGAGAATCCGACACGATTATTTTTTCTTCGTCCGTGATTCCTGGAAATGAAAACTCTGTTCAACGTCTCATGGACACGCTCTATCGCAAGGGCGCAAACGTCATCAACTACAAGATGATGGACGTCCACGCCGGAGGCCACGCCAAAAAAGAAGACATCAAGCTCATGCTCGCGCTGTTCAAACCCAAGTACTACGTTCCTATCGAGGGCAATCACTTCTTGTTGCGTGAGAACGCCAAGGTTGCCTATTCCATGGGATGGACCAAAGAAAACGTCTTCGTGGTGGACAACGGGCAGATCATGGAGTTCACAAAAGGCCACGGCGTGTTGCGCAAAGAAAAGGTTCCTACCGATTATGTCTTCGTGGACGGCTTGGGCGTAGGCGATGTCTCGCAAGTCGTCTTGCGTGATCGCCAGGTGCTCGCCGAGGACGGCATGGTGATCGTGATCGTCCAAATCGAAAAGAGCACAGGAAAACTCATTGGAAACCCAGACATTGTCAGTCGAGGTTTCATCTTCATGAAAGACCAACAAGAACTCATTACCGCCACGCGCGCAGAAGTGAAGAAAGCCATGCTCGACAACGATCCAAGATCTTCCGCTGATCCCAAGTACACCCGCGAACGCATCCGCGACGAAGTCGGAAAATTCCTCTACAAAAAGACGGAACGAAGGCCGATGATATTGCCAGTCGTTATCGAAGTGTAATAACCATAAAACTCCTGACCACATAAGGGTTAGGAGTTTTGCGTTGACACGCGCTTATCTGTGCGATACGCTACCCATAGATTCGATATCTAATCATCACTGTATGTCTATCGTAAATTTTTCCATTCCACAGGTTCTTGAAAAGCGCGTCGACGAAACGATTCGACAAAAAGGATTCGCGAGCAAAGCGGAATTTTTTCGCTTTGCCGCCGTTCATTTCATCGATCTTCTCGATAAACCCGTGACATCTGAAGAAGAGCGTTTCCACTTTCTGACGAAGTCGATCAAGAAGATGATTTCAAAACAGTATCGTGGTCGAACCATGCCATCCATCCAGGAACAGCTAGCGGATGTATAAGGATATGTCGAAAATTATCGTCCTTTCTTACTTCAAGCGTCAGCTCAAACCACTCGTCAAAAAACATCGTGACTTGAAGGATGCTGTCATCAACACGCTTCATACCTTTCATCCAGACCACCACGACCACCTCGGCGACGACGTCTATAAAGTTCGACTCAGCGCGAAGAGCCTGCGTCGCGGAAAAAGCAACGCGTTTCGATTGATTCTGCTCGTCGTTGACGTAGACGATTTACTTGTTCCTGTAACGATCTACTTTAAAGGCGACCGAGAAACGGTCTCTCAAAAAGAAATGAACGACCACCTCCAACACATCCTATTTGAACTTGATCATCACAGAGGAAAAATCACGTAACCGATCTTGAAGAAGTATGAGTCGCATTCTCACCGCTCTGCAACCCTCCGGCGTCCTGCATATCGGCAACTACTTTGGCGCCATTGAGCCCATGGTGAATCTTCAGGCTGCGGGGAATCAGAACCTGCTCTTCATGGTCGACTACCATGCGATCACAGTGACGCAGGATCCAGCAGAACTTCGACGCAATAGCTTGTTTGCCGCGGCGACGTACCTGGCCTGTGGCATTGATCCTGAAAAAACAATCCTCTTTCAGCAGTCGAGAGTCTCTGAACACACGGAACTTGCATGGATCTTGAACTGTCTCGTTCGCATGGGAGAGCTTGAGAGGATGACGCAGTACAAAGATAAAGCTCTGGGCAAAGGCGAGAGCGTCTCGGTTGGATTGTTTGATTATCCCGTCCTGATGGCTGCGGACATTCTGCTCTACGATACTGAGGTCGTACCGGTTGGTGATGATCAAAAACAACACGTCGAGCTAGCGCGTGACTTAGCCGAACGCTTCAACAAAAAATTTGGCGAGACATTCACAATCCCAAAACCCGAGATCCGAAAACAAGGGGCGCGCATCATGGCACTCGATGACCCAGAAAAAAAAATGTCAAAGTCTGCGGCAAGTGAAAAAAACTTCATCTCGCTCATGGACGATGAGAAGACTGTCCTCAAAAAAATCAAAGCCGCGGTCACTGACTCGGAAGGAACAATTCGCGTAAGTCCATCACGACCAGGGATCACCAACTTGATCACGATCCTCTCGCTCGTTACAAGACGGACGACCAAAGAAATTGAAACCGCCTACGAAGGCAAAGGCTACGGCGATTTCAAAACCGACCTCGCGCGCGAACTCACCGCTTTTCTCACTCCCCTTCAAGAAAAAATCAATCGCTATCTTGGCAGTCCAACAGAGCTCCTGAGAATCCTCGACAACGGCGCCTTCCGCGCCAAAGCCATCGCTGAGAAAAAAATGATCGATGTGCGAAAAAAAATCGGCGTGACGCTCTAATCAATCAAAAATACTCGCACGAGGCGAGTATTTTAGGTGTCCTAGGAACTGTCTGTAAGCCGAATTTTGTCTTGTCCGACGTAACGTCGGACGAGATGGCAATCTATCTAGACCGACCATTGCTGGCCGGCTCAAGCGAGCTACCTAATTTGCTCTTGCACCAGAGTCCACCTTCGCTCGGTAGAACCGAGCTTCGGCGGATCCGCACCTATTCATTTTTGATGAATCGATGCGGAAGGGTTTGCCACAATCCATGTCACCATGGAGCGAGAAGCGTAGCTGATTGCTCAACACCGCCTCACTTTTCACGTTTTGCCGCAGGCATCCTCCGAAGCTTTAGCGAAGGAGGACGAAGTCTTTGGCTAGTATAGTCTCTGTGGTACTTTCCCTAGGTTTTGAGTCAGGAGTCATGGAACAGATTTCTCCAATTCCGCGAGCCCCAATTCTTATACCTGGTCGCCGTTAGCGACTCTCTTTTGTGTTATGTCTTGCGACACAACAGGTGTTCGGACTTTCCTC
>CAYHRJ010000032.1:0-2209 GCA_964359095.1 uncultured Gammaproteobacteria bacterium | reverse complement strand
GTAGCCATCCGACAGTCCTTGGACGAAAAAAAGATATCAGAGACTCTGGTCGATGTCAAGCAATTTTGATAGCATAAGGGTCGTATGAAGCGATCTGAATTGGCTTTCACTCTCGCTCTTGTCCCATTTGATTTTTTCGCGCTTACAGCCGCAGCCATGGCTGCTTTCTTAGCGCGTTACCATCCAGCCTTCACACAGATTCGTCCGGTAATTTTTGATTTAAACTTAGACAGCTATTTCACAGTCGTCACGCCCACCACGCTTCTGTTCATCCTCATCTTTGCGATCACGGGTTTATACAACACAAGACGTTCCTCTGTGGGCCACGAACTCTCTCGTATTACTCTGGCCTGTTCAGCTGGCATGGCGCTCGTATTCGCGATTTCTTTTTTTTCTCGCGTGCTGTTTGAATCCAGATTCATCGCACTTGCAGCTTGGATCTTGGCAATCCTCTTCGTCTGCCTCACACGCCTCACGGTGCGCGGATTCCAACGATCACTCCTTCACTTTGGCATTGGCATCCATCGCGTAGTCATCATCGGAGACACGAGCGTGACTAAAGCCCTCATGGATGAATTCAAACACAAACGCCGTCTAGGATTCCGCGTCGTTGGTCACTTCAAGACGTTTAACAAAAACGTCGCAACACACCTGCGTGAGATGAAACGTAAAGATGAACTCGACGAGATCGTTTTGGCAGATCCCGAAGCCACGCGCCACCAGACGCTTGAGCTCATCGCGTTCACCGAACAAGAGCATCTCGTGTTCCGCTACTCGGCAGATCTGTTCACCGCAGCCGTGGGACGTTCCATCATCCACATGTACGCTGGTGTGCCCGTCATCGAAGTACAAAAGACACCACTGGACGGTTGGGGGGCAATCTACAAACGTCTGTTTGATATCGCTGGCGCGAGCATCCTCATCTTGCTCACCTCCCCGATCATGTTCGTCACAGCCATTGCCATTAAACTCGACTCGCGTGGATCCATCTTTTTCTCAAAACTCGATGATGGTTCGCCTGTTGAACGCATAGGACAAGGTGGCCGCCCGTTTCGCTATCTCAAATTCCGTTCCATGCGACCAGGCACACACTCAATGCGCTACGACGAGCTCTCCGCAGACGACTCACGCCACGGCACGCCGCTCGTCAAAATCAAAAACGATCCTCGTATCACGCGAGTTGGATCGTTCATTCGAAAATTTTCTATCGATGAGTTACCTGAGTTTTTTCTGGTTCTGATAGGTCGAATGAGTCTAGTAGGCCCACGCCCGCATCTACCAGAAGAAGTCGACCGATACAAACCAGAACATCGAAAAGTCATGACCGTAAAACCCGGCATCACCGGCATGGCACAAATCTCCGGCCGCGCAGACTTGGATTTCGATTCTGAAGTACGCCTGGACACCTATTACATCGAACACTGGAATCCATGGCTTGATTTGTTCATCTTGCTCAAAACGCCTTTGGTGGTATTGTTTGGAAGAGGCGCATCTTAGTGATAGGATTCAAACACTATGCCATGGGATTACGACAAAGACGCATTTGAAAAACAAGCAAAAGCCGATCCAATTTGGGGTCTGGAGCGTTTGATTAACTATGGCGGTGATGACGTCAAACTCAACCGGGCACTGTTGGAAAAATACCTCCCACAACTGAACATTCCTGAAAATCGTCGAGCCTTTCTTGAGCTGCTTCTATGGAACAAACCGTTTTAACGCCACTTCAACAACAGGTCTTGACCATGGTGAATGGAGTCCCTGAGTTGAACGCTTTCTACCTGAGTGGCGGAACGGCCTTAGCCGCCTATTATTTTCATCATCGTTTTTCAGATGATCTAGATTTCTTCACTCCTGCAGATCCTGATCCTGTCGCAATCGAAACGGCTGTCAAAAAAATCGCTGAGGCCATCGGAGCAACATCAACACGATACGAAAAACTCCATGACCGACGCATGTTCTTTTTTATGATCGAGAACGACGAATTAAAATTGGAATTCACCAAGTACCCATTTACACAACTGAATCCCATCGAGACAATCAACGTTGTTCGGGTTGATAGTTTGCGAGATGTCTCTGCAAATAAACTTGCCGCTCTCATTGACCGCTTTGATCCAAAAGATTTTGTCGACCTGTACTTTATTCTCAAGCAAACTTCGTTGGAGCAGGTTCGGTTGGACGTGGAAAAAAAGTTCGGACTCAAACTTTCTCC
>CAYHRJ010000031.1:8725-11689 GCA_964359095.1 uncultured Gammaproteobacteria bacterium | reverse complement strand
GTATAACTGGTCTACGGACACCACACAGCTCCAAAAAGATCCAGAGAAATACGCCATTTGGAAGATCGAACAACTGGTAAATTTTGGTTTGGATGGAGGGAAAATTCAGGAAAGCGATTTGAGAAAGTACTGGGATCGTCTTGAACTTGATCCAGGTCGTCGCAAGTTTTTAAACCTCCTTCTTCATGGTTGAGATTTTGACAAAAGATCAGGTCGCGGTTCTTCAGTTGATCGGAAAGAATCCGTCCATGACAAAACAATTTTATCTCACCGGCGGAACCCCGCTGGCAGCTTTTTATTTACAGCATCGCTATTCCGAGGATTTGGATTTTTTTTCTGAGGAGGAAATCGATCCTGCGGCTCTGAACGTCTTTTTTCGTGACACGAAGCAGGAGTTGGGTTTTACCTCAATCGACTTTCAGTCGAGCCTCAATCGAAATTTATTTTTTTTACAGTTCGAGAGTGGAGTCCTCAAGATGGAGTTCACGTACTTTCCATTCCCGCGGATCGAACATGGGGCGAAGGAGTATGGAATCGAGCTCGACAGCTTGCTCGACATCGCCGTCAATAAACTGTTCACGATTTATCAACGGACAAAGGCGCGTGATTACATTGATCTCTATCTCATCTGCCAAAAAGCAGGATTCACGATTTCCGATCTGATCATGAAGGCAAAGGCAAAGTTTGACTGGCATATTGATCCCGTTCAGTTAGGGACACAGTTTGTGAAAGCTGAGGAAGCTCCGGATTATCCTCGCCTGCTTATCGAGCTCGATCCACGTGTCTGGAAAGTTTTTTTTCTTGAGGAAGCAATAAAATTAAAGACTGATATTTTTTTGTAAGTATGAACCGACCAGAAACAACCCTCTTCATGCTCATGTCTGTCGATGGCAAAATTTCTACCGGCGATACAGACGCCTTGGATTTCGATCGTGATTTACGAGAGGTTGTTGGAATCAAAGAAGGTCTTCAGCAGTACTACACACTCGAGCAACAGACCGACTTGTTTTCTCTCAACACTGGTCGAGTCATGGCAAAAATCGGTGTGAATGAGAGAACAGATGAGCCAACCAAAATTCCAGTGAGTTTTGTTATTATCGATAACAAAACGCATCTGACCAGGAGTGGTATCGAGTATCTTTCAAAATGGGTGAAAACGTTGTATCTAGTCACGACAAATCATCAGCAACCTGCATTCCTGCCGGAACACGACAATGTTGTTTTGATTCCTTACGAAGGTCATATTGATTTCGAGGATCTTTTTTCACGATTGAAAACAGAGTTCGCCATTGATCGGATGACGATCCAATCTGGTGGGACATTGAATGCGACATTCATTCGAAGTGGCCTTGTTGATCATCTCTCCATCGTCGTGGCACCTTTGGTGGTAGGTGGAAACACAACGCCGACACTCATTGACGGAGAAGCTTTGCATACACCAGCAGAGTTGTCGCAGTTGAAAGTGTTGAGACTCGTAAAGAGTGAGGTGTTGAAAGATTCGTATTTGCATCTGAAGTATGATGTTGCGTGAGTATTACTAGTTTAGTTGATGGAAAAAATGTTGACTGAGAGCGACGATGTTTATGAAACCAATCTTTACGACCAGCTACGTTGATCCTGATCTTGATGGTGTTGCGTGTGCGGTAGCTTATGCTGAGCTTCTAAACGCAACAGGCACGTCAGCCATGGTCTGTTTGATGGGGCATCCTACGGTTGAGGCGGAGTTTGCTTTGTCGATACTCGAGGTTCCACGTCCGGCTGATCGAGAATCATTTGCGCAAGACGAACGAGTGATTATTCTGGACGCGAGCGAGCTGGTTCATTTTGAGGGACGACTGGTACCTGAACAGGTGATCGAAGTCATCGATCACAGACAGATGAATGACGCACATCTGTTTGCGCATGCGAAGGTTCAAGTTGAACTTGTTGGCGCGGCAGCGACGTTGGTGGCAGAAAAGTTTCATGAGCAGAATTTTTTGCCAAGCACGAAGTCGGCGCAATTATTGCAGGCGGCGATTATTTCGAATACGCAAAACTTTCAGGCGAGCACGACAACAGATCGAGATCACTTAATGATGAAGTGGTTGCATGAGATTGCTCCTTTGTCAGAGTCATTTGTTCATGACATGTTTGCTGCCAAGTCCGATTTCACCGGTGAAAAACTTGAGCAAGCCATGGATATCGAGACCGCGATTTTTGAAATGGGTGACAAGCGTCTGGGAATCGTTCAACTTGAGATGGTTGGGTCAGAGTCACTGGTTGTAAATCGTTATGACGAGATCTTGGAGATCCTCGATCGGCTGCGTGAACAAAACAAGCTTGATGTTATTTTTTTGACGGTTCTAGATATTGAAAAAAAGCTCAACCGGTTCGTGACAGCCGATTCGGTTGCACAAGCGCTTCTCACTGAGGCTCTCGGAGTGACGTTCACGGGGAACACCGCCGTTCGTGAGGGAATCATTATGCGTAAAGAAATCATACCACTCATCAAAAAGTCCGTAGTCCGACCTGACCCCATTCTATGAAACGCTCTCGGATCTGGTTTCTGTTTTTCGGCGTTCTTGCCGCTTTTTTGTTTGGGATGATCGTGGGGGGTTTCTCAGAAATAGATGAGAGCACACAAACCGAATCAGATAGTGGATCGGTTTTTTCGTACGGCTACACAGCTGAGTCGCTGTATGAGCGTGCGAACAAAACAGCTGCATCGATTGAGAGAACAGGAGCACGCAGTGCGATCGTTGCGCATCACCTGCTCGTCGCTGACAAGATCGCTCAGGTATTTGCTGCGCTCGGTACGGGTGATGAGAAGACCGTCGTGATTCTTTCACCCAATCATTTCTCGCAAGGACGTTTCGCCATGCAGACGACGTACGGTTCGTGGGACACACCTGGTGGTGAGCTGCGTGTTGATGAGGACGCGGTCGATGCCCTGCGCGCCGCCGTTCCCGATCTCTCGCTTGAGCC
>CAYHRJ010000031.1:0-8625 GCA_964359095.1 uncultured Gammaproteobacteria bacterium | reverse complement strand
CTGTTTGAAGTAAACCGTTTGCGTGGCACGCAGACCTTCACACAGACTCACCACGGATCTTCTCTTTCGATGGGAGCAACGACGGATTGGAAAGAGAACACCAGCCACATCCTCGGCTATTTTCAAGAAGGCGATCCAGTTCATGATCCATTTGTGAGTTTGCATTTCGTCGGCGACGTGATGCTCGATCGTGGAGTGCGGACAAAGATCGAAGAGTATGGCGTCGATTATCCATGGGAGAACGTCACGCGTTACTTACAAGGATCCACGCTCAGGATCGCGAATCTCGAGGGGACAATCAGTGAGAAAGAGAGTCTCATGACGCACGAACCGCCGTTCATCTTCACCTTTGCGCCAGAGTTTGTAGAAGCGATCAAGCCGTTCATCGAGGTTGTGAGCCTCGCTAATAACCACGCGGATGATTACGGAGCAGAGGGTGAGCAGGAAACTCGAGATCGTCTTACGGATCTTGGTATCGAATGGTTTGGCGGCTATAATTCAAGCGACGATGTGTATCGGTATGACGTCTGTGACGAATTTGGTTGTGATTTGGAAATCAGTCTGATCGGTTATCATCAGTTTGGATTCCCGATTCCCGACCTGACCCCAATTATCGAGGCTGAGGCTGGTCGATTTGTTATCGTGATGCCGCACTGGGGCGAGGAGTATGTCACGGCTCCACAAGATCATCAGCGGGAGATGGCAGCGGCCATGATCACGGCAGGTGCAGACTTGATCGTCGGTGCGCATCCACACGTCGTGCAAGGAATCGAAGTGGTCGACAACGTGCCAGTCATCTACTCACTTGGGAATTTCATCTTTGACCAAGAGTTCGACGAGACTGTCAAAGGGATGACGCTTGGCGTGATCCTAGGCACGGATAATGCTACACTTTATTTGTCATCAGTTTCGACGATGGGTGGACAGCCTACGCCGATGTCGGACGAAGAAGCTGAACAGCTTCTTTTCGATCGAAATATTTCAACAAACCCAATAACCATTTTTTATGATGAACCTTCATCCTGAACCAAACGAACCCAAAACGCCTCAGTCCTTGTTCGCGTTCATTCTTTGTGGATCTCTGTGTGTCATCGCCTTTGCGGTCGGTGTGTATTTTTCTGACCGACTGGACGATCGAGACGATACTGATAGTGTCTATCCGGTTGTTGATGAGGAGACGGTTGTTGATGAGGAGGTCGCACAAGACATCATCCCTGTTGAGTATGTAGCGACCGGCGAGCTCACCATCGACTGGATCGCTCCAGATCAGCAGCCGACGTATCCAGATGACGTGGCCTTTGGTGAGGCGCTGTGCTACCACGATCCCAATGGTGAACAGGCAATTTGTGCTGAGGATCCGCATGACATGACTCGCTGGTCGTACAAACTTGGGACGGTGATCGGCGGCGTTTACGATGGACGGGTGCTGGTGATGACAAGCGTTCCGATGTCTGGCATGGGAGTGTATTATCAGACGTTTTATTTCCTGATAGATCCATCAGGTGTCGGGTCTCCTGTGATCTTAGATACACACGCCCGAGGTCTAGATTGGTCGTTGGGTTCCTATGTTGGAACAGCGTCAGGTTTTCTCGCGGAGTCACAAATCGCCAAACTTTCAGGCTATGTGATCGATACGGAGGCATTTATTCCCGAGCTGGAGATCGAGAGCACATTTGTCGAACCTCCACCAGGGAACGAATTTGCTTTTATCGGCTACTGGCATCGATTGTATTCTGATGAAGCGATCTCGCTCACGGGTGCAACTGAGTCGGTCACACTATCGGACGGAAGTACGCTGTACCTCCATAATCCAAAAGTCGATGTAGACGGAATGGTCCTTGAAGGTCAAACCGAAGTTGGGAAAAACGAATTTTTTCTCGTCGACGAAGATGGCCGTGTGCTGTTCTACGATCTGATCGTTCCGTTCTTTGCAAATGAGGTCAACGATGGCTACACAAATCCGTCGACTGGCGTTCCCAATGTGAGATGGAGTGATGGGTCTACGAATACCGCGACGTATTTGAAGGGCGCTGTCGGTGGATGCGGATTCACGACGGTGACACATGTCGTTTCACAAGAGGATGTCGATACGCTTGCTTTACAACAGGTGGGTGTCGGAATCACTCCTGGAAAAGGAACGGAGACTGTCGTCTATGAACCAGCGAGTTACGAGGTTGAGTATTACGCAGATGCATTTAATTCGATCAGGTTTGGAAGTGAGGAGGAACCCCAAACGTATGCCGACTTTTCACATCCTTACTTCTACTTCCAAGATTCCTTTGGTCGTTGGGTGGAGTTCATGCTTGATGAAATCATTCCACCCGCCGAGTGCGGCAAGCCGGTCATCTATCTTTATCCTGAACAGACAACGGACATGAGCGTGTGGGTAAATCCGCGTGGCGGGTTCTCGTACACCGAGCCTGCGTACAACAACGGATGGAACGTGACAGCATATCCAGATGGTCGTTTGGTAAATCGCGCGGACGGCCTTGAGTATCCATATCTGTTCTGGGAAGGACGAGGCGGTCTCTACTCTGCTCCAGAGTCCTATTGGGTTGTAGCAAAGAGTGATGTTGGATCATTCCTGAGAGAGACACTCTTAAAAATGAATCTCACACAAAACGAAACAGCTGACTTTCTCGAGTTCTGGTTGCCACGAATGCAAGCCGCGCCGTATTACAAGATTGGTTTTCATGGGACGATGGTGATGGATGCGCTTGCTCCACTGAGTCTCTCCACCACACCTGACAATATTTTCCGCATCCTGATGGACTACTCCGAGCTCCAAGTCTCGGAGCCCTCAAAACCACCTGCTCGACTCCCTCGAGCGAATCGAGATGGATTTGAGGTGATCGAATGGGGCGGCGTTATCCGCTAGGCAAACAAAAAACACCCTTCCATTGAACTCAGGGTGTTTTACAAACAGTCTTTGAAAAAAATTTCATCTCCTTCGTGGAGCACAGAGTCTACTTTCAGTGGAAGGCCGTTGACCAGAAAGCCGAGTTTCCCTGGAGGATAGAGATGCTGAATTGGGGGATACGACGTACACAGCGAATGCAACAGGAACAAAAATGTTGCTCCTTCACTTACGACGATGTCCATCCGACGGTTTCCGGTGATGAGTTCCAGTCCAGGATCAAAGATCAAAGAGACATGGATTGATGTTAATTGTTGGGGATGCATACGACGATTGTTACTGTCTCATGATAGCATGTCGTCTTGTTTTTTCTTTCTATCCGTGACACATTTGTCCCTGTATGGTCAATGAAACACGAGTGAATCTGAGACATCTGTTGGAGGATTTGCGTGATGCGTATGCTTCACCTGTTGAGGAAGTGATTGTGACGGAACTGATTGCCAACGCTCTTGATAGTGGCGCCACGCGCATTCAACTTGAGACACAACCATCGCAGTGCATTTTTCGTTGTACCGATAATGGGACAGGGATGAACCGTGAAGCCCTGCGTAGTTATCACAACATCGCGGCCAGCACAAAGGAACGCGGGGCTGGGATTGGCTTTGCCGGAGTTGGCGCGAAGCTGTCTCTATTGGTTGCGGAAAAAGTCGTGACAGAGACGCGTGGAAAGAATGGCGCGCAGGGAGCAGCTGAATGGTTCCTCAAAAATGCGTTTCGAGCGCCATGGAAGTTTGTGCCGTTTAGCGGTTTGATTGAAAACGGGAAAGGAACAGCGGTGACGATCATCCTCAAAGATCTGACAAGTTCGTTGTTGGATCCGACGTTTTTAACGAAGACGGTTCAACGACATTTTTATCCTCTCGTGGCGTACAATGAAGAGATCGATAAGGTATTGAAGACGATGTATAAGAAGCCCATCGATCTTTTGGTGGATAGAGAGAAGATTCGCGCTCTGCCACTTGGAGGACACACGCGTTCTTTCTTTGTGCATGTTGGAAAAAATCGGAAAGCGATTGGAGCAGGATTCATTGAGAAGGCCAACATGGATGAAAATTTTTGGAGTCGATTATTTGGTCGAGATCCTGTGAGACCTACGGACAACGGTCTGCGTATTTCTACGTATGGAAAAGTGATTCGAGGAGGCTGGGAGTGGTTGGGCATCTCACTCAAGCATCCAGAACTGCTTTTGGGTGTTGTGGAAGTTCCTGCGTTGTCTGAAATTCTTACAACGAACAAATCAGACTTTCTCACGACACCGAATGCCCTGAAAAAATATTACGATATTCGAAAAGCGATTCAGCATGCCGTGCTGCCTGTCTTGCGTGAACTGGGTGAGGTCGAAGAGAAAAAAGATGAGAGCAAGACGCCATCAGCCTACAAACCGTTGACGCAGGATATTGAGGGAGCCCTTTCGCTCATGAGTGATGCATTTCCTGAACTGGAAGCGTTGGTGGGGGAACATTGGAGGCGGCGCAAGGCGAGTGAGGGGAAGGCTCAAAAGAAGGACAAGCGTGTCTCTGCAGAATCTCTCGATCAGGTGCAGATCAACAAAAAGATCGATGACGCGTTGCCCTCACAAAAACGTGTTCATACCTCGCTCAATGTTGATCCCGATGGGAAGCAGACAAAACGTGAACGTCAACCTGGAATGGAAATAGCGTTTGAAGATTTTCTCGACGAGACAACTTGCTTGCTCCTTGGGAAGTTGATCGAAGAGAAAGTGATCGTGAACACCGCTCACCCAGCCTGGAAACGCGCAGAGCATCTGGGTCAGGAACCCTATCACGTTCTGATCACGGTGGCCCTCACGCTCGGTGATTATCTTCAATCACCTCAAGGCCTCACCCCTTTTGTGAGTGATTTTTTGAAAGCGTGGAGCGAAGCTGCTGAAAAGTCTGGCAGGTTGCTGTAAACAAAAACACTCGATTCTAGTTCGGGTGTTTTTAATTGGTGGTCATGTTTTGGTTTATCAAGGAATGTGATAGAGTGCTATATATGGTCATTGACTGGGAACTAATTTATCAAAAAAATAAAGGGAAGTGGGTGGCTTTGAAACAGGATGAAGTAACTGTGATCGCAAACGGTGACACGCTTCAGGAAGCATACGATAAGGCGATTATGCAAGGTTATCGTAAGCCCATCATGACACGGATGCCTGAACAACTCATCCCTTTTGTCGGTGGCTATGGACTTTCCCTATAAGCGGTATTCTGATGGAGTACAACGTCCTGTCATTTGATTAACGCTCCGTCACGGAGATCGTGAATTGGATTACGAGGGGTTGGTGGATTCAGGAGCAGATATGTGCATGTTTGGGATGGAGGTCGCGATGTTTCTCGGTGTCGATTTGAAAACATGCGAAAAGGGAATGGTGGCTGGCGTTGGTGCCATACCGCTTACCTATTATCTGAAGACTCTTCAAATAGAGGTAGCTGAAAAGTCTTTTTTTGTTGATGTCGGGTTTCTATCGAATGTAAGTCAGTTTATGTATGGAATCATTGGTCGGAAGGATTTTTTCGATCAGTTTATCGTGAAGTTTAATGAAGGAGAGAAAATAATGTCACTTTCCAAAAAAGATGGGGATCCATAAGATCCAAGAGAAGTCGGTGCAGTTACTATAACCAAAAAACACTCGGGTCATAGACTCGGATGCTTTTTAGATAATGCCATTGACAGATTATCGAGGGGGGGGGGTAATATATGAGTAACTAATTTCTTAAGAGAAGAATAATATGGGAATCGATTCAAGAAATCCTGCCGAGGAGGCAGCTGCTGCTGAGCACGCAGCCAAAATAGCACGCCTGCGGTTACATCATGCGAAGATGTTTGGTATGGATTTAAAAAATCCTACCGAGGAAGCCGCTGCCGCTGTTGCTGCCGAGCACGCAGCCAAAATGGAACGTCAGAAGTTAAGTGACGCGAAGACGACTGGTATCAAAGGAAATGTAGGAGAGACGCGTTCTGATGCAGAAATCAGAGCGCAGGCTGAGAAGGAAATCGATGCAGGGCAGAGTGTCTTTGGTGAACCCAGTATTTATGATGAATTGCCACCTCCTGAATCAGGATTCTGGAGAAAAGATACAGATGCGGAGTCTGACTTGAGTGCGACCATTGATGAGAATATAAAAAGTTTTATTTCATTTCTAAGAAAAGGAAACTATGATCATGCGGATGAGTTGAAAAATAAAGTACAAGCAATGGTCAAAGATCATCCGCCAACAGACACACAGGACTCAGATAAGTATGGTGAGTTTATTCGTGATCTAATCTTTCAAGCAGATAAAGAACTTACAGCACAGCGTAACGAATCAAAGAAATAAATTTTAAGATATCTGTTTTCCTATTGGAAAGTCTCGTGTGCCTCATGAACAAACATCCAACCTTTGTCCCTCCTGTGGCTATCCTGCCCATGCTGGTCATGCGCCAAAATGTGCGGCTGTTGCGGGAAAGGAAAATGAAATAGAGAATCAAGCGGAGTCGGCGAAAACGTCGAAAGCTCTTGCGTTAATTGAGTCTGTTGACGGAAGGGTCAGCGCAGAAACAAAACCCTATAAACAATTTGATCCTGCCAAGCATGAACGGTTTTTAATACAACGTGGAAATTTGGGCGATCAAGAAGTGGTATTTAAAGTGGGTGAGGCAAAAGATACGGAGACGATTAAAAATGAATCTCGCAACCTTCGAGTTATCGATGGTGCTCTCGTGAAAGCTGGAGCCGAACTTGACGTGCATTTTGTTCGACAGGTTGGGGAAATATATGGAAATGAGGAAATGGTAGGACTCGCGACGGAATACTTACAAGACGATCCAGAACTGAAACGAAATCTTACGGGAGCGCAGAAGGTGGATGTCATTGGAAGAGTGATCGATAATCTTAGGCGGCTTACCGTGACAGATGCTGTGCGCGAAAGTGGTTTGCCAACCCATGATGGAGGAAAGATCGTTCGTGATGCATCGTATTTTCTTGGTGAGCTGGCGAAAGAAGGAAGGATTGATCCTGAAACAGCAACAGCTCTTCAAGAGATGTTTGAGCAGGCCGCTACTTCCTTAATCGCTGAGGAACCAACTCTCGTACACGGAGATGCGCATGGTGATAATATTTTTATCAAGCAGGCAGATGGTGGAAACTTAGAAGTAGCACTTCTTGATTTTGAAGGTCTGCGAATTTCAAATCAATATCATGATTGGTCAGAGATTTTGAATAAGTCGACGTTTCTCAAACACGTCCAGCAAAATCGTCCCGAGCTGTACGATCCAATAAAAAAGAATGTAGAAAACATGTGGCTTGATGCGGCCGTCGAATTTGACGAAGCCGTCATCATTGATCACGTCACGGCCGGTGACCCTGAAAAAGTCAGGAATTTTCGTTTGACACGTATGTACGACATGTTGACACGCATCATGAACGGGAGAAATAGTCAGAGTCCCATGGCTCAAGAGCGCGTCAGTCTCTATCTAGAACAGCTAAAGAAGGCGGCTGAATAAATTGGAGCGAAGCTACTGAAAACAAAAAACACTCGGGTCATGGACTCGGGTGCTTTTTTCATCCACCTTCGCACAAGGCTACGGTGGATTTACATCTTGGGGTGGAAGTTCTGTTTCTGGCTTACAGTGTAACTTTTTCCAGTTCATCTACTTCTTTCCTGTGCATCTATTCCCAGATGTTTCCTCGTGAGGACAAGCTTCAAAAGGTTGTATCGATACTGCACAAGAGAACAGAGTATCAGAGTTCAGGACTTCTGTCAAACGATTATAGGGTTTATGCCCTAGAAACAGCCTTAAACAGCTTTCTTGACACCTAACTCTCCTGGGCTACAATGCCCGCACTATGAGTAGTCACCTACAACGCATCCTGGACCTCGTTCGTCGTACTGGAGACACAATGGTTGTGGTTGAAAAGGATTCAGACGAAGGATTCGTTGTCATGGATCTGCATAAGTATGAGATTCTTCAGGATTCCGAGTTTGAATCCGATCCTCCATCCGAACTCCAACCTACAACTCCAGACATCTGGGACGTCATGTCAGAGGGCAAAAATCACTCAGAAACCTGGGATCCAGACAATTTGTCAGAGGACGAAATGGTCAATCTTGAGAAGCAGTACGAGGAATTTGCCAAAAGAAACGTGAAGGAAGCTATTGAATCAGTTGCTCCAGTCAAGACCCCTCCCGACCTCCCCTTGCCAAGGGGAGGAGCACAAGATTCCAAAAAAGATGAGGATTTTGGCGAGGAGCAGTTCTACTTGGAGCCTGTCGAATAGCATCCACAGGCGTGTTCATAACTACCACTGACCCGAGACTTGCGTGTTTTTAGGCTCTTTGTTATACTTTCGCACGTCTTCAAAAAAGGAGGCGCAGAGTTAAAAACGTAAATAATTTTGGGTAAAAATTGCCCTTACTTTCAATCGTATGGCTGAACTCTTTCAGCGCACTAAGCCGCATGTGAACGTTGGTACCATTGGTCACGTTGACCATGGCAAAACCACGACCACGGCCGCCTTGCTCGCCGTTTTGAACGCGAAAGGCATGACCGCCCAGAAAAAGGGCGTGGATGATTTGGATAAAGCTCCTGAGTCCAAGGCTCGTGGAATCACGATCGCCACGGCTCACTGTGAGTACGAGTCTGACAAGCGTCACTATGCGCACGTCGACTGTCCAGGTCACGCCGACTATATTAAAAACATGATCACCGGTGCCGCCCAGATGGAC
>CAYHRJ010000030.1:0-12650 GCA_964359095.1 uncultured Gammaproteobacteria bacterium | reverse complement strand
CCAAACGGGTTGTATAACACCCGCTAAGAAACGAAGAAAATTACCAGAAAACGATGTTTCTGTCAATTGTGTTAAAATGGATTCATTATGGCTCGACGCAAAAAGAATTTTGTAGGAAACAGAAGCGCTGGATCTCGTGGAATCAAGATGAACACGGAAACCAAGCGAGGAATTCTTGTGGTTTTGCTCCTAGCCGCTTCCGCGCTCATCTTCTTGTCCTTCTTTCACATCGCTGGAAATTTAGGTGTGTGGATTTATGAACTCCTCTCAACCTTCTTTGGAATAGATCGATTCTTGGTGCCCATTGTGCTTATCATCATGGGCGCTTCCATGGCTTACCCTGAACGCGGAACACTCTCAACCTGGAATTATTTCGGTCTGTTCTTTTTCTTTCTCTCCTTCAACGCACTTCTGAATCTTTTTCTCGTTGACCGACCAGAACCTTTCACAACAGACCTCACGCTTGCTGGAGGATACCTTGGACAGTTTCTCGCGATCCTCCTTCCCAACTTTGTCGGTTACTGGGGAGCTGTGCTCACCACAGCGGCGATCCTCTTGGTCTCAGTTCTCCTCATTTTCAACACATCACTTCGCAGTCTCTTTGGCCTTCACTCACATCTCACTGGATGGTTTGGAACCATAGTCCATCGGGAAAAAAAACAGGCAGTAGAGGGAGAAGATGATCAAGAAGTACAAGAGAACGATCAAGAGGACGACCTATTTATTGAGGAGCAAAAAAAGGAGGAGGAAACAGCATCGCGTGAACTGTTCCGCCATTCTGAAGTCAAGGAAAAAAAACAAGAAGAAGTCGCACTCATGTCTAAACAGCACCGTGAGATTGCAATTCCGATGAACCTGCTCGAGCGATCTGCCTCAAAAGCTCAGCCAGGTGACATCGAACGCAACAAGGAAGTGATCGAAAAAACATTTCGCGAATTTGGCATTGATGTGGAGATGGGGAAGACCTCGGTCGGTCCCGCGGTTACGCAGTACACACTGCGACCTTCTCAAGGCATCAAGCTCGCACGCATTGTGAGTCTCCAAAATGATTTAGCGCTTGCACTCGCTGCTCACCCGATTCGTATGGAGGCGCCAATCCCAGGCCAGTCGCTTGTTGGTATTGAAGTGCCTAATACAAAAGTAGCAACCGTGACTCTGCGCGACGTGATGGAAAGTCAGGGTTTCAAGGCACGTTCCTCTCAACTCTCTATTCCGCTTGGAAAAGACGTTTCTGGTGACACTCTCACGATTGCCTTGGAAAAAATGCCGCACTTGCTGGTGGCTGGCGCAACAGGATCTGGAAAAAGTGTGTGCTTAAACACGATGATCATATCTTGGCTCTTTCAAAATGGACCTGATGATTTGAAACTAATCCTAATTGACCCAAAGCGTGTTGAGCTCACAATTTATAATGGAATCCCACATTTGCTGGTTCCGCCTATCACCAACGTGGATGACACAGTGAACGCGCTCAAGTGGACAGTGCGAGAAATGGAACGACGTCTGGACATTCTGTCAAAATTTGGTGCGCGCGACATTACAGGCTACAACGCGAGGGCACAGGAACGGATGCCAAAAATCGTGGTGGTGATTGATGAGCTGGCGGATCTCATGTCAGCGAGTGGGAGAGAAGTGGAAGCAACCATCGTCCGCATCGCCCAGATGGCTCGCGCTGTTGGTATTCACCTCGTTCTGGCAACGCAGCGCCCGAGTGTTGACGTGATCACAGGACTCATCAAAGCAAACGTACCTGGACGCATTGCCTTTGCCGTTGCTTCCCAGACTGACTCACGGACTATTTTAGATCAGTCAGGTGCAGAAAAATTACTCGGACGAGGAGACATGTTGTTTACCTCCGCCGAAGTCGCCAAACCTAAACGTCTGCAAGGCGCCTTCATTTCCACGAACGAAATCGAACGTATCGTCTCCTTCCTGCGACGCCGTGGAGAACCGGACTACAACATGGCCATCACCGAAATCACCAAAGCCGGTACTGTGTTTGACGATGACGGGGACTCTGATCCTGTGCTGGAGCAAGCCATTGCAGTCGTTCTAGAATCTGGCAAGGCTTCAACGTCTTACCTGCAACGACGTCTGCGACTGGGTTACGCTCGAGCTGCTCGCGTTATGGATCTCATGGAACAAGCTGGAGTGATCGGACCTGGTTCCGGCGCCAAGCCGCGTGAAATTCTCGTTGACGAATGGCCACCAGGAGGAAACATAAAACAAGCAATGCCAACAGCGCAGGATGATCTTGAGGAAGCTTATGAAGATCCATCCGACTCATCAGACCTATCCGACCTAGAAGACAAACAAACAATCACCCCAGTTGACTGGGAAGACGCGGTGGATGAAAATTGGGTGCAAGCAGCAAAAGGTGAGGTTGATGAGGGGGAAGATGAGCGGTAAGATGCAATTACTGTGGCATTCGTTATACGTACATTTGATTATCAGGAAACCTTGGGTGCAAAGCTCAAGGCTATTCGACGTTCTGCAAATCTCACGCTTTCAGAACTTTCCGTTCAGACCAAAATTCGTAAATCGTTTCTCGTGGCGTTTGAAAATGGAGACTACGGAAAACTCCCGGATCCAATCTACGCTCGCAATTACTTGAAAACCTACATCCGAGCGCTGGGAGGAGATGTAGACTATTTTTTAGAACAATTTGAAAAGGAATGTGGCACCTGTGACTTCATGAAAAACGCACGTCTTCCCAGACGTCGCGCAAGTGCTTGGCAATTTCTCGTTGCAAGTCGTTTTGTCAAAATCTTCGTGATCGCCGCCATGGCTGTGAGCGTCGTTTCCTACATGGGATATCAAATCCGTGCGATTATCTCGCCACCAGATCTTCTCGTTTACGAACCATCCGATGGATTTCAAACCGCGCAAGCTCGGGTCACGGTTTCAGGACATGCCGAAGAAGGTTCAAGGGTCACCATCAACGGACTCGACGTCCTGCTCTCACAAAACGGATCGTTTGAAACAGATGTGGCTCTTGAACGTGGACTCAACGTGATTCTCATTGAAAGCACCAAACGTCATTCACGTCCAGCCACCGAGTACCGCCGCGTCGTGCTCAAGCAGGATGGATCAATCAGTTTCACAAACTAAAACTCCGGCATCGCCGGAGTTTTTCTATCCACAGGACGTCAGACAAATGTTTGACAATTGTCTGACAAAATGATAGGCTCAATCTGTAAGTCATCTTATCTCCTTTCTATGACTTCCACAGAACCCATCTCGGTGCGAGATTTTTTAAGAAACTTTGCCGCTATTGTGCAAGGTACGGTCACCAAACGTTACGTCATTATGAAACATGGAAGACCAATCGGTGTGTTTACGCCGTGGGAAATGCAAAAAAAAGAACTCAAAAAAACAGCAGAACTAAAACCTTGGCTGTGGCTTGACATCCTAAGAAAAAATCAACAGCCGATCGGAGATGGCAACATCACCGAAGAAATTGACGACATTGTTTATGGCATTGGAAGAAACACTCAGCCTGATTGATACCAACGTTCTGCTTGCCATGATGGATCCCGAAGACTCTTTGTCGGAAAAGGCGAATGCAACATTCGATCAGCTCAAAGAAAAACAAAAAAACCTCATTTGGCTGAAACCTGTCATCGAGGAGACTGTCACGTTCCTTCTCTATAAACAACGAGGGGAGCTGGCGAAAACATTCATCGACTCTTCTCATCAAGACCCTTCGATTATTGTCAGAGACGTCGATGCTAGTACGCAACGACAAGCTTTTGATCTTGCAAGTCGCAACCAATATCGACCAAAAATTTCACTGACAGACTGGATACTCTTGTTTCTCTCACTCACCTGGAAAGTCGAGCTCGTGACGTTTGACAAACAGCTCCACAATCTCTGGAAAAGGCTTGCTTGATTCTCCTTGATACTCTGCTAAGCTGATTCCACTTGAAACTCATGTCCATCTTTATATGGCTAAACAAATCACGAAAGAACTTGAAACAGATGCTCGTTCGCGGGCAGCACTCGACGCGATTGCGCAAATTAAGCAGCGGTTTGGCGAAGGCGCAATTATGCGACTCGGGGAGGCAACAACAATGCAAGTGGAGGCTGTCTCAACGGGCTGCCTTTCGCTTGATCTGGCACTCGGTGTTATGGGTGTTCCACGCGGCCGCATCATCGAAATCTACGGTCCTGAGTCTTCTGGAAAATCAACGCTTGCTCAACATATCGTGGCCGAAGTACAAAAAACTGGCGGACTCGCGGCGTATGTAGATGCAGAGCATGCCTTGGATCCTGAATACGCACAAAAAATTGGCGTGAACATTGATGAACTGTTCATCTCCCAACCTGACACAGGCGAACAGGCACTAGAAATCGTGGAAACGCTCGTGCGTTCAAATGCAGTCGACGTAATCGTCATCGATTCCGTTGCGGCTCTCACACCAAAAGCAGAAATCGAAGGTGACATGGGAGACTCACACATGGGTCTTCAAGCACGCCTCATGAGCCAAGCCCTGCGCAAACTTGCCGCGATTGTGAGCAAGTCAAAAACTACCGTCGTGTTCATCAATCAGATTCGTATGAAGATTGGCGTTGTCTTCGGCAACCCTGAAACAACGCCGGGTGGCAACGCACTCAAGTTCTACGCCTCGATCCGCATCGAAATCCGTCGCGCGGCTCAAATCAAACAAGGCGAACAAATTATCGGCAATCGTACCAAAGCCAAAATCGTCAAAAACAAAGTCGCCCCGCCGTTCCGCACTTGCGAGTTCGACATCATGTACAACGAAGGAATCTCGATCTCTGGAGATCTCATTGACCAAGGTGTCGCTTTCGGGGTCATCCAAAAAAGTGGAAGCAATTATTATTACAAAGAGGAAAAGCTGGGCCTAGGAAGAGAGGCCTCAAAAGCGACCCTCAGAGGAAATCCAGCCCTCATGACAGAAATCCGCGAGGCAACCGTTCTCGCCATCACCTCGCCTAAATCTGACGAAATCATCCAGGAGATCACACAGCAAGAAATGGAAGCGGGCATCTAGCCCCGCTTTTTTCTTTCCCTTGCGCCAAACACAGGGAACCGTTATCGTTCTTTTCGGAGGTTCTCATTGGCCTACTTCCAAGCAGGACTTGTTCTTGAAGAATCCGTCAGTCGTGCACTGAACGAACTGGGCATTGCTCATCGTCGCACAGAAACCTGGGGACGAGAGGACGTTCACGAAGCCCTAGATTTCGTCATTTCTGCACACCGCGGACGCCCAGCGTTTGAAGTGCAGCTGACGCTCCGGCCCAAGCACGAACACAAGCGTCTCACCTTCGCCCTCGCGGCCCTCCGAACTCGTGCTCGCGGCATTCGCCTGTATCTGGAGGTTGTCGCCTCCAGCCGAAAGGCCGACTTGCAACAGGTCGGAGAAAAAGTCGCTCGCGCGATCCAGACGATCGTGAACCGATTCCGCAACTTCGGTCCGTACAACCTGTTGGGCATCGTCGTGAATGCCAGAAACGGCGCCATTCGAAAATTCGATCTCGTTCAAGAACTGGGAGAACGTCTGCGAGATGCGGCTCGTCGGGTGCTCGAGGAAATCGAACAGGCCGCGCAACAAAAGTCCTCCACAAACTCACCAGTAGGTTCGTCGCTGATTCATCTGGGAGTCGTGGCACTCAAGATGGCACACATGCACGCAGTCAGCGCGATCACACACCAACCCGTCCCTCATCGCGCCAATCGCCTTCCCACCCGTCGCCACTTTCTTCCGCGACGATTCTACTAGTCAACGCCAGCGTCTCTCTGTGAGGGACGTTTTTCTGTTTCATCGTTGGGAGCTTAGCTCCCAACTTCAATTGATTTTACGGCCTGAGTTGGGAGCCAGGCTCCCAACTAAAATAGAAAAGCGGCTCATCGTGAGATGAACCGCCGTGGTACGTCGTTCGCGAACGACGTACCGTGGGTGCTAGTCCTCGTCCCCGCGTTCGGGGTTGTGGGAGCGCAGCGACTGGTAGATCTGCGTGGCGCGGCTCGCGAAATCCGTATCGTTGCTGCAGATCTCGGGACGGTTCTGCGCGATCCACATGGCGAGCTGCCACCAGATGATCTGCATGATCTCCTCGCGGTCAGGACCGACCGTGCGGAAGACTTGGTGGGTGGCATCCAGGTGAAGCTGAAAGTGACCACCACCCGTGTCCTCCACGATCCAGAGGACTCGACGATTTCCTAACTGCACCTCGGTCGAGGTCGCGCAGGAGACCTGGTAGGTGATGCCGGCCATGGTGAAGCGACCCTCTTCGACGAAATCGCTCATCGCGCGGCTGATCACGCTGCTCAATTCGCGCACAACGACTACTGGGAAGCTCCACGCCATCGCCCTGGCGAGCGTAGTGGCGTGGCCTTGCAGGTAGAAGTCCTCGCTGAATTGGTCAGCGGCCACGGTCGGAATTGGGGTCTTGTCGTAGTTGATGTCCACCGTGATCTCGACGACTCCCTGCAACCATGGGTGGTTCAGAATGTTGAGAGTCTGGCGCACTTCCCCAGGAATTTCGAGTCGTCCGAGCAGCATGCCGATCGGCACGCGCACGGCGCCGAACTTAAGCGTGAGCCCTTCGCGTCCGAAGCCAATCATCTTTTCCGGCCAGTCGATCCTGAAACCATCGACGGTCGTGCCCTGAACGTCCTTCACCAACTTGAACGTCTTTCCGTTCTCGTCGGTCACAGTCGTGTTGTACGCCTCGCGCGGCGAGAGGAGCCTCGGCAATTCGCGAATGAGCCGCCTGGCCGAGCGATCTTGCTTGGCGTTGACGCCCTCGCCCTGGCCGAGATTGAGAAACTGGAAGAGGCGTTCACCACTTGCGCTATTCTCGCTGTGGTGAATGAAGGATAGAGCCCAGTTCAACCCACCCCGCTCACGAGCTTCGATGATCAGGTCACGGTTCTCGAAGTACTGGAAGACCGCATGATCTGCGAAGATGTTCAACAGAGGCTCGAAAGAACCATCATCGCGACCGAAGGCGATCTCCACCTTCTTTGCTCCCCGATCGAACATCGCGCGAATGACCGCGGCAACGGCCTTTGGGAAGGACTTGTACGGCTCTGCGGCGGCGCGGAGTTGATTGAGAACGCTGCTCATGGCAGCTCCTGAGTTAAGAGGATTCCGTCCCCTCGTCGGCTCCATGGTCGGTAGACTTACGCAGTACCAGGATTGGTAGCAATGCTTGGGTTACCAGTCACGGGAGACAACAAAGCTATCAAAAAACCAGCCGTTTGTCAAGCGATGTGTCGATGACGGAACAATTGAATGAAGATAAAAAGTCATCTATAATACAGTCAACTAAATGAGCGCTATGCCAAAAACACCAACAATCCAAATAAAAGAACGTGAAGCAGTTGTGGCCCAATCTTCTAAAATGGAGGGATTAAGTTGGCGTCGCGCAAAAAAAAATACCCAGATGATAAAGCTCTTGAAAAAGTATGGTAGGGCCTTCTCGCTATAATCTCTTGCCCGGAGAGCACGAGGCGATGAGCAACATCATCTACGCGGGACTGACAATGAAAAAGTAAAGAGAGCCAATTGGCTCTCTTTGTTTGTTGAACTCAATTTATTTACTTACTCTTTCTGCGTACGCTCCGCTTTCTGTGTTGATGAGGATCTCGTCACCCTCGTTGATAAACACGGGGACACGCACGGTAAGTCCGTTATCAAGCTTGGCGTCCTTAGTGACATTGCCAGACGCGGTGTCGCCCTTCACGGCAGGTTCTGTGTAGGTCACTTTGTACTGAATTTTTTGTGGGAGGTCGACCGTGAGCGCCAAGCCGTCGTGCATCACAATGGTCACGTCCAGTCCTTCTTTGAGGTACTGAGCAGCGTTGCCAATGTCGTCCTTGGACATCGAGACTTGCTCATACGTTCCGTTATCCATGAACGTGAAAAAATTTCCTTCACTAAAAAGATACTGCATTTTTTTATACTGGACATCTTCGAAGCTCACGTTCTCCGCAGACTTCAAATTTTCTTCTTTGACTTTTCCTGACTTCAAATTTTTCAACCGTGTGCGGACAAACGAGCTTCCCTTTCCTGGACTCACGCGCTGAAACTCGATCACGATCCACAAATCGTTGTCGCGATTCAGTACGCTTCCTCGTTTAATATCGTTTGGACTTGCCATAGGATCAAAATAAATGAATGTCATGGATATCGGCCACAGCGTACTTGAGCATGATGAGCCGGTCAATGCCAAGTGCGTTGCCGTAGATGGGACCTTTGATACGACCGAGAGCCGAGAGAAATTCTTCATCGATGGGAAAACCAGTTTTGCCTAAACGCTGACGTTCTTCCTGTTCCAAGACAAACCTACGTCGTTGCTCCGTGGGATCTAGTAGTTCACAAAAACCATTACACAACTCCATCCCATCGCCAAACGCTTCGAATCGTTCCGCGTAGGTGCCATCGTTGGAAATCCGTGCGAGCGATGCTTGATCTTTTGGATAACGCGTCACAAAAAAGCGTTTTTCCTGTGTGTGCGGATCGCCGAATGAATCGACATTGGCTTCTTGATAGGACAAATGAGACCAATGGGTCGCATTCCCAAGAACGAATTTCAAGAGTTCCTCTGTCTCGTTCATCAAGTTCTCGTAACTCCCTGGCGCGTACCACTCAAGCATGGTGAACTCAGGTGTGTTGTGTGTGCCGCTCTCGTGGTTGCGAAAAACGGGAGTGATTGTATAAATTTTTTTGAGTCCTGAAGCCATGAGCTTCTTCATCGAATACTCAGGACTGGTGATGAGAGCCTGACGCTCCCCGTTTACTGATACCTCCAATGGATCAAGATTCGGTTCCATTCCCGGAGAGCGAACCAACAGCGGAGTGCGGACATGAACAAAAGCACGCGCTTGGAAAAACGCGTGGATTTGGTTTTCGGTCGTCTGCCACATGGACAATCGTCGATTGAGATCATCAAAGGACAGCATGCTTATTTCTGCACAAACGGAATCAATGCCATGATGCGTGAACGTTTGATCGCTGTTGCTAACTGTCGCTGATGCGTCATGCACACTTTCGACCGCTTGCGAGGAACGATCTTGGCAAACGATGACAAGAATCGACGCAGGATATTCACGTCCTTATAATCTACATCCTGGATGTTGTTGTAGCAGAAGTAACACTTCTTTTCTTTTTTTCCTGATTGCGATTTTTCCATCATAGATGTTAAAACGGAATGTCTTCAATACGAATTTCGTCATCTGGATTAGGAGCTGGGTCGTCTTGGATGGGAGCCTTGGGAGGGGTGAACGGGGAGGAAGGAAAGGTGGCGGAGGTGGAAGAGGTAGATGATGAGGCGGAGGCACGGTCTAGAATAATCATATTCTCAACGACGATTTCTGTGCGGTAACGCTTTACGCCATCCTGGCCATCCCAGTCGCGTGTTTGCAAACGTCCTTCGACGTACACTTTGCGACCCTTAGTCAGATACGATCCACAAATTTCCGCTAGCTTTCCCCACGCAACCATATTGTGAAACTCAGTGGCTTCTTGTTTTTTGCCATCGGTTCCTGTCCACGAACGATTCGTCGCCATGCCAAAGGTACACACTTTTTGACCCGATGGAATTTGTTTCACCTCAGGGTCACGAGTAAGGTTGCCGATGATCGTTGCACGATTCAATGAATACATACGAGGAGATTAAATGTTCTCAGCAATGTCACCCTCAAGAATCTTGTCGAGTTTTTGATCGAGCTCTTCCATGCTCATCGGCGCCACTTCACGAGCCACAGCAACAGGGGCTGTGACCTGAAAAGCAATCTCTTTGTGAAAACTTGGCTTGACAGGTGCCCTACGTGGAGCGGCCTCACGTTCTTTCTTTGCTTCCTCTGTGAGAGGAGCGACGTAGGAAATAAGTTCAAACTTTTTCGTAAGCGCTCCAGGAGCTCGCTCAAGCAATGTGTGTCGCAGAATCGAATCGGTCAGACCAAGCTTACGGTTAAGCTCTGAGAGCACAGAAGGCTCTGCATCAAAATGCACAAGGACATACGATCCGTGATGCTGGGACTTAATGGGATAGGCAAGACGAATCTTACCGAGATTCTCATGCCTTAAAATCTTTGCACCGAGGCTTTCAAGAAGCTTCACGATCTCCGCTTGAATCGCGGCGATCTCAACGTCTGTGTACACCGTTGCTACAATGTAAAAAAGTTCGTACTGTTTCATATGACTGGCTCGAGTGATCCCGAGCAGTCCCCTTCGCCAAGGCTTCGGAGGACTATGGACAGTTAAAAGAATTAACGGGTAGACTCTAACGATCTTTGATAAAATGGTCAAGCTAAGAAACTAGGTAGTAGGTTTTAGGTGATAGGTTGTAGGGTATGATGTATTTTATTTTAGGATCGCAACAAGAACTCTGCAGAGCTGAGCTTCGGGCTGTTTTGAAAAGCAGTGACAAACCTGTTTTAGAATCGGGGTCGGTTGTCGTGATTGAATCGAGTCCTCTGTCGGCCGTTGAACTTCAGGATCGTCTTTCAGGTATGATCAAAATTGGAGAAGTCATTGAGGAGTTCAAACAGTGGGATCAAGATAGCGCCGCAGACTTGATCGCCATGCAAGCAACGAACGCTGCTGGTAAAAATAAAATATCTTTTGGATTGTCTGTTTATGATCTAGGCGATCCATCAACAACTCGCGCACTTGAAAAAGACCTGGACGCACTTGGACAAGAAATAAAAAAACATCTCAAGAAAGCTGAACGTCCCGTTCGCTACGTGAAGGCTCGCGAACCGAGACTCTCCTCGGCTGTTGTGGAAACAAACGGCTTGCTCGCCTCAGGCGGAGAATATGTCCTGCTCGTTTCCCCTGGACGAATTCTCGTCGGACAAACAGAAACCATTCAAGACTTCCGTGCATGGGAGTACCGCGACTTCGGTCGCCCAGCGCGCGACGCAAAAGCTGGAATGCTCCCACCAAAGTTAGCCCGCATGATGATCAACCTCGCTGGCGTGAATCCAAAAGGAGCGACGTTGCTCGATCCGTTCTGCGGATCTGGCACGGTTCTCATGGAAGGCGCGCTCATGGAATTTACCTCTCTCATCGGCAGCGACATCTCAGAAAAAGCCGTACACGACACTGGACGAAATCTCGACTGGCTCACAACGGAGTTTCAACTTGAGGATCCTCATCTTGAACTCCACACCACCAGCGCGAGTGATCTCCACGAGTTTCTCTCTCCTGCGATCGCCGACCTTATCGTCACCGAAGTATTCCTCGGATCCCCACGTTCACGACCACTCACGGAACAGGAAAACAAAAAAATCGAACGCGAGCTGATGGCACTCTACGAATCTTCTTTTGCTGCTCTCAAGCTCCTTTTGAAACCACATGGCCGCGCCGTAGTAGCCTTCCCCGCATTCAAACAAAAAGCCCCACTTCGCCAAGGCTCCGAGGGGCGAGACGGCACTTGGTACCGCCTCTCACTCAAACCGATGCTGACAAAACTAGGCTACCGCGTTGAGTCACAATTTCTCTATCACAGAAACGATCAGCTGGTGGGGAGAGATATTGTGGTGATGTCATCATCTGTCATCCCGAGGAGCCACGCGACGAGGGATCCCGTTTCGTAATGCCCCCTCCTCGATGACTCGTTGTCAGAATGACGGATAGACAACAAATCACACGTTGAACTGACACGGAATTTAAAAGCCACTACCCTCTGAGTAGTGGCCGTGTCCTGTAGGACTAGTTGCGTGCGACGACGGCGTCCAATGGTGGACGCATGAACTGACCACCGGTCACGGTGGCGACGTGGCGCAGATTCTCGTGGCTCGTCGTGTCCAGTGAATGGGTATAGACGGGCGGGAGCTTGAGATCCTTGAACCCATTCCAGTCGTCGCCCGGCTCGTCGGAGACCAGCACGATGGCGTCGGGCTTGGCGGCCGCGGCCACCTCGAGCCCGTTGCGAGTGTTCTCGAAGTCGCCGGTGACCGCGAAGGTCACTTCGCCGGTGCTCTTGAACTGGCGGACGTTCCCGTCGGCATAGAGCACGACGGTCACGATATCCTTGCCCAGCTCGTGGGAGGCACGCATGTACCAGGCACTGACCTGCGCCAGGTCGTTGCCCATGGAGCCCGTATCGTCGATGACGATCGCAATCGAACGCCCGGGGATGGCCGCGATCACCTGGTCCACCACAGGGTGGCGGGTGAGCGGAATCCGGAGCTTGTCGCCCGGCTGCAGGCTGTTGAGGTCAACCATCGGCTTGCCGCCGACGACGACCGTCTTGTTGCAGTAGTGACCCCTGCGGCTGCGGTTGTCGGTGTAGCGCTCCGAAAGCTTGGCGCAACGCTCGGCGTTCACACGCGCGAGCTCGCTCTCGTTCACAACCGCGATCGCCTCCCACGGCACGTTGTGCTTGGGAGCGATGGTCGAGATGATCGAATCGCCCGGCTGGACGATGTACTCGATCTCCTGGCTCTGGGTCTGCGCGGCGTCCACGACAATGTCGTTGTCCGTCTCGTCCTCACCCATGAAGGGCAAGGCGCAGATGACGGCGAGCAGGGCGAGAACGGCCAGGGCGAGGGTGCGCGAGCGGTTGCTCGCCCCCTGCCACCAGTCACGTGCATTGGTGAGAAGACTCTTGAGGTATCGCACTTCAACTCCTTGACTAACCGCTTGAGCGCGGGGTTTTATTGCCGTAAC
>CAYHRJ010000029.1:0-13135 GCA_964359095.1 uncultured Gammaproteobacteria bacterium | reverse complement strand
TGGACCAGTCGAGGTAGTCGACAGAATCGTGAGTCTCCCAAAACCTTCGTTCCGCTGCCTCTGTTTTAAATTTTGGAATCAGTTTAAGTTTTTTCATAGAGGAAAGTATCAAAGGGTCAAAGAAACAAAGTTACAAAAAGTGACTAAGGCTTCAAGGGTTTCCCGCCGTCGCTAACGCTTTGGCGGACATGCTTGCGAAGACGGAACACGAACTCACCGTCCGCATTCCACCCGATCGTCGGCCCCGCCCAATCGTCGCGGAGCCACGACCCGTCGTCACGGCGTACCACGCCGAAGACGCTCGAGGAAACGGCCGAGACGGAAATTTGCTTCATGCCAACGTAAACGCATTCGTTCATCGGCTGGTTCTTGTATTGCAAGCGGAACTGGGGACCGACCTCTGGAGGGCACAGTTCCAGACCAAGCTCTTCTGCTCTCGCGAAAATTTGATCCGTCGTGGCGCCGCTCGAGAATCCGAGATCTTCGACGCGCAGACGAATAAGCTTCGCCTCTTCCGGAGACTTGAGTTTCCACTTTTTCCAATCCGATTGTTTTGGGTCTGGCTCGCGGAGCGAACGCTTGAAGTCGTCATTCGCCATCATCGATTTAGCGTACGTATAAATCTTATGCCCGTTTCGTTCGAGAAGTTCCTCAAGCTCGCGTTCGTCCTTACCGCCAATCTCAATGCTTTGGCGGCGAATGCGACCCTCAGGGAATTTGGTGTAGACGTGCTCAACGCCTTCCGGCAGACGGTCAAAGATACCGGGTTCGAGCTTGCCGACGTATGCATTTGTTGATTCGTTAATTTGGTCAACTGAACGCGCGATCTGGTTCTCATCGCGCTCGAAAACGATGAGCATGTCAGCGGCAGTATCACGAGTAGTGCGAATCTCTGCAATGCGTGGATGCCGTTGATAACCAAAACCTTGAATAGGCGCCTTCACTTCATAAAGAAAATCCAAATCATTTTTGGTGAGTGGTTGGCCCTTCTGAGTTTTTTGATAAACTTTTTTGAGAAGCTTAGTATCGCGTGAAGCCTCAATGTATTCTTCAGCGCCAGGTAGTGGCTTCATCTTTTGTTCGGCAATCTCAGCGAGGTTTTCTTCAACATTCTGTTCGTTATCCGCCACACCACGAATCTCACCAATCTTATCACCTTGCATGAGGATAGCCAGGCGCGGAATGGTTGGTTGGCCTTGAGCGTCTAGTGTGTAATACACATGAAAATCTCCGCCTTCTAATTGTGTTTTTGCGGTGCCATAACCCTTGGTGCACCAAGCGGTGCCTTTGTTTTGGAGCGAAGCCCAGAGCGCGCCAGGATCTGTGCCTTGTTGGTAGGTCACCCATTGACCTCGTGTTTCTTCACGCAGTTCCGGTGTAATCTCACCGGCCTCCTGCAGGCCGCGCTCGTACTGTTTGGCGAATGATAATTTCGCAAAAGCCTCGGCTTTGACTTTGGTGATTAATAAATCATCCGGTGTACCGGCTTGCCTTTGGGCCGCTTGGATACGCGCCAGAATTTCAGGGTTTTTGGCGGCATCGATCATTTCTTGGACGTAGGCCAAGGCGCCACGATCTATATCTGGAAACAGTTTGATGGTACCGGCAGAGCGTTTGGGAAATTCGCCTTTATCTTTATCATATTCACCCAGATCAAGAATATTGCGGAAAGCATAATATCGAAACCACATCGGATATGGTTCATTCGCGTCTGAAAGATAGCTGATCCACTGATCCAACGATCCCTCAACATCGGTTACGGCAATCTCTCCACGTTGTTCCAACTGCTGTTCACCATACTGCGCTTCAACACCCAGATCGGCGGCGGCCCGTTCTTCAACCACCGCTGCCGCCTTGGCCATCTTTTCTTTATTGGGACGAACATATTCATCCATCACCATTTCTCGCAACAACGACAGAGCTCGAGGACGATTTTGACCACCTTTACCGGCTAGGGCTTTTTTGTCTTGCTTGGTTTGCGGATCCATTACTAAGTCCTCAAGTCGATCTAAATACCTTTGAATCCGCATGGCTGGATCTTTGGACAGTTTCTTGTTGGTCTTCAATTCTTCCCGATGCGCCATTGCCTCAACTTCTGGCGCATTATGCAAACCGTACTTTTCTTTCAGAAATATTGGATTTTGACCTTTTTCCATATACGGGAATCGTACACTACCAAAAAATACAACGATAGAATTAGACCTATGTATGCTAGCAGAAACTTGACGTTCATGCATCATCACTTGTAGCTTGTAGACTACATGTCTTCCAAACTTCTCATCGTCGAGTCTCCGACGAAAGCAAAAACGATTTCGAAATATCTTGGGAACGAGTATCGCGTTCTTTCTTCGTTTGGTCACATCCGCGATTTGCCCAAGAGCAAACTCGGTGTGGATGTTGAACACGATTTTGAACCAATGTATACCATTCCACCCAAGAGCAAACCACACGTAACCGAACTCAAAGCCGCTGTAAAGTTAGCCGATGAAGTCTATCTGGCAACGGACGAAGACCGCGAGGGAGAAGCAATCGCCTGGCATTTGGCGCAAGCGCTGGGACTGGATGAACAAACAGCTAAACGCATCACGTTTCACGAAATTACAAAGCACGCAATTGATGAAGCTGTCGCACATCCTCGCGTGATTGATCTCAATCTCGTAAACGCACAGCAAGCGCGTCGTATTTTGGATCGTCTTGTTGGTTACGAACTGTCGCCTTTCCTCTGGCAAAAAGTCCGACGCGGGCTTTCTGCTGGACGCGTGCAGTCTGTGGCCATGCGCCTTGTCGTTGATCGTGAACGTGAACGTCGTGCGTTTGTGATCGACGAATTTTGGACCATCGATGCGACACTTGTAAAAAACGGCCTAGAGTTTCCTGCGAAGCTCGAAACGCGCAACGGAAAAAAAATCGACAAGCTCGACGTGAAGTCACAGACCGAGGCTGACAAAATCATTACTGATCTTGCGGGCAGCCACATGAAGGTAGAAGCGATCGAAAAAAAACTCGTAAAGCGCGCACCGCCGACTCCATACACAACCTCCACACTCCAGATCGATGCCAACACAAAGCTCGGCATGAGCGCCAAGCAAACCATGCGGCTGGCACAACAACTCTACGAAACAGGACGCATAACTTACATGCGTACCGATTCGATGAATTTTGCTGAGAAATTTTTGGGTGAAACGCAAAGTTACATTCAATCGAATTTTGGATCTCGCTACGCAGAAGGCCCCAAGCGCTACAAGACCGCGAAAGCAGGAGCACAGGAAGCACACGAAGCCATTCGTCCAACAAGCGTGGATGTGGAACCTGCGTCTCTCAGAGCTGAGCTCGAACCGCGAGCATGGAAACTCTACGATCTCATCTGGCGTCGCACACTCGCTTCCCAACTCCCAGCTGCTGAGCTCAATCGAACAGGTGTGGATCTCTCAGCAAAGTCCTACGGCTTCCGCGCGAATGGGAGTTCTGTCGCGTTCGACGGATTCATGAAGGTCTATCAATCAGCAAAAGAAAAAATCTTGCCAGATCTCGTCGAGGGCGAAACAGTTGAAACCAAAACGATCGTGCCGACGCAACATTTCACCGAACCGCCAGCGCGCTACTCAGATGCCACACTTGTAAAAGCGCTTGAGGAATTTGGCATTGGCCGCCCTTCCACCTACGCCCCAACTATCACAACCATCATTGACCGTGGCTACGTGGAACGCGACGAACATAAAAAACTTGCTCCAACCGACATCGCTATGATCGTGAGCGATCTCTTGGTTGCGCACTTCCCTTCTATCATCGACTACGCGTTCACAGCAAAAATGGAATCAACCCTCGATGAAATCGCAGAAGGAAAAGCTGAATGGGTTCCAACTCTGCGAGCGTTCTACAAACCATTTCACAAAACCCTCGAAGAAAAAACAAAGGAACTCAAGCGCGAGGACATCATGCCTGAGAGAGTGCTTGGAACGGATCCTGCAAGTGGACTGCCAGTGATCGCAAAGACGGGACGTTTTGGTGGCTTTGTACAACTTGGAGAATTTATCAAAGCAGACAAGGACGCTGGCAAAGAAAAACCCAAGAGCGCTTCTCTCATGAAAGACATGAACATCGAGTCTGTGACGCTTGAGCAGGCGCTCTCTTGTCTCTCTCTGCCAAAGACGCTAGGTACAACCGATACAGGAGAAACTATCACGGTCGCGGTCGGACGTTTCGGTCCGTACGCGAAGGCTGGTGATGTTTACGCATCACTCAAAGATCCACTCTCGCCTCTCACTGTGACACTTGAGGAAGCGCGTGTACTCTTGAAGGAATCCAGCGAGCTAAAACAAAAAATGAAAACGCCGCTTGCCGAGTTCGGTGAGGATCCAAATTCTAAAGGTGCGATCCTCTTGAAGACCGGACGCTTCGGTCCGTACCTCACAGACGGCACCACCAACGCATCGATCGGAAAAAAATGGAACCCTGAGGACATCACGCGAGAAGTTGCCATCGACATCCTGGCGAAGAAACGCGCACGAGGTCCATCAAGGTTCGGCAAAGGAAAAAAGCAAAAACGAACCTAGGTCCTCGGTCGTAGTACGACCTATGGGCGAGGCTCGTTTTTGTTTATGCGGCAGCTGATGGTTCTTCCGTCTTTGGTTCCTCCGTCTTTGGTTCCTCTGTCTTTCCCTCATCGTCTTCATCATCTTCCTCTTCATCATCTTCATCCTCGCGTCCAGCCATAATCGCGTCAATCTCATCCTTGCTATGTCCAAGCTTCCTTAATTTTTTCCTTTCCTTTGCTTCAGCTGCTTTTTTCTTTTCCTCTTTCTTTCTCTCATTTTCTTTTTTCTTTTCCTCTTTCTTTGCCGCATCGTCCTGCTTCTTTTCCATTTTCGCCCGATCATCACTTAGTTGTTTGATCGCCTTGTCCATGGCCTTTTGCTTTTCTTCTTTTTCTTTCTTCAATTGATCCGCCAATGAATCTTTCCCAAGAATTTTTTCTGAAATCCAATCCATTCCTCCTGCCGTAAGCTCGGCAAGTGGACCAATAGGAAAAGGCAAATCCGCTTTTTTTAACATGCTGTCTCCCCAGCTGTTCAGTTTGCGACCTATCCAGTCAAACCACGGCATCGTCTTGCCAACCGCGCGAGGTACAAGCGCGGCTGTTTCAAGGGCCACAAAAGCAGAGCGAGCCAGAAGACCTGAGCCAGCCTCTGATTGCTCACCATCAGAATAATCTGGAAGGTTGGGAAGATCTTTGAGATCTGGAACACCCTCGACGGCTTTCGTTCCTGTTGGCGTGGATTCTGTTGATTCTGATTTTGGTTTTGGTTCTGAAGCAGCGGCAACGGCTTCAGCTTCAGCTTTTTTAATGGCTCTCTTGCGAAGTGTTTCTTTTCCTCTCAGTAAGAGTTCCGCATTTCTTTTTTCTTCTTTTGACTGCTTACCCGCGCCACTACGACCTCTCTCTCCACCATCGGACTCAGAGGCAACGTCTGGTTCAACCGCTCTACCCTCTGAACGCGGCAACGTCAAAACAGGTCTTACTCGTATTGTCTCTGGAGTTCTTGCGCTATCTCCTTCTGCCATAATTTTTTGCATTTATATTGCCCTCAATATAGCACAAAAAAACGCTTGTGTCAATCAACATCATGCTTTGACATCATGCGAGCGCAGCAGTATCGTGATACATGTGACTGAAATAATCCGCACGTACGACGAGCTCGAGCGGCTCGTTAAAAAAACGTACAAGAACCCAGACCTCGCAACTCTTCGTCGTGCATACACCGTTGCTACAAGCGCACACGAAGGAGAAAAACGACTCACGGGTCATGATTTTATTTCTCACCCTGTTGCGGTGGCGTACAAATTAGCTGAGATGGGTTTGCATTTAAACGTGGTCATGGCGGGGATCATGCATGACGTTGCAGAAGATTCAGACGTCGGAATCGAGGTGATCCGAAAAGACTTCGGTGATGATATCGCTTCCTTAGTCGAGAGCGTGACAAAACTCAAGCACGGCATCAAATATCGCGGGGCTGAACGCTACGCCGAGAACATGCGCAAGATGTTTCTCGCCATGGCGAGCGATGTACGCGTTGTGTTCATGAAATTTGCTGATCGTCTCCACAATCTCGAAACCCTCTACGGTCAACCCAAACACAAACAACAACGCATCGCCCGTGAGTCACTCGAAATTTTTGCGCCCATTGCCGGACGTCTTGGCATGAGCGAAATTAAAGGCGAACTCGAAGACGCTTCGTTTGCGTATCTGTTTCCTAAAGAGTACGAACGCATGAAAAATATCATGGACATCAAAGTGCGCGAAAAGGGAGCGTATGTGAGTCGCGTGATTGATCAAGTAGAAAAATTTTTAACACAAACTGGCGTTGAAGATTTCCAAGTCCATGGTCGCGTGAAGCGACTGTATAGTTTGTATAAAAAATTGAACCGTTATCAAGGAGACTTGAGCAAGCTCTATGACCTCATTGCCATCCGTATCATCGTGAGCGACGTGGAGGAATGCTACATAGTGCTAGGCCTTCTCCATCAACAGTGGCGGCCGGTTCCTGGACGCATCAAGGACTACATCGCGCAGCCCAAACCAAATGGATATCAGTCCCTCCACACAACCGCGTTCACAGAAAATGGAGAAATAATCGAGTTTCAGATTCGTACTATGGAGATGCACGAACTGGCCGAGTACGGTATTGCTGCGCACTGGCGATACAAGGAAGGCTCACACAGACCCGTGAAACACACACACTGGATGGACGAGCTAATACAAATCCAAAAAGAGTTGGAAAGCAAAAAAGATTTCATGGAGCAGCTGGAGATCATGAAGATCGACGTGTTCAAAGATCGCATCTTCGTCTTCACGCCACAAGGTGATGTGATAGATCTACCTGAAGGTGCCACGCCTGTTGATTTTGCGTATGCGATTCACTCAGAGGTTGGTAACAAATGCACTGCTGCTCGCGTGAATGAAGTGATGCGCAACCTCGATACACCGCTACACTCAGGTGATATTGTCGATATTGTGACAGATAAAAATCGCCGAGGGCCAAACCCAGACTGGCTCAAGTTTGCGAAGACTCGCCACGCTCGCAACAAGATCAAGGACGCAACACATCGAACAGTATCGGGTTGGCTCGCAGGAGTCCTAGGACGAGAGAAAGTAAAAAAAATAAAAGCCAATTAACCTGATGCCACGACGTTTGGCTTGACGTAGAACGTCCAACGTTGCACATCTCAACGGATAAACATCGCGTCGCCGAAAGAAAAAAAACGATACTGTTCACGAACGGCTTCCTGATAAGCGGCAAGGATGTGCTCACGACCAGCGAAAGCACTCACCAGTACAAGCAAGGTGGACTTAGGAAGATGAAAATTAGTAATGAGCGCGTCCACGATCTTGAACGAAAAGCTAGGAGTGATGAAGAGATTCACATCGCCGGAGAAGCCATCAGACGGTAGCACGTCAAAAAATAATGTTGACGTTTTTTCATGATCGGAAGAATTTGTACACGTCTTTGATGCAACGCCTTCCAATGTCCTCACGGTCGTGGTTCCAACCGCGATCACACGGCGACCTTCTTTCTTCGCTCGATTGATCGCCTGTGCTGTCGAGGACGTGATCATGACGAACTCGCTATGCATCTCGTGCTCTTCGATCGTGTCGGTCTTCATGGGACGAAATGTACCGAGGCCGACGTGGAGCGTGACGTAATGAATCTCAATTCCCTTCTCCTGAATTTTTTTCATGAGCTCTTGTGTGAAATGAAAACCGGCTGTGGGCGCGGCAACGGATCCTGTTTCTCTGGCATACACTGTTTGATACTGATCGAGATTCGCAGGAGCTGCATGCACATACGGCGGCACAGGAATCTCACCGTGCTTGTTCGCAAACTCAATGAGCTCTTGGGCAGATAGGTCGAATACGACCGATAGGACTTCTGATTTTGCTACGACGTGCCCGCTGATTGGCCCAACCTGAATCGTGTCATCGATGGCCACGTGTTTCCCTGGTCTGACAAGCACATCCCATGCTTCCCCTCTTGGGCGCAACAAAAACAATTCGATCTCTCGTCCATTCACCTTCGCCCTCAGCCGTGCGCGAAAGACTTTTGTATTGTTCATCACCAAAACATCACCCACCCGCAGTTCGTCCAGGATCTGATAGAAGCGCTTGTGTTCCAAAGCTCCAGTCTCACGATCCACAACCATCAACCGCGAATGGTCCCGTGGCTCAATCGAAGACTGCGCGATAAGATCGGGAGGAAGATGATAATCGAAATCACTTGTTGCAGTTCCCATAGCGCCCCCATCATGAGGGATCTAGGCGAGATTGACAACCAAATCGCCCACTGATACTCTCTGCCCCGTAATGCACATACACCGTGTGCCAACTCTATGAAAAAAGACATTCACCCAGACTACTTCAAAGATGCCAAAATCACCTGTGCTTGCGGGACGATCTACGAAATCGGCTCCACAAACAAAGACATTCAAGTAGAATTGTGCGCCGCCTGCCATCCGTTCTACACAGGTAAGCTGAAAATTCTTGATACGGCTCGTCGTGTGGAGAAATTCAATGAACGCTCAACCAAGAAGGTCACGTCTGAAACTGGCAAAAAGACAAAGAAGGTCAAACGCACAGCTCAAAAAGTTGCCAAACGCGAAGAGAAAGAAAAAGCAGCATAAATGGTACAATGAAAAGCGTCCTGTGTTGGACGCTTTTATATTACCCGTAGTGAGCCTGCCTGTGGTGAGCTCCGTCGAACCATCGAACTATGTCTCTCACCGACCAACTCACTGTGCACCGTGCGCGTCTCCACGAACTGGAATCCAAGCTGAACAGCTCGGACGCATTTGACGATCCACGAAAACGACGCGAGATCGGCGCGCAGTATCAAGACGAAAAAAAGATCGTAGAAATCGGCTCGCGTTACGAGAAGGCTCTCGCAGATCTCGCAGAAGCAAAATCAACACTCGTTGAATCCAGGGATGCCGAACTCCTCACACTTGTTCAAGAAGAGATCGCGCAACTCGAGCCTATGATCCTTGCCCTCGAACATGAGCTCACGGTCGCTCTCATCCCTCCAGACCCAATGGACAAAAAAAGTATCATCGTGGAAATCCGAGCAGGCGCAGGTGGTGATGAGTCGTCGCTGTTTGCCGCCGAGCTCATGCGTTGTTACATGCTCTACGCCGAAACACATGCGTGGAAAACAGAACTCATCTCTACGAACCGAAGCGATGTAGGTGGATACAAAGAAGTTATTTTTGAAATCAAAGGTTTGAACGCGTACAGCCACCTCAAGTACGAAAGTGGTGTGCATCGAGTCCAACGTGTGCCTGAAACAGAGAAAGCTGGGCGTGTGCACACATCCACGGTCACTGTGGCGATTTTGCCTGAGGTAGAAGAACTTGACATCAAAATCAAACCAGAGGATTTGAAAATCGAAGCCACAACTTCTCAAGGTGCAGGAGGCCAGAGTGTGAATACAACCTACTCTGCTGTGCGCGTCACACATCTTCCCACCGGCATCATGGTCTACTGCCAAGAGGAACGCAGTTTCAAACAAAACAAAGAGCGTGCGCTGTCGATCATTCGAGCTCGCGTTTATGCTGGTGAGCAGGAACGCATTCAAAAGGAACGCGTGGAAGCCCGACGCGGACAAATCGGGACTGGCGACCGCTCAGAAAAAATTCGTACCTACAACTTTCCCCAAGATCGCGTGACAGATCACCGCATACAAGAAAACTTTCACAACCTCCCAGGCATCATGAGCGGCAACATCGAACCGATGATCCTTGCTCTAAAAAAAGCAGAAGTCGCACAGCGTCTTGAGCAGGCATAATATGCAAGCTGTTATTCTTGCTGCTGGCAAAGGCGCACGTCTTCGTCCACTCACACATCAAACACCCAAACCTCTCATCGATATCTGTGGCAAGCCTCTCATCGAGTATGTGCTCGAAGCCTTACCAGATTCTGTCGATGAAATTTTTATCGTGGTGAATCATCTACGCGAAAATTTGATCGCTCACCTGGGGCCAACGTGGCACAACAAACCGATTCGCTATGTCATCCAAGAACCACTCTCTGGTACAGCGGGAGCTGTTCATCTGTTGCGCGAACAACTCCACGATTCGTTTCTGGTCCTGAACGGCGACGACCTGTACCGCAAAGACGATCTTGAAAAGTTAGCAACTCACGAGTTGGCTCTTTTGTATTTCCAAACGGATCATGATCTCAAAGCCGGCGCTCAGATCGAGAACGGACGCTTCACAGGCCTCGGTCCTGGTCAAAATGCTGTGTGCGGCGCGTATGTTCTTGACGAACGATTCTTTTCTGTTCCTCCCGTCGAAATCCAAGTGAGCGAGTTTACAGAGTACGGCTTGCCACAAACATTGGCTCTTCTTGCAAAAATAGAAACAATAATGGCTGTCCAAGCAAACTTCTGGATGCCAGTGGGAACGCAAGAAGAACTGGAAAAAGCTCGAAAAAAGCTGGCTGTGGATAAACTCGGGGTATCTCCCCTTGACGCATCTTTCTGACTCATATAATCTGTTCCTTACCGTCGGATGGCGATAGGAGAAATCCGAAACCAACCGACACAGCGTCCGCAAGGATGCGACCGATCAGAAGATCGATGAACGGAAGAGGAAGCTCAAGGCCGCGGCCAAGAGTCAGGCACCACTGGTGTCCCGAAGAAAGGCTTGAGAGGCAACTCGCCACCTGACAAACGGGAACAACCACCAGCCGCCGCCCCCTGATCCCAACTCGGGAAACTGATCAACCTCCTCAAAAAGGAACTCGCGAAGAAACCAGGCAGCAATGCTCGGCAGACTCATGAGAACTCAAATGAGGACTCAAGGACAAGCTCCTGCATATCTGAGGAACGGCGGCAACGTCGGACCTAGCAACAAGCACAAGCTCCTCGCTAATCTGGAAATCTTCGGACGACCAGACAAGTGACTGAAGCTCCTCGGAGTCTCAGAAAAGCCTGCTGCTAAGGCAACAGAAAAACAGAAGCTGACAAATAGTTCCAGTAATAACCAAAAGCTGACGACTAATGTCTGTCCAAGAGAACGTCCGGAGGGATGGAAGATGCATGACTAACAATCTGGAACTGACCGAGACGCCTGCGCCTCGATACTCCCAGGTCAAGGTTTACACCTTCCACTCCCTTCCGCACGTTGGAATCTCAGGCGAAAGACCTTGGTCTCTAGCCCACGATCGGACTTATGCTGCAAAGCCTCTAGGTCCGTTTTCTTTTTTTGAAGTTGTAGGATAAATTCCTTAAAGCTCTAAACGTTCTCCTACGACCTACAACCTAAACCCTACCACCCGTGAACATCATGGAAGCTCTTCAGTGGGCGAACAACAAATTGCGCAAGGCGGGCGTTGACTCGCCGATGCTCGATGCTGAAATTCTGCTCTCTCACACACTTGAAGTTCCCAAGACGTGGCTGTTTGCGCACTTCACCGATCCACTCAAAACGCATCATCGAGAAAAGTTCCATCTGCTTGTGGACAGACGCTGTAATCGTGAGCCGGTCGCGTACCTCGTGCAAAAAAAATCTTTTTATGGACGAAGCTTCGAGGTCAACGCGTTCGTACTCATCCCACGACCAGAAACAGAAACGCTGATTGACACTGTCATTGAAATTCTCAAGGACACAGATCCTGAACACACGATCCTCTCAGACATTGGAACAGGATCAGGTGCGATCGCTGTTACGCTCGCGCACGAGACCAAGCTCCCAGTGATCGCCATCGACATTGACGCTCCTGCACTCAGCGTGGCAAAACAAAACGCCACAATCCATGGCGTTCACGAACAGATCGATTTCCAACAAGGCAACCTCGTCGAACCGCTCGTGCGACTTTTCAAATCCATCCGAGAACAAAAAAAAGTGAAGACCTCCTCGGTGTATCCTTTTAAGCATCTTCTCATCGCAGCGAACCTCCCATATCTTCCCGAGTCCAGAATCGAAAGACTCGAGCCCGAGGTAAAAACCTACGAACCACGCCTGGCTCTCGCCTCAGGAACAGACGGCCTTGATCACTACTTCGAACTCTTCCGCCAACTTCGACAGAATCGTAAAATCCTCCCGCGACGCCTGAGCGTCATCATCGAAATCGATCCAGACCAACGTGCAGCTATTGAAAAACTAATCCACCATGACTTCCCCAGCGCAAAACCCGAAACGCGCAAAGATCTGCATGGGCATGATCGAGTTGTGAGTGTGGAGATATAATTTGATATACTACTCTCATCACTCCTAACCAAAAAACTATGAAAAAAATCTCATGGCTCATCGGATCTGCTTTACTTCTCATGGGTGCTGGATGTTCCTCTGCCAGTCCTGATCAAGCTTCGCTGGAATTAACGTACACTCTCCCAGATGATGGAAGTGTGACAGTCATAAAAAATTCTGTGGCTGCTGGTTTGCTTGTAGACGCGGATCTATTATTTACTCAAGCAACGGAATGTGGATTTGCACGTACAGTAGAATATTATCTGGACATCGAAAACTTGTTTAAAGAAAAAATGGCAGACCAGTACACGTTCACCACGACAGGTGACTATGCGGATCCTTCCTCCTGGATCGTAACGGTGATGCCGAATTCACCTCTTTACAGCTCAACGGACAGCTTCCGACAAGACTTCAACGTCTGTGCGGTTGGTGGTGATTTGTATCCAGTAACCGCAGGAACAAAAGCTTTGCTATTCTCAAATAGCTGTGGAAGTGGCTACCAAGAAAATGACGAGACTCGTGAATCTGGTTGTGATGTTGTTCGCGAAGTGATCGAACCAACACTCTTTGTCGAATAGCTCCACGAAGTACTCCTATCAGATCCACCAGCTGAATCAACAGTTCGGGATGAGCAGCTACGCCCCAGCTGCACTCACCCTCATGGTCGTGTTCGTCACGATTGTAGGAGCACTCTTCTTCCGGGAACCATTCCCGATCACCAAGCTCCTGGGCCTATGCCTGGCCTGCGCCGGCACCTGGCTCATGGTCAAATAGAAACAACACGCCTCCCGCCACGTTCTACTCGAGCCTCGGCGGTTTTCTTTTTTCCACAGCTTTCACGTGTGCAACGGAAGTTGTAATGTCCACATTACGGGAAGTTAAAATGTCCACCCCT
>CAYHRJ010000028.1:0-13156 GCA_964359095.1 uncultured Gammaproteobacteria bacterium | reverse complement strand
GTGCTTTTGTGATGTCGTCCTGCTTACCAGAGGAAACAGCCAGATCATAGGCAACGTCAAAATCCCGCTTGAGGGTGCGGATTTCCTCAAGTGAGGTGCGTGCATTTAGGCAGGCTTCAGATGGGGGCATAGGGCGATCTACGTCACCCGGTGACGTAGATTTGGCTGAATTTAGCCTTTTTTCTGGACATCCAGCTTTATATGCACTTCTCGCAATCGTTCCCATTCAAGCGGAGAGGGAGCAGACATCATCGGATCGCGTGCATCACCTGTTTTTGGAAAAGCCATGACTTCACGGATGTTTGCTTCGCCAGCGAGCAGCATGACGATACGGTCGATCCCTGGAGCAAATCCTCCGTGTGGCGGAGCACCGAACGTGAACGCATCGAGCATGTGTCCAAATCGGTCACGCTGTTCTTGCTCGCTGATTCCCAAAATATCAAAAATCTTTTTTTGAAGAGCCTGCTCATGAATACGTATACTTCCACTGGATAGCTCGTAGCCATTCAAAAATAAATCATAAGAATTAGCTCGAACGCTCAGTGGGTCAGAATCAAGCTTGGCCATATCCTCAGGATGAATCGAACAAAATGGATGGTGCTGTGCCTGGACACTCCCGTCCTCGAGTCGCTCAAACATCGGGAAATCAATAATCCATCCGAAGGCAAGTTCATTGGGATCATTTTTGTCTTGACGCAAGTCAGGTTTATCCGTTCCAAACTGTTCGATCACCTGCGCATAGGTAAACACAGGAAACGGTTTCGTTGTGATACGTTTCTCAGGAAACAGCTCCTCAACAAGAGCAATAAACATGCCTTCGGTGTAATGAAGAACGTCCTCCCGTTCTACAAAAGACATCTCAAAGTCAAGTTGTGTAAATTCTGGTTGACGATCGCCGCGCTGATCTTCATCGCGGAAGCAACGAGCAATCTGAAAGTAGCGTTCAAATCCAGCCACCATGCACAACTGTTTAAACTGCTGTGGCGACTGAGGAAGGACATAGAACGAACCTGGGTGCAATCGAGATGGCACGATGTATTCCCGAGATCCTTCAGGAGTCCCTTTCATGAGGATCGGCGTCTCGATCTCGATAAAGCGATGTCGATGCATGTAGTCACGAAAAAACTGGATCACCTTATCACGTAAACGAATATTGTGAGCCATCCGTTGGGTTCGCAAATCAAGATAACGATATTTTAACCTAAGTTCCTCGTTCACGACCACGCTGTCCTGATCAATCGGAAACGGAGGTGTGAGCGCGGTATTCAAAATCTTGACTGCCTTGGCGCCAATCTCGATCGTGCCTGTCACCATGTCAGGATTCACCTGCTTCTCCCCGCGTTTATTCACAACACCTGTCAATTCCACCACAAACTCCGGCTTCAATTCATCCACAACCTTCGCGGTCGCCTCGTCCAAATCCGGCTTATAAAAAACCACCTGCGCCAAGCCTGATCCATCGCGCAAGTCCACAAACACGAGCTTATCGCCCATTTTCCGCAGCCGGTGCACCCAACCCTTGAGCGTCACCACCTCCCCCACCTTTTGTGTCGTTTCATCGATCCAAGTTCTTTGCATCATAGAAGACTAGTCTATCACAACGGAACCGACGTAATTAAATCGATCCGCTGGCAACTCAATCACAACCTGTTCACTGGTTTCCACGTTCACGAGTGTTATCACCTTATGCGTTTCCAAATCTCTAGTGACGATCCAGTCTCCCACCCAATCCATTATGTACCCTGTCGTGAGATAATTCTGTTCTGTGATCTCGTCATCTGTAAACTTCACGAGATATTGGCGATAACTTTCCGCGGCACTGGATACGATATAGCGTTCCTCCCCCTCGGGATCCAACCATGGTGACATCCATGCTTGTTCATCATCTAAAACAAGATCTGTCGACACACTCGAAGTAGTGTCAATCAGTCGGATCAACGCTGGGGCGATAGGATGAGAATACGGACCCATATCGTTTTCCCGCTGTTCAGAGTCGCTCGCTATGACGAGGAAACGTTTCGTCTCAAGATCGAAACTGTTCTGCCTCCATCCATCGGAATCGAATAGCTCGTGCAACTCAATGATCTCACCCGTTGCTGTGTTCACCTCCCAAGCGGCCGTGAGTGGACCACCGTCACAACCACAAGTTTGCACGAAGTAGACATATTGACCATCGTCACTAATCTCGTGAGGTCCGGGCCAGCCAAGAGCCACTTCCGCAAACGAGTATGTACGTTCGATAACTTCACCCGTCTCCAAGTCTTCCACTCGCATCGTCGCGGAGTCTGTGTCCGCAATATCAGGACCGAATGTGTGTGTCACTTCGTATCGACCATTTTTGGATCGAAACCGATCCCAATTTTGATCACTCGTCGACAAAATCTCCCCCGTTAATGAGAGAACCGCATCCTGAGATTCGTCCTGGTATCGATGAAGAAGCAGGCCCTGTCCATACACCTCCGCGGTCAACCCACCCGCAACACTTGCCGGATGAACAATTTCAGTAAACGACTGAGGTTGGGCTGTGCCTATCTCATCGACCCAAAGCCGATAATAAGTATACGTCTCCGTGTTATCGTTGGCTCGAGCCTCTGTTCCTGGATCGCTCACCAAGGAAGATTCAAAGACCAAATACGTCCCTGGATCCACCTCCGCCACCTCTTCCACCTGATCCACCTCCGCCACCTCCGCAATCGGCTGCACAGCTTGATCAACCGAACTCGCCCAGTACATAAAACCAAGCCCGCCAACTAGCACGATCACGATAAGGAAAAGAAGTGTGTGAAAAGATTTCATAGCATGTTGTTATGGATTTAGCCGATTCACTAATCGTGGAAACGGAATGGTCTCACGCACATGATGCAAGCCGCAGACCCAGGCGACGATGCGCTCGAGGCCGTAGCCGAAGCCGGAGTGCGGGACAGAGCCGTAGCGACGCAGGTCGAGGTACCACTGGAACGGCGTTGGATCGAGACTGTGCTCATGCATCCGTTTCAAAAGTGTATTATAATCATCCTCGCGCTGTGAGCCGCCGATAATTTCGCCGTAGCCTTCAGGTGCGAGTAGGTCGTTGTTGAGAACGCGGGTGTCGTCGTGAGGATCGCGCTTCATGTAAAACGCCTTCACCTCGGCCGGGTACTTCTCAATAAAAATCGGACGGTCGTATTGTTGTGTGAGCAGTGTCTCGTCGTCTGCACCAAGATCAGCGCGCTCGCCGATGTCGCTACCAAGCTCTCGCAATTTTTTCGTTGCTTCTTCGTGTGTGAGATGCACAAATGGAGCTTGGACTTTTTTGAGCGGTTCGATATCACGCTCCAAAACCTTCAGCTCGTAGACACAGTGTGTGAGGACATCACTGACAATCCGACACACGAGCGCTTCTTGGATCGCCATGTTCCCTTCGTGCTCGACGTAGGCAGCCTCGGCATCCATCATCCAAAACTCGGTGAGGTGACGACGTGTCTTTGATTTCTCTGCACGAAACACCGGACCAAAATCAAACGCCCGTCCCAGACTCATAATCCCCGCCTCCAAATACAGCTGCCCAGATTGAGCGAGATAGGCTTTTGTTCCCAGTTCCACCTTATCTACCTTTTCCACCTCATCCACCTCCCCACCTTCTCCCCCAAAATAATCCATCTCAAACAAATCAGTCGTTCCCTCACAGGACGTTGGTGTGAGAATCGGCGTATCGAATTTGATAAAACCGTTTTCGTGGAACCATTCGTAGGTGGAGGTGATGATGCGATCACGTACACGCTGCACAGCCCACTGACTCTCAGCCCGCAACCACAAGTGACGGTTGTCGAGAAGGAACTCGGGGCCGTGTTCTTTTTTGCCGATTGGATAGCCTTCTTGCGCCAACTGAACGACTTGAATGGATACACCGTTTAGTTCAAAGCCGAGCGGAGCGCGTGTGTCTTCTTTGACGACTCCGCGGACGATCACAGATGACTCAAGACGCAATGCGTCCAATAGGTCCCATTGGTCAGATGAAAGATCTGCTTTTGAATACACCACTTGCACGCGTCCGGTTCCATCACGAAACTGCAAGAAAAAGATTTTCCCACTAGAACGAAAGTTATAACACCAGCCCTTGAGTTCGATCTCTTGACCGAGATGTTTAGCGATTTGAGAAACGGTGGTTGAAATCGTCATATGGGTAGACCAACTAATGAACAAACTCTAACACACCGCACACGCCTCTCTCAACGACGACACGGGGATGGTGGGAAAATGAGAGACGATCAGCGACTCGACGGCTTCGTGGAAACCTAACAAATCTTCGCCAGTCAGATGTGGACGCAGGTGAGAACCAAACGGTTCATCGATGCCAAATCGGAGGAGCTTGAGCACTCCGTCGCGAATTTCTTTGGCAGAAAACCACTGTTCCTTCTCACGACTTGCACACGACTCACACACAACGCCGCCCTTGAGCGCATGCCAACGATAGGCTCCTGCCACGATTGCATCTCGACACCCAAGACAGCGCAAGAGCTCTGGTCGATATCCGATGAGCGTCATGAGCTTGAGCGCAAAGGCACCGAGCAAAAAACCGGAGCGCTCGGTGGAAAGGTGCGTATCTGAATCAAGAAACGTCAGCCAGTTTTCGAGGAGTTCGTAGACGTGTGAATCCATTTCTTGCACACGTGTTCCAATATCAACGAGGTGCAAGCCGTTTTGTGCGAGTGTCAGCTTTTGTAAATCGTCGTAGATATGTGTAAACGCTCGACGTCGTTCCACCCCCATCACAATCTGATACGCACGACCGTGAACGAGGAGAAAATCGACAACCGCGACCATTTCTAAATGCGGCGTGAGTTTGGCGAGCGGCTTGTGTCCTCCACGGGCAAGAAATTCCACTTTGCCGCGGTCTGGCGTAAAAACCGAATACCACCGGTCAGCTTCCCGGTGGTCACGGTGCGAAAGAACAATGCCCGTTGTCTGAGAGAGAACCGAGCTCATGGAAGAATAACATTTTCTGTTTTGACTCCTCCCGTATCCTCTTCATCGTAAAGTTCTGGATCAATCGTGCGTGTAAAACACGTTACGCCAATCCCATGCGTCCACACATCCGAGGAAGCATCACGATACCCGTACATCATTATTGGATACGCATTTTTATTTTTCTCCTCAGTGACTTCTGTCTCAAACGTGGCGCACACTTCAAACTCGAGTTCGCTTTTCACTGTATAGGTGTAAGCCTCGTTGCTGTTTGGATCGACGGGGGGCTGGAAACCTGTGAACGCATTTTCTAGATCTTCAAGCGTCGCGGGAAGTTCTTCTTTTTCAATCCAGTAGTTCAGGACTTCGTTTTGAATCGACTGTAAATCCCAGACGCGCTGTTCATCCATGCGTGTATCTCTTTGTTTGGCTGGACTGCCAATCAAGAGAAAACTCGCGACAATGGCGCCAACGACCACAACTGAACTCGCGATCGCGGCGTGTTTAGGAAGCTGTGTTTTCACGGATGGATCACGTCGAAGCTCCCAAAGATAGTAGGCGAATATCGCCGTAGCAACCGCGAGTACAACGAGAACTTTCAAAACAAAACGCGTGGTGATCTCACCACTGAGGAACGTGTTGACAAGTGTGATGAGATCGATGATGACGGTGAGTGCGGCCACAAACAGCGTGAGATAGAGCAACCACTTTCGCACCCACATGCCTTGCTTTTCATGATCGGCTTTCAAGTCCTTAGCGATCAGCCAGGACATGAGAATAAACACAGGCCATACAATAAACAGAGCCGAGATGGAACCGCGCATTGCCACGCTTGCACCCTGCATCATCCAGGAATCAAGCGCGTCTGGAAACTTTACGTTCACGTACTGGAACAGAAGCGTAATAAAACTCACCACCCCTACCGCGAGCATGATGATCATGAGAAGGTACGAAAAAACATCTTTGGCAGAGCTTTTTGAAGGATGAGAAGTAGTCATAAAAACTCAGGAATATTTTTTAGCGTACTGGAATAGAACCCAGGCGACTCCAAGATCAAAGATCGTGAAGCCAAGAAATAGATCGCCAGAAAAACCCCAGTAAGACAATCCAGCAACCCAAGAATAAAAACAAATGAAGCCGTCGATCAGAGCCAACACAGAAAGAAGTCTCAAGACCTCTGCCTTCCCGACCTTGGGAAGTGCTTTTAGATTCCACCACGCGAGTGCCACAGCGCCCGCAACCGCAACGGCCGAGAGCCAGGGAGCGATCTCAACGCCGCCGATCGCGACTTCTGCTCCGGTGAGTAGCCTCACGACATGGAGCACAGCCACGGCAATAAATACCGCAGCGTTTACAATGTTTACGTTGATTATATGCGTCTATCATACCAACCATTCCCAAAAACATGAAGAAAAACCATCCACAGACCTTCTACTTGACAAACATACGAGCCGAGATTATTGTGGAACTAATCATTATATGAATCAATCCAATCAGCGACATCTGAATCTTCGTTGGCTCCGTAGCCTCCGTCTGCTCGGTTGTTGATATTTGATTGTCTATTTTTTCACAATCAAAAAACAGCTCCGACGTGACGTCGGAGCTGTTTTTTTCTGTACATGCGCAAGCCTCAGAGAGGTTCTTCGAAGACTCTCTGGTGTCGTCTTTCGCGCATGTCAGACGAATACCAGAGTGTCTTCAAAGAGTCCCGCTGTACAGGCAGGACTCTTTGTTCATTTCACTTCATAGGAGAACGCATGACACGTCTACCATTTCTCTGGTTCCCCGTACTCGACCACGGCTCCATCGATTACGCCCAAGGCATGCTCGTCATGAGTCTGATCCTACTCGGGCAAGTACTCATCATTCTGATCTTCCTCGAGATCTTAGACCTGGGAGAAAAAAATGAAAAATGAGATCCTTCGTTTTCAGGAAAAGCTCCTACTCCCACCGCTTCAAAAGACGCCTCGAGAACTCCTGAACGCTCCCGAGTGGATGGGATTTGGGGGGTCGGGAATCGGCTGGTCGGATCTCAATGAACAGGATGCCGACACGCTCGCGCGCTGGCTTGGACCAAGTGCATTCAAAGCGATTCGCTTCAGCCCCAACATCCTGAAGCTCATCTGCAACGGACGACGCAAGGTCATTGCAGGTGGATCGTGCCTCATCACCAGTGCGGACAACAAACGACTGGTGAAAGACGAAATGCGCATCGCAGATCTCATTCCAGACCTACCCAATCTCCCTCAGCTCGTCGATCCCCTGCTTCCAATCCAAGGGGCAGACTTGCACCTGAACATTCTGGAGGATACCTTGTTTGCTCAAGGACGTCCGGAAATCATGGGTGCTCTGCAGGCACAGGGATGTCGTCACACGACGATGCTTGAAAGCTGGATCCGCCTGCATGGAGCGCATGGATGCGTGGAACCTTGCTTCTTCTCGCGGTTCCCGTCTATCGCCAAAGAAGCAGATGCTTTCTTCAGTCGTAGATTCTTCCAAGGACACGTCGCCACAGGATTGTCGCGTGCGCAGGTAGCCTTCTCCTTCACAGGACCCTGGGCAGACATGTTGCGTCGTGAACACGCGATCCCAGAGGATGCAGATTATCTGGTGGTAGAGCCGTATCATCACTTCACCGAGACGATGAACGTCCAAATGGGAGCTCCAGATTCCCCTGTGCATCGCATGCTTGTTGAGACCAAACGGTTTTTTCAACAATTCCCATACGGTGAAGGAGACAACGCTGGCATCGCTGGCGGAATCGCGTTCGTTCCGTATCTGGAACCTGACGGACGTCTCGGTTTTGCGAGTACCTCGACATCCAACACCTGTCACCAGAGGAACGTGGACGACTTCTTGCGTAGGCGCGCAGACATGCTTTCTTGCGACCGTATTCCTGCGCTCTCAAGTGATTTCCTGTACGCGGATGGATTGAACAGTCTGTACCTGTTTCCGTCCTGTCGTGCGGCACTCTTTCAGATTCGCGCGTTGTGGAAGCACATCGATCAAGAATGCGAACAGATCCACAGTAATGGCGAACGAAAAAATGTACGTGATACGATGCGGACATCAACGGAAATCAAACACGCATGGCTCACTCCCCACGAAGTGCTCTACTCACAGTTGGAGAGGCTCCTCATAAGCGTCTTCCCTCACGCGCGGCTGGTGAAGCTGGCATCGTGAGTATTTCTCCGATTCCTGGGAGCCCATGCTCGCTCCCAGGAATCCCTTTTCTATGTATCACATCAACCAACAACAACTTGACGATCTCTTACTTGGAGCCACAGCGCTTGCCACGGGTGGTGGATGTTTGTATGAACAAAAAAAAAGCACGCTCGTAAAAGTGGGTATCACCGCCGTGTCTGTGCTTGAGGCTTCAGATATTCGTGCCAGCGATTTACTGTGCACGGTATACGCCGTTGGCTCAACGTCGATCCAGGAGAGCTCCATGGAAAAGCGTTTGCGCATCGGATGTCGCGAAGTTGAAAAAAAACTTGGCTCGCCACTCACAGCTTTCTTTGTGGGTGAACTTGGCGCCGAACACTTAGCTCTGATGGCCTCCGCAATCCTCGGCGTTGGAATTCTGGACGCAGACGGAACGGGAGGACGAGCAGTGCCTGAGATCATGCAGGATCAATTTGCGCTGGTCGGACGTAAGACGACTCCGGCGATCGTTGTAAAAGCAGACGGAAACGTCATTATTTTTGAAGACCTAGAACCGCAAACACTGGAACGGAATATTCGCGAAATCACACTGAGGACCAACAGTCTCGTTCTCGTGTTCGATCACTTCATGCGCGGGGGTGATGTACAAATCCTTTCCTGTGGGAATCTGAAGCGGTCAATGCAAATCGGAGAAATCCTGAGACACCGAGACAGGGTTGCGTTACTGAGTCACGGCTTTACCTTCGTCGATGAAGCGCGTATGGACGCGATCAAGATACAGCCGAGTCCCGATTTTTTTCGCGCAGATGTCACCTTGTCTGGAAGAAAAGGAACCTACCACCTTCTCATCAAAAACGAAAATCTCGTACTGCTCAGAAACGGCGAGCCGATCATCACCTGTCCTCACTTGATTATGCTCTTAGATGAAGAAGCCCGCCCTGTTCACAATGCCCGGATTCAAGAAGCCATCGGAACAACTCTTACCATTGCCAGTGTGAAAGCCCTTCCAAACTGGCAGACGAAGCAAGCGAACGAATTATTCTCGCCAAAACGGTTTGGGTTTAACTATAAGGTTGTCTATCGCCCCGCGCTTCAATGAGCCTTACTGTTTCTCTCCAAATCCCGTCGCCCAAAAGATGAATTGTTTCCATTCTCGTTTCAAACGCCACGTTGACCTCCTCAAACCAGTACTGTCCATGAACGTCGCGGGCGATATCTACTCCTGCCACGTCGCCGCCGACCGCATCAAGTATGGCAGACGCGAATCGACGTAACAGATGATCGATGCTCTGCATGAGTTCAATGGAAGCACCCTGCGATTGGTTGGTTAAAAAACTTCCCATCTCCCCAATACGATAGTAGGCATCTACCACTCTTGCCTGTCTTGTGACTGCATCTCTGATCACCCAGAGCCGAATGTCCTGCAGACGCCCAGTTGAACTCGATTCCTTCAAGATGGGCTGCTGCAGAAGAATGGGTTCTTGTTCGTCGTACGACGCGAGAGCTCGAGCCAACTGGTCTGACGTCTCGACAAACAGGATGCCCTTCCCTCTGCCGGAACACGGTGGTTTTACAACAAGGCCGGCATAGTGATCGAAAAAAGGAACCGCTCTCTCTGCCACGTCCTCCCGTCGACTCACGCGGATCGTCTTGGGAGTAAAGCACTGTTCAAGTGGGTGGCGTTGGAGCATTTTTTCCACAGCCAGGTGGGCGAGATATTTGTCCTGGCCCACCAGAAGAAATGCCGCGGAATTCAGAACGGGAATGTCGTATCGCTCATATCGATACAATGCGGAAAGGTACTCTGCAAAAATCGGGTCGGCGAAACGATCCAACTCGCACCGTGCCAAAACCGCGTCCGGGAGCTGAGCCTTCTCCATGAATGCGACGTCTCGTGGATCAACAATCGAAACACGATGACCAGCGCCTTGAGCGATCTTCAAAAATGCGTCCTCAGCCGCGCCGACGCAGGCATGTTTGAGTACGTGAATGCGCATAAACAAAAATCCCTTCTGTGATAGGAAGGGACTCAACGTAAAAATTAAACCTTCCTATCAGAGATGGGATGATCGCTTGGCTGAAGTCGAAGAAATAAATTTCATCATACCACTAGCACCATAATCCCACTCTGAAAATGTGTCAATGTCCATAGAGAAGACGAATCTTCTAACCTCAATGCACCACCCTCAGATGCCTTGAAAACACCAGTGAATTGCCCTCTGGGTCAGATCCAGCGAGGATGGGAGCCTATGAGAGGTCAACCTATTACTCTGTATGAGAGAGAACAGATCGAGTTGTACGTACGTGGACACTGGAGTGTCCGAATGATTGCCAGACGTCTTCACCGAGACCACTCGATCATCCTAAGAGAGGTCATTCGTAACAAAGGGAAGGACGGGAAGTACCGAGCAAAGACGGCTCATGCACAGGCTGTGAAAAGGATGAGCAGAGAACAGAGACGTAAGCTGGATGAAGACGACGTCTTGCGTAACTGGGTCATTCAGAAGCTCCGAGATGATAGCTGGAGTCCTGAGCAGATTGCAGGGAAATTAAAAAACCGTCCGGATTCGCAAGTCGCTGGGTCGTACGTTAGCCACGAGACGATTTACAGCTACATCTACGAAGGTGAAGGACGGTTCATGGGACTGTATCAATATCTGCCAAGACAGCACAAGAAGCGAAGAATCTACAAAGGAAGAAAAGCACGCAAAGACAGAGGAATTCTGTACATGACGCCCATCAAGTACCGACCACAGGAGATTCTCCGGAAGAACGAGTTCGGCCACTGGGAATCTGACTCTGTCATTGGCTCAACACAGCCAGCTCTCAGCGTGCAGAAGGAGAGGAAGACACAACTGGTGCGCATTACACGCATTCCAGATATGACGGCCATCTCAACAGAGCGTTGCCCGCTTCTCGGAGTGTCTCTCGTGTAAGCGGGATCCCTTGCGCACGCACGACCTCGCGAATGTAATCGGAAAGCAGAACCGCCTGAATATTCCGACCTTGAAACTGCTCGCGCACGGCCTTCACCGCCAGTCCTTTCCCGGATGCGATCGGCCCTGTAAGACCGACGACGAGTTTGTATGGATGGCTCATAGGGCTTCGATCGTATCTTCATCTAACCCTAACAGGCCGACGATGAACTCCAGTTGTTCCTGCTCGCTCACCGTGTCCGAAGGTGGAATGCCGATGTGAACCGCCGGTGAAGTCAAACGAACGACTCGACCGGACTCATCCGTGTACTCGCTTGCGTGTAAAACAAATCCCACCGAAGCAAGAGCTGACTGACACGTATCAGCTTCTCCTGCACGCAACGGAATCGAGAACCACTTTCTCTCTCTCATAATCAATGTAAGCGCTTCGTTAGAAATTACCGTCTCGCCTTCGCGGCTTCAATGGCTCGACCCTGGCGCAGAGCCTTCTGCTTGGCGCGCCCGCGACTCCCCTCATCGCCAGCCGTGTACGGATAACACTTCCCCGAGTCTCCCCACTTGTAGCACGGCTTCCCGTTTTTTGTGGCACGCATGAGGGGCATAGGTTTCCACTGTACCAAAAATCACGATGAGGGGGATGGTTGACAAAGTTCATGCTCTGCCCTATGCTCATGCGGCCCATCTCAAGGAGTCCCTCGTGAAAGGATATCGATTCTGGATCCTCCTCGCGGCCGCCATCGGAGCGGTTCTCTGGTTGGTGGTCAAACCCACCACCATTCAGGGGCTGAAGCGCCCCTACACGATTGAGGCCGTGAAGGCTTCGTGGCCTCAGATCACCCCCGACCAGACCATGAGCTCTGCCAGGCAAATCATCTTTCCGCGACTGCGGGAAGACGTCAGCGAGGAGAACGTCGTCTTCCAGCTGCTCGCGATGTGCCCCAATGACGAGGCAGAACTGCTGAGCAACGCTCTGACCAACGGCGACGTCATTCTGACGGACTCCACCATCCAGAGCTACGCCGCCGCGCAGCTGCTCGCGATCGAAGGTAGTCAGCTCTCAGTGCCGGGACTTGTTCCTGATCAGTACTACCCAGTGCTTGCGCTGAACATGAACTTCGTCCGAGCGGCGACCGAGTCCATGGCAGGCCAGATCGAGATGCTCTTCTACCTGTGCCACGAGTCTGTCCATTACCGGCAGGTACTGGACTATCCCGGTGGCGCCGATGGTTGGGCCGATCTCTTTGAACGACCCATGAGCTTCGAGGACTGCTCCGTCAACTGGTTCGAAGAGGAGGAGGCTTACCTCGTGCAGTGTCTGGCGGGCTACGAGCTCGATTCCTCCGAGAGCGTGCCGGCGTTTTGCCGAGTCATGCCAGATCGCAAGGCATTCGAACAAGCTCTGTTCTACGTCCGAGTTTATGCTGAGCAGGAAGCCTTCCCGGAGTGCCCCTACGCCTGGGCCGTCAGTGCAGGACATCCCAACCCGGACTCGTTCAAGTAGGTACACAACAAGGGAGATCTCGTTCAACGTGAAGTCCATCAGGACTTCTTTTTCGTTCGACCAAAAATCCCCGATGAGGGGGATCTCTGCGGCATGATACCGAGAACTATTTTTTGGAGATGTACTTCACCAGAGCCACAATACTTAAGACCAAAACGACCCAGAGGAGCAGAATGGTGATCGAGCCGAATCCGGATCCAAACCCCATCATGTTGTAGTAGGCACTCATCATAGAATGAAAGGTAATGAATTAATTCCTGTTTTCATTATATAAAAATCCCCCGGCAAGGAGACTAGGTCTCAAGATCATGAATGGCGTGGCGGTACGCGCAGTAGTCACAGCCCTTCCCTGCCACCGGAATCTTTTTCGCGTCGAGTGTTTTCTTGATCTTGTTAAGGATCCCCTCGACCCACGCATCACTCCCGGTGTACGGAATGAGGTGCACATCAAACTCGATCTTTGCGTCAAAGGCCTTCGCGTCGGGACGTCCCGTGCAGTAGACAAAGTAACCCGTGTCGCTGACCGGCAATCCGTTGCGACGCAGTAGCCACTGATACACTTCCATCTGCCGCTTGTAGCCCTCGTGCCAATCGTCGTTGAGTTCCGTCA
>CAYHRJ010000027.1:0-13689 GCA_964359095.1 uncultured Gammaproteobacteria bacterium | reverse complement strand
CTTCTTTGAAACCTGGCAAAGGAATCGCGCTTTCTGTATCTGTTGATGATTCAAAACTCTGCCCACGCTACATGGCGGTGGCCGTTGAGGGTGTAAAAGTTGCTCCGTCACCTGAGTGGTTGCGCAGTCGCCTGCAGTCTTGTGGTGTGCGTGCAATCAACAACGTGGTGGACGTGACAAATTACGTGATGCTCGAACTCGGTCAGCCCATGCATGCGTTTGACGCAGACAAAATCGGTGGCACAAACGTGAAGATACACGTCCGTCCCGCCAGCAGATCAGAGAAGCTTTCCTGTCTGGACGATCAGGAGTATCAACTCGATTCAGAGAGACTGCTTATCACCGACGGCAAGCATCCAATCGCGATTGCTGGAGTCATGGGAGGCAAAGATTCTGCTGTTACCAACACAACGACACGCATCGTGTTTGAGTCTGCAAATTTTTCCCCCGTGTCTGTGCGCAAGACATCGATGAAGTTGGGACTTCGTTCTGAATCATCCGCGCGATTTGAGAAGTCGCTAGATCCTGAGCTCTGTGCCTTGGCTCTTTCCCGCGCTGTGGAGCTCATGACGAAACTTTGTCCAGATGCAAGAGTCGCATCCAAGGTCGTCGATGTTTATCCAAAACCTGCCAAGCCCGTTTCTCTCTCGATCTCGCAAACCGACGTTTCAGAGTTTCTTGGCGCGGATATTTCAGGAACGGACATTGCCGACATTCTTTCTAGGTTAGGCTTCTCCATGAAGGCATCCGCGGCTGCACCCAGGCTCCCACCTCCGCTAAAGCTACGGCGGGCAGGAAAGCCTGGGGCTACCAAGTCTTTTCTCGTCACCGTTCCTTCCTGGCGGGCGACAAAAGACGTTTCGATCAAAGAAGACGTGATAGAAGAAGTTGCGCGCATCTGGGGATACGATCGGATCGCCTCATCACTACCGTCGTTTTCGATCATGCCACCGATTCAAGATCCTGTGCGTTTGCTCTCTCGCCGCCTGCGACACACGCTTGCATCCGAGCTTGCCGCGACCGAAGTCTATCGCTACGCGTTCGTCTCACCAGAAACACTCACCGTACTCGGGTTCAAGACAGAGGAACATCTGAAACTCGCCAATCCTCTTGCTTCTGACCGTCCGTATCTTGTGCGTTCACTCCTCCCAAATCTTTTGGAGGCTGTTGCTATGAACCAGCATGCATTTTCGAGTGTGTCCTTGTTTGAAATCGATCGCGTATTTTTGGGCGAGCTCAAAGGCGAAGAAGACGGACAAAAAGGTCGGCTCCCAATGCAGCCGTACCATCTCGCGATCACGTACTCTGCTCAAGGTGATGAGTCGCCGTTCACTCGTGTGCGGATCATGATTGAGACTCTGCTAAGCCGTGAAGGATTTGCTGTGACGTTTGGTTTGATCACGCATTCAGGATCCTGGATGCACTCTGGCAGATGGGCAGATATTCTCGTGAGTGGAAAAAAGATTGGTGTGATTGGGGAAGTGAATTCAGATGCAGCAAAGAGTCTCGGCATCGATCGTCGTGTGGCTGTCTGTGAGTTGAATGTTTCAGAGCTCACCACTCGACCTCACAACGGCGCAACCTTCACATCGATCCCCATATTTCCTGATGCAAAACGCGATGTGGCGTTTGTGGTTGATGCTCGTACAGCCTATGCTGAAATGGAATCGGCTGTTCGTGATGCTTCCTCATTGCTCGTCTCCGTCGAGCTCTTTGATGTTTTTCAAGGTAAAGGCATTGAAGAAGGAAAAAAGTCCATGGCCGTGCATCTCTCGCTGCGTTCTCCTGAACGGACTCTGATCTCACAGGAAGCAGATGCGGAGATCGAAAAAATCCGCCACGTGCTTGTCAAAGAATTTCATGCTACACTGAGGTCGTAAAGATTTTTTATGATGACGCCACGTGATGCTGAGAATAAGCAGGCAGAAATTTTTCGAGGAATGACCGCGGATCAGAAGGTCGACGTGATGGTTGCAATGTGAAAGTCCGTCCAAGAGATCAAACAAAAGGCTGTCACGCAGTTCGACAAGCTAGACAACCAGAAAGAATAACTATGGCAAGAAAAAGATTTTGGGAAATTTTTAGGGAGAATCCAGACGGTTCTCTAACTCCAATGAAAACGATAAGCGTTAACGGAGTTTTGTTTGGTTCCCAAGTAAGTTTTGGACCTGGAGTTCAGTTTGCGGGAATGAATTTTCATAACTACAAAAATCTTGACATGGCTGTTGAGGAAAAAGATGATGCTCTGGTTATTAAGGGTTTTTATAAGTAGTTGTTTATGGTGGAGGACAACAAGACGAATCAAGCGGAAAATCAACCTTTGGTACCTGTCGAGCAGACGTCGCTTGCGTCACTTGGAAACGAGGTGACAGTCCTAAAGCAAGAAATGCGAGATCACCGAAGTGACAGCCGTAATATCATCATCACCGTAGTTGTTGCAGCAATTTTTGTGTTTATGACTATCGGAGTCGAAATAATGATTTTTCATACAAAGTAGTTTATGTTCACCCCACTTGAAATTCTTTACCTCGTTCTGTCGTTTTGTGCGCTGTGGCTGAGCGTCGTCATCTTTTGGTTTATCTGGCAGATGGCGTCGATGTTCAAGCGCGTGAACGACACAGTGAGTTTGGCGCAGGAGACGCTTGCCAAAATCCAGGCCGCGCTCGATGGGATTCGAAGCAAGTTTGATCACACGTCCACGGCATTGGGAGCGATCATGCATACAGGGACGAAAGCGGTGGAGTACTTGATCGATAAAAAGATGCAAAAGGATACAAAGAAGGGGAAGAAGAAAAAAGAAGAGGCATAAAACAGAGCTGAGGCTCTGTTTTTGAATTTCACCTCAGTGAGTGATAAGCTCATCCTCGATATGTCTGGCTTCGTCCATCTCCACACGCATTCTCATTACTCCTTGCTTGAAGCTCTTCCAAAAGTGAAGGATTTGTTGAAGCATGTGAAATCTGCTGGTCAGACGGCCGTGGCGCTCACTGACAACGGCGCTTTGTACGGAGCGATTGAGTTTTATCAGAAAGCACGAGACATCGGCGTGAAGCCAATCCTCGGGGTTGATTTTTATGTTGCGCAAGAGAGTCGGCATTTGAAGCGAGCTCATGTTGACGCTAAACCTCATCGGCTTGTGTGTCTGGCGCGGGACAATGATGGTTATAGAAATCTGCTGACCCTTTCTTCAACTGGTTTTCTTGAAGGGTTTTACTACAAGCCCAGGATCGATAAAGAATTGTTACAAGCACACGCGTCTGGATTGGTTGTTTTATCTGGCGGACATCTTGGTGAGATCGACGAGCTTTTGCGCGCTGGACGAGCTCAAGAAGCCGAGCAAGCCGTGCGTTGGTACATGGAAACGTTTGGTGAAGGAAATTTTTATCTCGAACTCGTGGATCGTCCAGAAATTGCCGAGCAGGAGGCGATGAATACGCAGCTGATCAAACTTGGGAAACGGTTAAACGTTCCGCTCGTCGCAACCAAAAATACATTTTACCTTAAACCCCAGGACGTGGAAGCGTGGAAAATTTTGAACTGCATCAAGGGCGGAAAAACACTCGAACATTTTGAACGGTTGAATCAGTTTGATTTCGACGCGTCGATGGTGAGCGGGGAATACATGGAGCAGCGCTTCGCCGATGTTCCTGAGGCGATCGAGAATACCGCGTTGATTGCCGAACGCTGTCAGGTGACGCTCAAGTTAGGCAAATGGAATTTTCCGCAGTTTACGATTCCTGAGGGCACGACGTTTCGCTCTGTGCTCACGGATCGCGCGTTTGCAAAGTTGCAAGAAAAACGCGGTCGAGAGTTGACGACACAAGAAAGATGGCGATTGGAGTATGAACTTGAGATCATCGATGCGAAAGGATTCTGTCCGTATTTTTTGATCGTGTCTGATTTTCTTATCTGGAGTAGCGAACATGGAATCGTGACCACCACTCGGGGATCGGTCGCTGGATCGTTGGTGGGATTTTCTATTGGGATTTCGAGCATCGACCCATTGCTGTATCAACTGCCGTTTGAACGCTTCTTGAATCCGGAACGACCTTCCGCGCCCGATATCGATGCAGACTTTGCAGACAACCGCCGTGACGAAGTCCTCGACTATGTGCGCGAAAAGTATGGGCATGACAAGGTTGCACAGATTTGTACGTTTGGAACGATGATGGCGCGTGGAAGTATTCGAGATGTCGGACGAGCGCTTGGGTTTGCGTATGGGATGGTCGATGTCATTTCAAAACTTGTTCCCATGGGTGCGCAGGGTTTTCCCATGACGCTCGAGCGAGCACTGAGTGAATCACCTGATCTCAAAAAAAAATACGATACAGATTCTCAGGTTCGCCGCATGATCGATTTAGCCCGCCGCATTGAGGGCTGTGCGCGCCACGTGTCCATCCATGCCGCCGGTGTGGTCATCTCCCCGCAGACTCTCACCGCGTTTACACCGCTGCAAATCGATACACGCGAAGGGAAAGTCATCACGCAGTACGAAATGAAGTCCGTGGAAGCCGCAGGCCTCATCAAAATGGATTTTCTAGGAATTCGTAACTTGTCGATTTTGGGTGACGCGGTCTCTTTGGTTCGGGCGATCAAGGGAGTCGAGGTTGTGCTTGATGAGATCCCTGTTGGTGATGAAAAAACATTTCAGTTGCTTGCCGCGGGTCATACGATGGGCGTGTTTCAGCTGGGAGGTGAGGGAATGACCAAGTACCTCATGGATTTGAAGCCTGAGCGCGTGGAAGACATAATGGCCATGGTCGCCTTGTATCGCCCAGGACCGATTGAGTCGATTCCCGAGTACATTCGACGCAAGCATGATAAAAGCTTGGTGCACTTTTTGGATCCTCGCATGGAAGAGTTTTTACAGAAGTCGTACGGGCTTCTTGTCTATCAGGACGATGTGATGTTGACGGCGATTCATCTGGCCGGCTATTCGTGGTTGGAAGCCGACAAGTTGCGCAAAGCAATGGGTAAAAAAATTCCAGAAGAAATGGCGCAACAAAAAGTAAAATTGATAGATGGATTTGTTGAGCATGGACTCCAGAAGGGTCAGGCAAAGGAATTGTGGAAGTTGATAGAGCCGTTCGCGGCGTATGGTTTTAATAAGGCGCACGCAGCGAGTTATGGAATGGTTGCGTATCAGACAGCCTACATGAAGGCGAATTATCCTGCTGAGTACATGACAGCGCTCATGACTGCGGAATCAGGAGACTTGGAAAAAATTGCCGAGGCAGTCAAGGAGTGCGCGCGGTTAGGGATTGAAGTGTTGCCGCCAGATTTAAACGAATCGAGAAAAGATTTTACGTACATCAGTGATACGCAGGTTCGTTTCGGTTTGCTTGTGATTAAAAATTTAGGAGTTGAAGTCGTTGAGAGCATGATCGCTGAGCGCAAGGCGCATGGACCGTTTCAGAGTTTGAGTGATTTTGTTGGTCGTATTTCACATCGTGCGTTCAACAAGAAGTCACTTGAGGCGCTCGTGAAAGCTGGAGCGCTCGATCGGTTCGGCGAACGAAAACAGTTACTCGAAAACATGGATCGCATTTTGCTGCACCACAAACAGCTTGTTCAAGAGAAAGCGACCAATCAACAGAGCCTGTTTGCTGCTCCAGAGCAAGGATCCGTTCAGACACTTGTGTTACGCGATGCACCTCACGCCACCATGCGTGAGCAACTGGCATGGGAAAAAGAACTGCTCGGACTGTATGTCTCTTCGCATCCGTTTGAGCCGTTTCAAGAAGCTCTCAAAGACCAGGTGCTTGCGTGTGCTGATCTCTCAGGCATCACAGAGGAGAAGTTTGTACGAGCGGGTGGCATTGTAACTTCCGTAAAAGAGATCACCACAAAAAAAGGAGACCTCATGGCCTTTGTTGGTTTGGAAGATACCACCGGCAGTCTCGAGATTGTGGTATTCCCACGCGTCTATCAAGATGCAAGAGCACTTATCACGCAAGATGCGATTGTACTTGTGTCGGGAAAAGTCTCTGTCCGAGAAGGGGAAGAAACAAAGATTTTGGCGAACAGCTTTTTGCCGTTGGAAGAAGAATCGCTTCCTGACATGGTAAGAATGCTCAAAGACGGACAATGGATCGCGCCCTCACTCAGAGGGGAACTTGCACAGGAGCAAGAGAAGCCACAGATGCTCCACCGAGGAACACTCTCCATCGTTCTTCAAGGGAAACCCACTCAAGAAATGGTCGCATCTCTTCGCGAGATTTTGACTTCCACGCCTGGGACTAAGCCCGTGTGTCTCATGGTCGAGTCTGGTGGACGTATGCGGCGCATTGAAACCGACTACTCCGTTGCTATATCTGAACCATTGGTGAGCGCGATTGCACAGCTGGTGGGAAGACAGAACGTCACGGTTGAGTAAACTCACCTTTTGTCATTGCGAGGAGTCCTCGACGAAGCAATCCCAAAGAGATTGCTTCGGTCGCTGCGACCTCGCAATGACAGATAGTTTTCTGCTATAATCATTACATCCTATGCCCACCAAGAAGACCACGACCAAAAAACGCGTTTCTGTAAAAAAGTCAGAATCCAAGCCTGTTGAAATCGATATTCATGAACCAGGCGCTATGCCGCTCATGATTTATCGTCGCATCGCGCTCACGTTTGTGTTTGTGGTCGCGGTTGCGCTCATCGCTGTGTTGTATCTCTCGACCGTTCAAGCAGTCATCCAGGTGAGCTCTACGCAAACATCGATTACAACAGAGTTCGTTGCTCACGTAACGGAAACGTCAACAGAGGCATCAGACATCCGCGGGCGCGTGGTGAGCGGCACACTTGGGAAAACAGAAACGTTTACACCGGAACCTGACGAAGCTTCGATGAAAAACGTTGAGGGTATTGCAACGGGGAGCGTGACGATTTATAACAATCTTTCTTTTGATCAAGCCTTGGTTGAGACAACACGTCTGCTTTCTCCAGACGGAATACTTTTTAGGCTAGACAATACAGTGACTGTTCCCGCTGGTGGAAGTGTGATTGCCGACGTCTATGCAGACGAAGCGGGTGCAAGCGGCGACATGACTCCAACGATGTTTACGATTCCGGGGCTCTCAGCAGCGCGTCAGGCGAGTGTGTACGCAGAAAGTTTTGAAGCGTTCACTGGTGGTGTGACGCAAGTCGCCATTGTGTCGCAAGAAGATATTGACGAAGCAATCGGACAGGTTCAGGCGGATATTGAGGATGACGCACAATCCATGCTCGCAACTGAAGTCGCTGATGGGTCTTTGGAGGCAGTCTACCTTTCGGTTGTTCAAGAGCAGACAGTGAGTATCGAACCAGGGAGCGAGGCAGCGAGTTTTGATGTCGCTCTCACGATCAAAGTTGTCGGTGTGTTCTATGACCGTGCGACGCTTGAAACAATTGCTCTGCGAAAACTTTACGAAGGCCTTGGGCAGGGACAGACGTTTGTTTCTGTTGATCCAAGCAGGATCGAAATTGAATTGGATGCCGTCGACGAAGAAATCAAAGAGGCAAACGTTCACGTGAGTCTCTCTGCGCAGGCCATCAACGCACAGACGAGTCAGGCTTTGGAAGTGGGTCGGTTTGTGGGGATGACAGAGGCTGAAGTCCAAGATCTCCTCCTAGGTGAAGGCGTGGCCACCACCGTTGAGGTAAAGTTCTTCCCGTTTTGGATCTCCCACGTTCCCAGACTCAAAGATCACATCTATATTGAAATTCAGTAACACTTATCGAAGCTAAGCTCCCACGGGGAGCTTAGCTTCCTACGGGAATAGACCGTTTTTTCTATGCCAGAAGACTCTCTAGAGTATTTGCGCCATTCGCTTGCTCATTTACTTGCCGCAGCCGTCATGGAGCTTTGGCCAGACACCAAACGAACAATTGGGCCGGCTATTGAAGATGGGTTTTATTATGATTTCGCCTTTACGAATTCGATTAGCGAGGAAGATCTTCCCAGGATCGAAGAGAAGATGCGCGAATTGCTCCCGACGTTTTCGGGATTTGAGCGCTCTGAAATGACGGCAGGCGAGGCGCGCAAAGTATTTCAGGATAACAAGTACAAGCTGGAATTGATCGACGAGTTTTCAAAAGATGGCCAGACATTGACCGCGTATCGCTCGGGGAATTTTGTCGATCTGTGTCGCGGCGGTCACGCTGACTCACTCGCTCACATTGATCCGCTCTCGTTCAAGCTCACCAAGCTTGCTGGAGCCTACTGGCGAGGTGACGAGAAGAACGATCAGCTCACACGTATTTATGCTGTTGCCTTTGAAACACGCGAGGAGCTTGAGAAACATCTCGTGATGCTTGAGGAAGCCAAGAAGCGTGATCATCGGAAGCTCGGGAAGGAACTTGATCTGTTCGTTTTTTCCGATCTTGTAGGTCCAGGGTTACCATTGTGGACCCCAAAGGGAACATTTCTGCGTGAGAAGCTAGATGAGTTTGTTCAGGAATTACGCCGCGTGCGCGGATACGTTCGAGTGGAGATTCCGCATATCACAAAGAAGGATTTGTATGAAAAAAGTGGGCACTGGGAGAAATTTAAAGATGAACTATTCAAAATTCAAACTCGCGAAGAACATGTTTTGGCCATGAAGCCCATGAACTGTCCGCATCACACGCAGATTTTTTCCCGAAAGTCTCACAGCTATCGAGAGATGCCTCAGCGGTTTGCCAACACAACCATGTGTTACCGCGATGAACAGACAGGAGAACTGCATGGACTTTCACGGCTACGTTCTTTTACTCAGGACGATGCTCATGTTTTTTGTCGTGAGTCGCAATTCACCGAAGAAGCTTTCAAGGTCTGGGATATCATCGAGGCCTTCTACGGAGCGTTCGGGTTTTTGCTCAAACTGCGTCTCTCCACACACGATCCTGCTCACATGGAAAAATATCTTGGTAGCATTGAGCGCTGGGAGATGTCTGTTTCAGGACTTGAAGCTATGTTGAAAGAGCGTGGCGCTGAGTATGTCGTTGGCGTCGGTGAGGCTGCGTTTTATGGACCCAAGATTGATTTCATTGCAAAGGATTCTATTGGTCGTGAGTGGCAAGTGGCAACGATTCAGGCCGATCGCAATCTTCCTGAACGGTTTGATCTCACCTGTGTGAACGAAGCAGGGGAACAGGAACGGATTGTCATGATCCACGCCGCCATCATGGGTTCTATTGAACGTTTCCTGTCCATTCTGATCGAGCACTACGCAGGAGCCTTACCGTTTTGGCTCGCACCTGTGCAGATTCGACTGGCGACTGTAAGCGAAGTTTTTGCTCCGTTCGCAGAAACACTGCGCGCTCAACTTGTGGAAGCAGGACTTCGTGTGGAGCTCGATGTCTCAGATGAAAAAGTCGGGAAGAAAGTTCGCAATGCAGCTACGATGAAAATTCCTTGGACAATCGTGATCGGAGCCAAGGAGGTTGAAGGCGGGGATTTCAAGGTGAATGTGTTTGGACAGGAGGAGGATTTGATGATTCCTGCCGCAGAGCTCATCGCACGCTCGCTGAGTGAGTCGCAACTTCCAAAGTGATGTCTGAAAAAGTACGAACGCCCCTAAAGGGGCTTTGAATTCAAAAGTAAACGAAAAACACCCTCGACATAACGTCGAAGGTATTTTTGATTACGCGATGCTACTCTTGACTGCTTGGATCTTGATATCGTCTACGGCCTTCAATGCATCTGCTTCTGCTTGCTTGAGCTGTGAGGCAATCGCGGTCATCTTTTGATCGTAGTCGCCTTTGGCAGCTTCTACATCTTTCACCATGGCTGCTTCTTGTGCCTTGTACTCTGGCGTGTCGGAAATGTCGATGCCGAGTTTTTCAAATCCGCTGTCGATCTCGATTTGAAAGACCGCCTTCAAATCGTCGAGCAATGCTTGGGTGAGACCCTCCTCGCGGATGCGGGAGATCCAGGTGTTCTTGCCAGCTGCGCTCAGGTCAGAGTCCTGAACGAGCTTGATGACTTCCTCTCGTGTCATAAGATGTTCGTGTTAGTGGGTAAGGACTCTTGATTACGCTTGGGCTTTTTTCACGATTTCTACATCCTCGTCGCTTTCAAACTCTTCATTCTCACCTCTTGGGATTAACGTTTCTGATTCGCTGTCAGCTGCCTCAGGCTTCCATGTTTTATTATCAGCATCAGCTGCTTCGCTCGAAGAAGCAGATGGAGACTCAGGAATAACGGCTGCGAGCTTTGCCACTGCGGGCACTGATGCTTCAAGACGAGCTACTTTGGCAGGAAGCTCTGCAAATGCACCTACTAGTTCAGCTGCCGTCGTGAATACCAAGCGTGCGTCGTTTTTATAGCCATCAAATTTCTTTTGGGCCTCGTTAGCACTGGTATTGAGGGTTGTGAATGCTTTTTCAGCATCAGCTGGCAGACGTCGTAGATTATCAATGAACGTCGCGACTGGTTTCAAGGTTTTGTTGTTCTTCGCCTCTGTTAAAAGGGCGTCCAAAGGAGCCTTCTTGAGTTCGGTGAGATCTTTGTCCATTTGACGAGTCGTTATATCAAAATTTGTCTATTTTGTTTCACCCCCACGAACGTTGTTTTCGACCCAGGTCTGGAGATTCGTAGCTTCACGAGTAAATGCGTCTGAAAGTGCATCTGCCATGTCACTGTCCAATTTATTTCCTTCACGAACGACATTTCTACCGATCTCTCCGGCTTCTCTTTTTGTCTCGCTAGCATACGTGGCTGCGGCTCTGCCACCCTCCATTATCTTTGTCACAGCAGCTTTGCCGCCCTTTTCAGCTCCTCCAATGGTTAAAATAAATGCATCGCGCAAGGAACCGCCGACTCTTGCCAGCGCCGTTCCAACACCACCAAAGAGTTTAGTTTTGTTTCTTTGTGCGCTTTCAAGCATTGTTTTAACACGTTCCTGACCCGTCTCCTTCGCACTTTTGACCTCAGCGGCTTCGGCCTTTGGCGCCTCGGCGACCTCTTTAGGTTGAGCCCCTTCGCGGCCCAATAGTTTTCCAAATAGTCCCATAGTGTCTTTGAATTTAAATAATGAATGGGAATTATAACTAAATCATAGCCCAAAACTTGCTCGCCGTCAATGGACGTGTTGACAAGTTGGCTGTAATTTGCAAAGATTCTCGCATCCCTACTTAGAGGAGGGTTGCAAATGCTCAAAGTTGTCGCAGATCTGCCAGAGCCAAGTTCGCCAGGTCCGCCTAGTCCACCAAAGCCCAAGGACGATCCACGAGTCGTCGCGCTCCTCCAACGTCTTACTCCTGGAATGGCAGCATCCAACGTGACGATTCTCATAGCGGACGAAGTCAATGTGCTTCGTCAAGGTCTATGTGGCCTGTCATTCACAGACGCGGATCTTGAAGCGATTGAAGCTTGGATCCACGAGCACGTTTTGTTCCAGCCGTCCAAGCAGTCTCGGGCGGATTATGTCAGAGGACTCAATGCTCTCGTGGAGCAGAAACTTCAAGAGGTCGAGAATCCTCGTTGGCTCATGGAACCGCTGCACGTTTTCACGAGATTGATAGATACAGTGGCAAAGAAGTATGACGCAGGATTGAAGAGACAGACGCTTCGCGCGATCTTTGTCGCCTTCCTCACCATCAGGGCTTGAGAGCCCACAGCTTACGCACGCCGGCTGAACGCACCAGTCGGCTTTTTTTTGGGAGGGAGTAGGTAGTAGGGAAGGGAGTAGGGTGTAGGTATTAGGTTGTAGATTTTCGAATTTTCTCATACTCTACTTCCTACCACCTACTACCTATGCCCTCCTACCATTTAATCACCTATGGCTGTCAGATGAACAAGAGCGACTCTGAGCGCATGGAGACGATTTTGAAAGGCGTTGGTTTGGATTCGACTGATGCACAGGAGATGGCAGATGTAATCCTCGTGAACACCTGTTCGGTGCGGCAGAGCGCAGAGGATCGTGTGTTTAGCTTGATTCACTCCCTACAACCTCTCAAAGAACAAAATCCAAATCTCATCATCGGTATCACAGGATGTATGCCTGGGAGAGATCGCGACGGCGCGATTCGGAAGAAGCTTCCGATTGTGGACCTCTATTTCCCAACGAAGGACATGGGTCAGTTGCCCCGATGGTTGGGCGAGTTGCGTCCTGAGCTGGTGAATAGCACAGACACGCTAGATGATTATCTCAAAGTGCATCCTGAGTATCACAGCCATACCCAAGCCTTCGTCTCGATTCAAACAGGCTGTAATAAATTTTGCACGTACTGCGTGGTTCCGTTTTCTCGCGGGCTTGAGAATAACAGACCCCTCAAGGATATCTTGGATGAGATTGTTGATCTCGTCTTGCATGGGTGTGTAGAAGTGACTCTCTTGGGACAGACAGTGAACAGTTATCGCGTGCCGGATCCAGAAGTCTTTAGCAAAAATAATCCTTACATTTCGAGATTGCTTCGCTCTGCTCGCAATGACAAAGAGGATCACTTTGCCTCGCTTCTGTGGGAGGTGAATCAGATAGACGGCATCAAACGTCTGCATTTCACTGCACCGCATCCGCTTCACATGACCGACGAGGTGATCGACGCGATGACACTGCCGGCGCATCTGAATTTCATCCACCTTCCAGTTCAATCCGGTGATGACGAAGTTTTGCGTCGGATGAATCGACGATACACAGCAGCGCAGTATCTCGACGTAGTGAATCGTCTGCGTGCAAAGATTCCTGACCTTGCGATCGGGACGGACATCATCGTTGGGTTCGCTGGTGAGAGTCCGGAGCAGTTTGAAAAGACGGTTAAACTGTATGAGAAAGTCCGTTTTGATATTTCCTACACGGCTCGTTACTCAGTGCGGTCAGGAACAGCGGCGGCGAAGGCGTTCAAGGATGATGTGAGTCTGGAGGAAAAGAAACGTCGGTGGAATGTGTTGCAGGAGATTCAGGAGAGGATTGTGATGGAGAAGAATCAAGCGTATCAGGACAAGGTCGTGTCTGTTCTCGTTGACCGCCATGAGCAGTCCAAGATTACCGATGAGATGCTCGCGATGCCGGATAAGATTCAAGAGACGATGGCAAGTCAGCCAGGATTTTGTTATGGCAATTCCCGCGAGATGAAACTTGTGCGATTTCCTGGGGTCGTGGATCTTGTTGGCAAGATCGTGAATGTAAAGATCAAAAAAGCTGACATGTGGATTTTAGAAGGGAAGATCGTATGAAACCAAAGATTGTCGCTATCGTCGGACCGACCGCTTCAGGAAAAACATCTCTCGCGCTGGACATCGCCAAGCGTTTTAACGGCGAGTTGATTTCGGTTGACTCTCGTCAGGTGTATCGCGGGATGGATATTGGGACAGCGAAGGGAAAAGAGGAACAATGGGGAATTGATCTTGTGGATCCGGATCAGGAGTACTCGGCCGCAGACCATAAGACCTATGTGACCAATAAGACCGATGAAGTTCTTGGGCGCGGGAAACTGCCGATTTTAGTCGGTGGAACAGGATTATGGTTGCGCGCCATTATCGATGATCTTGATCTGACGGCGACAGCACGTGACCCTGTGTTACGCGAAGAGCTTGAGGCCCGGACGCTTGAGGATCTTTTTCAAGAGTATCAGTCTCTCGATCCAGCAGGAGCGCAGGTCATCGATCGCGATAACAAGCGGCGCGTTGTGCGGGCACTCGAGGTCACGAAGATCACAGGAAGACCATGGAGTCAGCAGCAAACCAGAGGGGAGAGCAAGTACGATGTGTTGCAGATCGGTTTGCTGGTTCCTCGCGAGGAG
>CAYHRJ010000026.1:0-14923 GCA_964359095.1 uncultured Gammaproteobacteria bacterium | reverse complement strand
TAATCTCTTTAATTATTGACAATGGTTGCGGAAAACGCTACGGTAACCACCTCCACAACAGGGAGAGAACATGCTCATGCGAATCATTCGCTTCATCGGCTGCAGGAGCAGCCTCATTCACTTCCGCACGACATGGGATCACGACGGTATCCACTGCCGGGACTGTGGATTCTTCAAGGATCGCTTCACGCACATGGCGGACTTGCACGCCGGAGGAGGTTGGTAAACGACCAACGACGAACATGAGGTCTCACGACCTCTTTTAATTTTGCTTTTGCCATTCGTGTACATCCCACGCCCAATCGGCGAGGCGCTCGGCGTTTACAAAAGAATCACTGCGCGAGTCCGCGCCGAACAAAACAATTAACAGCTCACGATCTGTATCAGCACCATCTGGACGCAGCGTCACAACTAAATTCCATCCAGACTCCACAAGGTATCCGGTCTTGCCACCGGTCACGTACACATCGTCATACTCAGGCTTGTAAATCATCCAGTTGGTGTTGGTCATTTTTTTGGTGGTGCCTTGTGTAAGGTCAGTGATGTACTTCACATACGTCGAGGTGAACTGAGCAACTTCATCACGCTCAAGAATGTCTGCTGCAAGCCGCGCCATCTCTCGCGCTGTCGAAACATTACCAAGCTCAATGCCGGTTGGATCAACGAAGATCGTCTTCACAAGATTGAGAGCCTCAGCACGCGCGTTCATTTCCATGAGGAACTCCTCGGACGACAGACCGATTGTGCGAGAGAGAGCATTGGCCGCGTTGTTCGCGGAGGCCACAAGAGCTGCGTAGAACAAATCCTGCACACTAAACTGATCGCCGTCGTACACCCAGAGCTTCGCACCACCTACGTCATCATCAGATCGAATATCTGCGAGCTCACTCATCGAAACACCGGCATCGAGCACAACGTCAGCGGTCACCAGTTTTGTGAGACTAGCGATCGGCCAAACGCGATTCTCGTTTTTGACCGTGAGGATTTTCCCAGTGGAACGATCCATCACGACATACGACTGCGCATCGATCTGTGATTCAATCTCCGTGGCATCCACTCGCACTGGGACACCATCTCCCTCTGCTGGTCCGTACGCAGAAAGCTCCTCATGTTCCATCCAACCGTACTGCCGGGCCCAGTCTTCCAGGTCTAGCAGAAACCCAGCGGCCGTCGCAGGAATCGCGAGTCCAGTCTGTGAGTCAAAGGCGACTTGGAGATCCGCTCGTTGTGAATAAATAAGAGCCAAGGGATCCTGTATAGCCAAAACCGCCACGGGAAATACCGCGGCGAAACCCGTTGTCATTGCGAGGAGTCCGACGACGAAGCAATCACTAAGAGGTTGCTTCAGTCGATGCGACTTCGCAATGACAAAGAACACTTTTTCAGCAGTCTCTACATTCATAGTAAATCATTCAGATCTCTCCACTCAGGATTTTCTGTCTCAACTAAATCAATCTTTCTTTTACGTGAACCTGCCTTAATTTGTTTTTCTCTCTCAATAGCATCACGAATGTCTTCGTACGGTTCAGCCAAAACAAGCTTCGTTACATTATACTTTTTAGTAAAACCTTCAACCAACTTTTGCTTGTGATCCCAAACTCGACGAGCAAGATTACCTGTCACACCAGTGTAAAGAACCTGATTGGTTGGATTGGTCATGAGGTACACCCAGTATGCTCGTTCCTCCATAAAAAGAGATTGCTTCGTCGATGACTCCTCGCAATGACAAAGCTATTCCCATCTTGTATTCAACTCAATCCCTGTGTAAAAATAATTCAAAATTTCTTCCCAGTCGCTTCCTTCGTTTGCCATACACAAGGCCTCGGTGGCGCCCATACCAACACCGTGACCCCAGAGCGTATACCCGCGCTTCTCATCGCACGGTGCATCGACTCCGATGAGCCAGGCGACATCGCCTCCCCAGACTTCACTCCAAGATCTCGTCCGTCCGTCTGAGCGAGAAAAGTACGGCGTAAGCGCTGTACGGCCATCGTAGTTCACGGTGACACCGCGTGTGTCTTCAACGGATTCTTTGATGAGTGGATGCACGACTTCGTATCCGTAGCCGAAGTACACTTGGTCATCGGCATACGCGTTCATGTGAAAATATTCGTCTGCGTGCTTGGTGCCGCGCTCCCAGTGATACAGCGCATACGTTCGTGCGACGGTGATGAGGGACTTTTTAAATTCCTCGTGGCTGGCATTGGACGTCTCGCCTAGACCGTAAAGATATTCCTCGATTGGGAGTTCGTTGATGAGCCATGTGCGATCGTTTTCGCTGTTGTAACGCAGTTCGAGCACGTCGCGAAACTGATTGTAGGCGTAGGCGGCTCCGCGCGTTTCTCGACGGTCAAAGTTCTCGACCGTGCAGACCGCGTCATCGTCCTCTGGGACAAATCGAAGATACTTGTGCGTTTGCTCAACGGTTTTTCCTCGGTTAAAATAATAGCGTTGATTTTTGTAGAAAGCGCGCACCATATCATCTGCTTTCATCTGTCCCAAAAGTCCACCCTCGGAATCCACGAGATCCCAGTCAGAGTCACAAGAAATCTCTACTTGCCAATCCGTTTCCTCGTCCACGATCATGATGCCAATTCTGAGTGTTGGCTCATCGATTATGCGATCAGCTTCTACGTCTTCTTCGTCCACGGAAAGATCTTCGTCGATAATTTCGTCGGAACCCTGCGTGACGGTCACCGGGATATTGATCTCAAAATCTGGAATCACTTCATCGTTCACGGCAATCTTGTAACTCACTGTATGCGTGCCATTGGTTTCAGGCGCCGTAAACGTAAACTTGAAAAAATCTAAGCCACCTGGTTTCACAGATCCTGTTTCGTTGACAACGAGTGTGGTCGCGGAAACCCATGAAGCGTGCTGAGTCTCATTATCGTCAGAAGAAGCAATCGCGATCTCGCTTGTGACAACCTCGCGCGTCGTCCATGTGACAGTCCCAGTGTTTTTCACACCAACTTTGTATTTAACCTCATCCCCTGCTTTGACACTCACCAATTTTGCTGAGCGCAATAACACTGTTGCCGAAAGTCCGTTTGATTCCGGAGATGCCTCTCCGTCTGCCAGTGAGTCTGTCTCAACTTGATTCTCTGTCTCACCCAGGCTGAAGCCTGGGTCTACCCCGTCGTCAACAACAATCGTTAGTGTAAACTCCCCTCCCGGAATCCAGGCAGAATCCTCAGCAGCCAACTGAAACGTTTCCTCATACGTGCCTTCAGATTTTGGAGCCTTGAGCGTGAGATAGATGCTTCCAACAGAACCAACAGAAACAGAGGATTCCTTGAGCAAAGCCGCCTGCGTGTAATCCACCCAATCGTCGGCGCGGAAATCACTCACGCGATATTTTGGATCGTAGGTGTAGATCGAAACATAGGCTGAACCAGAGTTTTTCCATGTTTTTGAACCGATGTTTTTGAATGTGATCAGCACTTGTTCTTCTTGATCCGGTTCCATTGTGAAACCTGATTTGGGAGCCGACACTTGCAAAGCTTCAAAACCATTCTTCGCCGCAGCTTCAGCGCTATCAGGCAACAAAAAAAGTCCTCCCAATGCGAGGAACAGAGAAATCAAAACCAGCGAAATGTTCGAGGTTCTCACGTCAGACGCAGCTAAATCTTTCGCGAGCCGTGGAATCATAGGACACACATAGGATATCATTTTTTGAATGGATCGTCAAAACGCTTGTGCTACACTTGACGCATGTATGGCTACTGGAAAGTCTCTCGCACATAACTTTTCGATCCAACTCGTTGGGAAAGTCCTGTCTGTTTTGATTGGACTCATAACGGTCGCAATCATCACTCGTGCTCTGGGCACGTATGCTTTTGGTGAGTTCACAACAGCAACGACCTTCTTGCAGATGTTTGCTACGGTAGTGGATTTTGGTCTCACGCTTACCTTAATCGTAATGATCTCGGAAGCTGGCGTGGACGAGAAGCGCGTCGTTGGTAACTTTTTCGGTCTGCGTTTGCTTTCAGGATTTATTCTATTCTCACTGGCTCCACTTACAGTTCTGCTGTTTCCATGGTCGGACGTGGTCAAGCAAGCCGTGCTGGTGGGAGCGCTTGGGTATTTTCTCATGGGAGGTGCGACGATGTTGCTGGGAGTTTTTCAGCGTCACGAGTCCATGTGGCGCGCCGCGATCGCGGAACTTGTGAATCGTGGAGTTCTGCTTCTACTGATCATCATCTTCGCCATCACTACACCAACGGTTGTAACCATGATGATCGCAAGTGTTGTCGCAAACTTCGTCTGGCTGCTGCTCATGATTCGCTTCGCACGACCGTTTGTGCATGTCCATCCACTATTTGAATGGAAGTCGTGGAAAGAAATCATCGCGCGGTCATGGCCGATTGCCGTTTCCATTATCTTTAACCTGATCTACTTAAAAGGTGACATTCTCTTTCTCGCCTACTTCCGCGATTCATCTGAGGTCGGACTCTACGGCATGAGCTACCGCATCATCGAAGTTATGACCGTGTTGCCTGTGATGTTCATGGGGCTCGTGCTGCCGAGTCTTGTTGCGAGCTGGAGCACTGGACGAAAAGAAGAATTTCGCACGCGAGTCGGCAAAACCTTTGATGTATTTGCCATGGCTGTAATCCCTGTCGTCATCGGTGCACAACTCGTTTCTACCGAACTGACAATCCTCATCGCTGGGGAAGAATTTGCTCCTGCCGGTCCTGTTCTTGAACTTCTCGTCTTAGCGCTCATCGGTGTCTTTCTCGGCGCACTCTATGGACACCTGATCGTAGCCATCAACCGTCAACGCATCATGATTTGGGGCTACATTGCTGTGGCGATCATCTCGATTGTTGGCTATCTTTGGCTTGTTCCAGACTACGGAATGTGGGGGGCAGTCCTGGTAACACTTGTCTCCGAGAGCCTGATCGCTCTCATTACGTTTACGGTCGTCCATCGCGTCACCGGATCACTTCCCAACCTCACTGTCACACTCAAGTCCCTCATCGCAGGTGGAGTGATGTATCTCGCCCTTCGTGCGCTCCCGGAGAGTCACGTTGTGATCGATCTCATCGTAGGAGCATCCGTCTACGCCGCGATGCTGCTCGCTCTGCACGCTGTCACGATCAAAGAAATCAAATCGCTTCTGCCGCACCCAGGCTCCCACCTCCGCTAAAGCTACGGCGGGCAGGAAAGCCTGGGACTGCCAAAGACTATGCTCCCAATCTACCTCATCTTCACAGCTGCCTTTGCCCTCATCGCGTGGCGAAATCTTCGCGCAAGTCTCTTGCTACTCATCGCTGTGCTCCCGAGTTATCTATTGCGCACAGAAATCTTTGGCATCCCCACGACTTTGCTCGAGCTCTTTGTCGTGACGTTTCTTGTGGTCTGGACGGTCAAATTTCTCGGTAGCCGCAGGCTTCAGCCTGCGACGAATCCCGCGACCGAACGCAGGCTGAAGCCTGCGGCTACCTTCCTACCGGTTCTTCTACTTCTAATCGCTGCGATCATTTCGATCTTTGTCGCCCCCGACATGACTACCGCTCTGGGAGTTTGGAAGGCATACTTCTTGGAACCGATCTTGCTGTTCTTCATTATTCGATTTGAAAAGGTCAATGCATCAGATATCTTCAAGTCACTCGGAGTCACAGCCCTTGTTCTCTCTCTCGTTGCCATCGCACAGTGGCTCACCGGACAGGGCATTCCAATCCCATGGGATATCGAGCGACGCGTCACGAGTGTGTTTGATTATCCCAATGCGCTTGGATTATTTTTAGGACCAGTTGTGAGTATTGGTATTCTGTCATGGAGACAAGATAAAAAATTCTGGATCACCACGACCGCTCTCTCTTTTGTCGCGATCATCCTCGCACAATCCGAGGCCGCGATCGTGGCCGTGGTCGCCACACTCATCATCGCTGGACTCACAAACAGGCGCCTGAGGATCAAAACGATCATAGCCGTCTTTGCGATGATCGTCGCAATTGCGGTCTCCCCTTGGCGTGGGTTCGTCATCGAAAAACTCACGCTCCAAGACTACTCCGGCCAAGTGCGCCTCACTCAGTGGAGCGAGACAGTCGATATGCTACAAGACCACTGGTTCCTCGGCGCCGGCCTCTCTGGGTACCCAACTGTTTTTGAGCCTTACCACCAAGCCACCCACATCGAAATCTTCCAGTACCCGCATAACATCCTCTTGAACATCTGGGTCGAGTTGGGACTACTTGGGGTGATTGCGTTTGGGCTGCTTGCGTATCAAGTTCTTCTGTCATTGCGAGGGAGCCATGCGACCGAAGCAATCTCGGGACAGGGATTGCTTCGTCGTCTAACTCCTCGCAATGACATGTTGCCGATTCCCTTCCTCGCTCTGCTCACAACAACCATCCACGGCCTCGTCGACGTCCCTTACTTCAAAAACGACCTCGCGATCCTGACATGGATTTTGCTTGCGATTATTTTTACTTATGCTCCTCACACGCCTCCTGCACAGAAAAAAAACTGATGAACCACGCCCTGAACGCACACGTTGGGTGATGTTTCTTGTGATTGCGATTCTAGGAAGTACGGTGGTATTGAAACTCATAGACACGACGGTTGCTCCCGCGCGATCACTCCTCGCCTCTGCTCCAGGTCTTGTGCACCTTTCGACACTCGATCAACTCGCAGACACTTCGGTCATGACGATCACGTCACCAACAAACACATTCGGCGCTGAGCTGTTCACGATCGGCGTCTACACTGAAATCAACGACGTCTTTCCAACAGACACGGTCTCTCTTATTTACGTCCGTGACGACTGGCGCTTCGTCGAGATCGACTATCTTCCAAATCGATCGCTCCAAGACCAACTCGCGATGTTCTCTCTCTATCCGCGTGAGGAAGTGATCCTAAACGAGACAACCTCTGCAACCCTTCTCACGCGCGACGAATCACCCAGATGCATCGACTACGACGACGACCTCCCAAACAAATGCGAGATCACAAACCAACTTCTATTTGAATACGGCGGCCTACTCATCTCTATCTCAACTGACGGCGACCATGTGACGGTAGGCGAGATGATCGAGATTGCAAAATCGATCCTAACCAAAAATACGAACCAATAATCGTTCGTATTTTTGATGGCGGAGAGGGAGGGATTCGAACCCTCGATGCCCTTGCGGGCATACAGGTTTTCGAGACCTGTCGTTTCAGCCATCTCACGCACCTCTCCGTGACTTTTTTCGAAAAGAACGGTAACGCTTCAGGTGTTTGTTGTTACTTGATCCGACTTCAACAAAATAACGATGAACATCTGTTTGCCTTCTGAGAAAAACAGAGTGCTGACTTGGTCGATACGATGGCTGAAAACCAATGTCGCGCATCGCCTGAACAATTTGCTCACGGAAGTGGGGCGATATACTGGTTATCGTCCATCCTATGTGCTGGTAAAGTTTATGCTTTATCAGGTGTCTGTCAAGAAAAATACATCCGTCCGTATCAAAAAGACCACGAATAAAAGCTCTTTTTTACACCAACGAACACAGCACCCAACTGGGGATCGCAAGCCCATGATCAATTTTATTCCCGATTGGCATACCAATCTTTATGAAGGAGGCTTTTTTACCCGATGAGTTGCAGGCAATTTTGGAAATGTTTTCTCAAGATAATCCCTCTTTCGAGATTTCGGTTGTAAGGAACGGCGATAATCTTATCTCGGTTGGTATAGGCGGTAAAGTAAGAAATGGTAGTACCATTCTCGACGGAGAATATTTTGGACATTATCATCCTACTCAATTTGAGCTAGAAAACGAAGGAGCGCCCGTCGACCTGCCCGCCGAAGTTTCAACGCAGGCTGGGCCCAGAGAGTTCCGTTCGGATATTTTCAAACAGACACCGCCAGGACAATTTCTTATCACGACACGTCATTCGCGAATGACGTATTGTGCAACCCGTATACTGAAGGCGGCGGGGCGACCCATAGGGTATTGTCCTCATGTCAAAATGACTCCTTTTCGGAGTCATTTTGCTTTTACACTTTTCGATACCGGGTCGTCCGTCCTTGGCCAACACGTTCGATTTTCTTCAAGCGAAGCAGAACGTCAATTGCCTGCGAGACAGTTGGACGTAAAACGCCAGTTGCTTTGGCGATGTCACCTGCGGTTGCCTCATCGACCGTTTCAACGTATCGCCATACAGCGATCTGCTTTGGCGAGAGAATCTTTTCAATATTTTCGTGTGACAGTAACTCAATGGCCTGTCGTGCCTGTTCAAGCGAAACAGTTAAGAAAAATTCCAACCAAGACGTGATATTCTCGTGCCCGGTTTCAAGTGATGTTTGACTCTTACGCAGAGCAACGTAGTAATCCGTCTTATTATCCTCGACCAATTTTTCGTGCGAAACGTACGGCACATATTCGTATCCCGCTTTCAGCAAAAGCAAATTCGTGAGGACGCGTGAAAGACGTCCATTGCCGTCCTGGAATGGATGGATCGCAAGAAACTCTACAAGGAAGTTTCCGATGATGATCAGGGGATGAACTTCTTGTCGCTTTCCGCCAAAGGCGGATCCGCCTTTGGCGGATAGTGCGTCCGCGGTCCGTTCAACAAGCTCCACCATACGCTTCGGCGTGAGATAGGCGGGAGTCGTTTCGAAGATGACACCGACGGACTTACCTGACTCGTCGAACATCTCCACTGAATTTTCCATCTTCTTGTACTCGCCGCGATGACGTTCATCCTTCTCTACGTACTTCAACAATTCTCGATGCAGCTGTTTGATAATGCCTTCCGTAAAAGGAATGTGCTTCCAGGAGGTAAAAACATTTTCGAGCAACTCAAAGTAGCTCTGCACTTCCTGCTTATCGCGGTCGGTGAACTTTTGGAGAGACAATCCACGCATGAACTTCTCAACATCTTCGTCGGACAACTTTGATCCTTCGATGCGTGTCGATGCCCCGGTCGAGGTCACCAAAACAAACCGCTTCAAGCGACCAAGTGCCTGTGGGTTGAGTTTCGCTCCACCAATCCATTGACCTTTCAGATGGTCGATTTGGTTGATGAGTGACCAAACAGATTCGGGAATATTGCTGATCTGGCTTTGTCTCTGATTCATAGGTAATCTTATACTATGACTATGGGAGATTATATATGATTAAAATCACTTGTGCAAAGCTCACACCCTCATCCTCCATCTTTTACATTCGACTCCGGTTTAGCCGGAATTTTTGCTATGATGTCTATGTATGAATCATAAAACCATCTACGCTGACGATGATAAGGAATCTATTCGCTTCTTGTTGCGTCTGCGCCTTCCACCGCTCGTGATTGGTCTTGTCCTTGGCATCGGCATCTCGTTTCTAACTTCTCGATTTGAGGAAGTCCTTGCCACAAATATTCGCGCGGCCTTTTTTATTCCGTTTGTTGTCTACATCGCTGACGCCATTGGCACACAAACGCAAACCATCTACGCGCGAGATCTTCGGTCTGGTCACGCCAAATTTTCCACATACCTTTTCAAGGAATCGGCACTGGGCATCATTTTAGGACTCCTCTTTGGCGCAATCTCCTACGGTATCATCGTGGTCTGGCTCACGGATGCACTTCTTGCCATGAGTGTAGGCGTGGCGGTTCTGTGTGTGGTTGCTGTGGCGCCTATCGTCTCGATGATCGTCACTGAATTCTTGAACGATCTGCATGAAGATCCAGCTGTTGGCTCGGGTCCAATTGCAACAGTGATCCAAGACGCCATTAGTATTCTCATCTATGGCACCGTCTTGAGCCTCATGCTGTTATGAGCCTGCGACTCATTATTTTTAGCATCATCTTTTTTGTTCTGATCCTCATGATCGCTGTGTATGCCTCAAAAGAGTAGTCTGTTGTAGAATAGAGTTAGTATGAAAATCAGAAAAGCAATTATTCCTGTTGCGGGAATGGGAACCCGATTTCTCCCAGCGTCAAAAGCGCAGCCAAAAGAAATGCTCGCGGTCGTCGACAAACCGATCATTCAGTACATCGTAGAGGAAGCGGTGGCCAGTGGGATCGAGGAAATTATTTTCGTAACATCGATCGGCAAGCGCGCGATTGAAGATCATTTCGATCGGAACTTTGAACTCGAGTATCGCTTGGAGCAGAAGAAAAAGCTCAAGGAGCTAGAGCAAGTAAAGGCGGTCGGGAAACTCGCAAAGTTTGCCTTCGTGCGCCAGAGCAAGCCACTGGGCGACGGACATGCTGTACTCTCTGCCCTTCCCTTCATCGATGCACATGAACCTGTCGCCGTTCTGTTTGGTGATGACATCATTGATGCGAAGGTCCCAGCGCTTCGCCAACTCATGGACGTGTATGAAAAACACGGTGATCCTGTGATCGCCCTTCACAAAGTTCCAAAAAAACTTGTACCGAGTTTCGGGGTCGTGGATGGAAAACAGCTCGATAAAAAAACGTGGGAGATCAGCCGGTTTGTGGAAAAGCCACAACTCTCAGAAGCTCCATCAAACCTGGTCGCAATCGGTCGCTACATCCTCACGCCGAGCGTCATAACACAACTGCAAAAAACCAAACCAGGACCAGACGGAGAAATTCGTCTGGCTGGAGCGTTCGATGCGTTGCTCGAACAAAAGAAAGCTCTCTACGGCTGCATCTTCGACGGCGTCTGGTACAACTGCGGAAACAAATTTGGATTCTTAAAAGCCCAAATTGAGCTCGGACTCAAGCATCCTGAAATCGGAGCAGAACTCAAACGTTATTTGAAACACCTATGAAATTTGTCTGGAGGAATATCATCATCCTCATGATCCCGCTCCTGATTCTTGGAGCAGGATGCGGAGGTTCAAGCGCTGCGGAAGTGCTTGCAAGCAAGCCGGTGAAGATCACGATCTGGCGCGTCTTTGACGACAGCGACACGTTTCAGAGCATCATGAGCGCGTACCAATCGATCCACCCAAATGTTTCGTTTATCTATCGCGAACTGCGATTTGATGAATACGAAGACGAACTCATCCGCGCCTTTGCTGAAGGTGAAGGCCCAGACGTATTCTCTCTACATAACACCTGGCTCGGTGAATACGAAAGTTTGATCGCACCACTCCCAGACTCTCTCTCGATCGCCTACGCTGAAGTTCGAGGGACGATCAAGAAAGAAACCGTCTATACGATTAAAGAAGAACCAACGCTTTCTGAACGTGCATTGAAAGCCGATTTCGTTGACGTGGTTGCACAGGATGTCCTGCGTTCATACAAACCAAGTGCAAAAGCCAAGGCCGAGGATCGCATCTTCGCGCTTCCGCTTTCCGTGGACACGCTTGCGATGTACTACAACAAAGACCTGCTGGACGCAGCAGGAATTGCAGAACCTCCCTCCACGTGGACAGAGTTTCAAGACGCAGTAACGCTCCTCACCAAAATCGGCAGCAACGATCAGATCCTTCAATCAGGTGGAGCCATCGGCACCAGCCAAAACGTCGAACGCGCGTTTGATATTTTGTCCCTGCTCATGATGCAAAACGGCACACAGATGACAGACTCGGTGAATCGTCCAACGTTTGCAAATGAAACAGACACAGGATACTTGGCTGGTGAAGCCGCGCGTTTTTATACAGACTTTGCCAATCCCCTCAAGGCTGTTTACACCTGGAACGCAGAACAACCAGACTCGTTTGATGCGTTTGTGAATGGCAACACAGCCTTCTTCTTTGGTTATTCCTACCATAACGCGTTCATCAAAACAGCCAACAGCAAGCTTGATTTTTCGATCACGCCTGCCCCACAAATCGACGGAGGCAAAACAGTCAACTATGCCAACTACTGGGTTGAGACGGTGGCGAAGTCCTCGGAAGCTGGTGACTGGGCCTGGGATTTTATCCAGTTTGCGGCAGAGGAGGAACACGTGGATAGCTACTTGGCAGCCTCAAACAAACCAACGGCGCTGCGCGGTCTCATAAGCACCCAACTAGAAGACGAAGTCCTTTCAATTTTCTCAGGCCAAACACTCACTGCTGATTCGTGGTACAAAGGAAGCGATGCACAGGTCGCCGAAGAAGCCTTTCTCACTCTCATTGACGGCATCTTGGCAGGTGAAGAACAAGAAGTCGTCCTCAAAGCAGCACAAAATAAAGTGAGTCAATCGCTATGAAGTCCCTTCTTTTCCTTCTTACCTTTCTTACTTTTCTTCCCATTCCGGTCTTTGCTTTCTCCTCAGACATTTGCGAAAATGATCCTTGTACCGCCAGTGAAGTCGGCGTGTTCATGCAAGACATCTCAAAAGTCTGCGGCAACACCGGCGACTGTACTCTAAACGATATCATGATGGTGTTTGTAAACACAGGAAATTATGTCGTAGGTCTTATCGGAGCTATCGTGCTTCTCATGTACATCATCGGTGGCTTTTATTTCCTGACTTCAGGAGGAATTCAGGAACGAGTAACCAAAGGAAAAAAATTTCTCTTCACTTCAACGATTGGACTATTGATTGTGATGTTTAGTTATATTGGAATTCTGGCTTTGCGCAGTGCACTCAGATACGGAGACATCACAGCACAACCCTATGTTGTTTGTAGCGGAATAGCAGAAGCAGGAAAACAATGCGATGTAGATGCTAAGTGTGACGAAACAGGATATGTTTGCGAATACCCCGAAGACTAAATCTTCCATCTCTCCTCTCTATATGCGACGATTCTTTTTCTTAGGACTCACTACTTTATTCCTCAGTTCGCCAAAACTTCTACTGGCGGCAGAACTTTCCAATCCACTTGATCCGTTTGCATTTGGGAACGTCTCTGTCACCACAATCATCGCCCGCCTTATCCAAGCCCTCCTGGGCATAACCGGCGCAGTTGCGCTGCTCATGTTCATTTGGGGAGGATTCCAGTGGCTGATCTCTGGTGGCACGCCAGAAAAAGTCAAAAAAGGCAAAGAAACGCTCACATGGGCCGTGATTGGTCTAGCTGTCATCATCGGCGCCTACATGTTGGTCTCAACCGTTGTCTCAGCGCTTGAATCCGGAACTATAAACTAGTGTCGCAGACACTGAGCGCAGGCCAGCCCCACTGGCCGAAGTCGAAGTGTGGATATCTTATTCGATCAAAACAAGAGAAAGCATTAGAATACGTTCAACATCGTTCCATAACTTTTAAGAATTTCCTCTAAAGGAGGTGAAGCCTATGTACAATATTCTTTCTAAAAAACACATCGGATACGTTTTGGGAGCCGTGCTCGCGCTCTCATTTGGTGCGATTGCTCTCACGGGCATCCAGGACGTTTCAGCTCAAGCCACAGCTCTCACAGCAGATGAACTGTTCGGTGATTCAACTAGTGGTGCTTCCTTCGCAGCAGCCTCAGGACTCGGTGACGCAGTCCTCACCGACACCATCGCACAAATCATCCGTATCGCCCTTGGATTCCTCGGAGTCATCGCGGTTGTGATCATCTTGCTCGGTGGATTTAAGTGGATGACAGCAGGCGGCAACGATGAAAAAGTGAAGAGCGCTAAAAAGTTGATCTTCTCTGGTATCATTGGACTAGTCATTGTCATCTCTGCTTACGCGATTGCGAGCTTTGTAATCGACTCGATCATAGATGCTACTACGGCTGTGCCTGACAGTTCTGGAGGCTAACATTCAATCCCCCATCCTCATGATGGGGGTTCGCCTAGTCTCACGACTCTGTTGTGACACTGGGTGAGCCAATCTTTATGACTTTAACCCTGAAACGATCTCTCTTGTTTGGACTGGCTCTGCTGCTGCTGTTTGGCAGCTTCGTCAGCCTTGCCCTTGCAGAAACAGAAGAGGACACAACAGTCTCTGCGACAACGACCATCTCAGCTGGACTTGAAAACGCGGCTGAAGGGAGTTATTCAGACACAGCTACGCTCACTGTCTTCATTGGAAACCTGATTCAAGCACTGTTGACGGCCACAGGGATTCTCTTCCTTGTGCTCACGGTCTGGGCTGGAATCATCTACATGACCGCTTCGGGTGATGACACGAAGATCAAAAAAGCCAAGGGCATGATTGTGAGCGCATTGGTAGGACTCATCATCATCGTCGGAGCCTACGCGCTCACAAGCTACGTGATCGGAGCTATTGCCACGGCGTCTGAGGCATCAACGGAAACAGACTAAAATCTACAACCTAAACCCTTTCATTTAACCCACATCTATGAAACACCTTTGGACAAAATTCGCAGCCTGGGCTTCCGTGCTACCTATCCTTCTTCTTCCAGCAGCAGCCATGGCACAACTATCGGCGGCAGATGATGAGCTCGCAGAAGTTGCTACAGGCTTAGGAGCCGATGCCACCAACGACCTGCCAACGATTATTGGAAACTTGATTGCTGTTTTACTTTCAGTTCTGGGTATCATCTTCGTGGTCTTGGTTGTGTACGCCGGCTTCCTCTACCTCACAGCCGCGGGTGATGACGAAAAAGTAAAGAAGGCTAAAAAACTTCTCACCCAGTCAGTCATCGGACTGGTCATCATCATCGCTGCCTACGCGATTGCAAGTTACGTCATCGATGCTCTGAGCGAAGTTGCAACGTCATAATCAGAAGAAAAAACTCGATCACAGGATCGAGTTTTTGAATTGCTCACAAAAAAGAATACCCCCCGTCGCTCTAGCGAGCTATGGGGGGCAGGCACCCTTGTGTGAACCCGAGCTCTAGCTCGAATTCACACGAAGGGTATGCGTTGACGCTACCAGTCACGCCACAACGAAGCGGCGTAGATCTCGCGGTTGCCTCCTGGAGAGGAGGCAGAGCCTGGGCGACAGTGCAGAGGGCCGTTGTCACCAGGCTTTGGCTTGCGCCAGACGGTCTGGAGCGGAAGCCCTGACACCGCGATCACTTTCCCGCTTTCACGCAGGTAGGTGAAGGTGGGAGCATCGCCGCTCCGCCAGGTCACGTAGAACCCGCTCTGGCGCGAGGGGTCGATAACCTTGTAGGGCGTGGCGGCAGGTTCGCCGTCGCCATCCAAGTC
>CAYHRJ010000025.1:0-15312 GCA_964359095.1 uncultured Gammaproteobacteria bacterium | reverse complement strand
GCTTTCGCTCGAATCTGACATTTTTCGGCTATAAGCTTATTTGGCAACAGGTCTAATCATTCAAAGACGAGGCGCAAGTCTCGTCGTTTGATTTTTTTCACCAAAAGAGCCATAATCCTGCGCGTATGTCGAAAGTCTTGAAATTGCTTTTTGGAGATCCAAACAAGAAAATGCTCGCGGCGCTTGATCGTGAAGTGCAGCAGATTAACGCGCTGGAGGCAGGTGTTGCTGTCCTCACGGATGAGCAGCTCAAAACCAAAACGATAGAATTCAAATCGAGATTTGCACAGGATGGAATTCTAGATGGTTTGGTGTACGAGGCTTTTGCCGTGGTTCGAGAGGCTGCCAAGCGTACTCTTGGTCAGCGACACTTTGATGTGCAGCTCATCGGTGGGCTTGCGTTGCATCGTGGACAGATTGCAGAGATGCGTACAGGAGAAGGAAAGACGCTCACCTCAACGCTCGCGTTGTATGCAAACGCGTTGCGCGGACAAGGTTGTCACCTCGTGACGGTGAATGATTATCTTGCACGGCGCGACGCGGTGTGGATGGGACAGATTTTTCATGCACTTGGGATGAGTGTGGGTGTGATTCAGCACGAGGGCGGCTTGCTGTACGATCCTGGGTATAAAAAGGTGGAAGAGGTGGACAAGGTGGAAGAGGTAGTGAAGGAGTCGTTCCACGTACGTGAGGAATTTCTTCGTCCGTGTCCACGCAAAGAAGCTTATACAGCTGACATTACCTACGGCACGAACAATCAGTTTGGTTTCGATTATTTGCGCGACAACATGGCGCCCAACCTTGAAGCATGCGTGATGCGCGAGTTGCATTATGCCATTGTGGACGAGGTTGATTCGATTTTGATCGACGAGGCGCGCACGCCGCTCATTATCTCGGCACCAGCGGAGAAGTCGAACGACTTGTATTATCGATTTGCGCAGATCGTCGCTGGTTTGAAGGAGAACGAAGATTTTAACGTGGATGAGAAAATGCGCGCAGCCACGCTCAGCGAGACAGGGATCGAGCACATCGAGCAGGCTCTGGGAATCGAGAATCTCTACGCCGGTGATCAGGGACAGTTTCAACGCTACGCCGACTCCGCATTGCGCGCTCGAGCGAATTATCAGAAGGATGTTCATTATGTGATCAAGGAAGGTGAGGTGATTATTGTGGATGAGTTCACTGGACGTCTGATGCCAGGCCGTCGATTTTCAGAAGGCATTCATCAGGCGATTGAGGCAAAGGAAGGCGTGGCGATTCAGCGCGAGAGCCTCACACTGGCAACCATCACGTTTCAAAATTTGTTTCGCATGTATCACAAGCTCGCGGGGATGACAGGAACCGCCGCGACTGAGGCAGAAGAGTTTTCCAAGATTTATAATTTGGAAGTGGTTGAGATTCCAACGAACCAATCGATCGCACGAATAGATCTCGGAGACAGAATCTACAAGAGCGAGAAAGGAAAGTTCGACGCGGTTGTTGCCGAGATCCAGCAGAGACAACAAAAGGGCCAACCTGTTTTGGTGGGAACGGTGAGTGTCGAAAAGAACGAAATGTTGTCAATGCTGCTTACAAACGCTGGTGTGAGTCATGAAGTTCTGAACGCAAAAAATCACGACCGCGAAGGAGAAATTATTGCGCAGGCTGGACGCGCAGGATCTGTCACGATCGCGACCAACATGGCAGGGCGTGGAGTGGACATTAAGTTGGGTGGAAATCCAGCGTCGAGAGAAGATGAAGTACTTGTGAAGGAACTTGGTGGTCTGCACGTGATCGGCACCGAACGTCACGATGCCAGGCGCATTGACAATCAATTGCGTGGACGCTCTGGTCGTCAAGGGGATCCAGGATCCACACAGTTCTATCTCTCGATGGAAGACGGTCTCATGCGCATCTTCGGTTCTGATCGCGCGCGCGGCATGATGGATCGTCTTGGTATTCCCGATGACATGCCAATCGAGAACAAGCTCATCACAGGCTCCATTGAGAAAGCTCAGACACGCGTTGAGGGCTACCATTTTGATTCACGCAAACACTTGCTCGAGTACGACGATGTTTTGAACAAGCATCGCGAAGTGATCTACACACGCCGGCTTGAGATTTTGGAATTGTTTGCCGAAGAACCTGAGGCTCTGCGTGATCGTGTATTGGACGTCATCGAGGGCGAGGTGGAGCAGATTGTGATGTTTCATAGTAGTGAAGGTGGCGAAGGTGGATGGAATCTGAAGGAAATTATTGAAACTGTTGGAACCGTGGTAATGCTCACGGACGGACAGAAAACAGAACTCTTGAGCGCGACTCAAAGCGTAACAAAAGACAGAGAAGCTCTTGCTCAAGGTCGCACAGAGGTTATTTTGAAGGTTATGGAGTTCATTCGCACAGCGTATGACAATCTGTATGACGTTTTTGAGGATCGCAAGAGTATCTACAACATCGAACGCGGTGTGATTCTTCGATCCATCGACACACTCTGGATCGATCACCTAGCAGCCATGAGTGCGCTGCGTACCGGCATCGGTTTGCAAGGCTATGGTCAACGCGATCCGCTCGTCGAATACAAACGAGAAGGGTTTGGTCTGTTTCAGAATTTGCTTGGCTCTATCAACCATGAAATCACTTACACATTTTTTAAATACGCCAAACACGCCGTGGACATGAAAGTTCAAATGGAACTCGGTCGCTCAGTGTTTCAAAAAGCGGGCGTGATGTTGCAAGGCGCAGCAGATACGAGCAATGGAAAGGTGAGTCATGGTGGTAGCCCCAAACAGCTTGAGTCTTCCTCAGGCATCGCCGTAGCAAAAGAGGAAAAACTTGGACGCAATGAACCGTGTCACTGCGGCAGTGGGAAGAAGTTTAAAAAATGCCACGGTATATAGGTCCTATACGACCTATAAGACCTATTGTGAAAATGCGGAACCTGCTGCGAACACGGCACTTTGTCTAATCCACCAAGCCAATTATTTATTAGACAAGCAACTTCATACCCTTGAGGAGCAGTTTCTGAAGGATGGTGGGTTTACTGAGCGCCTGTACAAAATAAGAAAAACCAACAGAGGTTTTTAAAAGAGAATAAAAATTTTTATGAACATCATCCTTGGCTCCAGTTCCACAAGTCGAAAGACAGTACTCACGAGCATGGGGTTTGCCAAAGGTGAAGACCAGGAAGATGATTGAGGAAGTTGAATAGAATGTATGCCCAACGAACGCCCACCATCTGACCCCGTTACTGGACTTGCAGAGAAATACGTGGAGGAACGGAAGAACGATCCGTTGCTTCCAGACGACCTTGAATACGCTGGTCATGGCGGAGAAAGTGTTGTGTTTCGAGTGAAGCAAAAAGAAGGTCGTGAGGGGAACTATAGACGGTTGGTGCTTAAAGCTGACATGCATTTTTTGAAACGAGGGTTGATGCGAGATGCGTACACAAGGTGGGAAACAAATCCGTTTGCGACCTCTGATGATGCTCGTGTGCGCGAAGGGGCGAAAGCGATGGCAGAGCAAGAGGATGACCGTGTACGAATGGATGCAGCGATCGAGCGTGAAGAGGCCTTCATCAAGGCGTTGAGTCGCTCGTTTCCACCTGAACGACTCTTGAGGACAAAAACGGTGATAAGAACTGTGCCTGTGACTCCTGACGTTGCGAAAGATATCCTTGAGCGTAGTAACCTTACAGATATTGCTCCTGCCTCGACCGTTTCCGTTCCCACGATCGTTCGTTATCAAGAAATGATTCCTGAACGTGCGAGGATGCTCAAAAAAGAAGGCGGTGAAAATCTTGATATGCATTCGTTTGGGCTCCGGTATGCTGAACGATTTGATATTCCACTTACGGAATATCAACGACTGAATCGCATGGTTTTCAGCGACAAGGAACCGTTTGACGCTGGACTTCTCTATCGCTTCTTGCACGTGGGAACGGTACGACTCTTGGAGGATTCCTATGCAGATCAGGAATTGGCTGATGTGTTGCGTGAGTTGGTTCACCGCATGATTCAATTTACAAAAACCACCAATGAGATGTTCGATGTGGCTGGAGGCGGAAACGTGCGCGTGTACAAAAATGAGGAAGGGAAGTGGATGTATCTCATTGTGGATCCCTTTGCCGACACAGAATGGACTGGTGCTCGCGAAACGGCTGCGCGTATTCAAAATCCACACAAAATCGATCATCGGGCTGCGAACGATCTTCTCAATGCGATCAATTACGCACGAGCCTTGAATGGTATGGCAAAGATTTTGGGAATCGAAGACCGACTCAATTTCATTCCAGATGATTGGACAAACATTGATAGACAATCCGAGTCGTATCTTTTTCTATTGCGCTCTCGTCACAACTGGCCAGACCAAAAAATATTTGCCCCTCCTTCAGCGACTCTGCCAGAGACCATCAAACGTCCAATCTAATATTTCTTTTTGTCCACGTGCCTATTTTAGCGAGGCTTGCCACGATTCTCTCTCTCATTTACACTGACCGCGATTTATTGATCACCTATGCAAACCTGGAAGCTCAAGAAAAAAGCTCAACAAAAAACGTCAAAGAATTCATGGGGGATGCGGATCACGGCCATCGTGCTGCTCACAGCGACCGTTGGTGTGGGCGTGTACGATTTTCCTTTTCTGTGGAATCGCGGAGCTCAGTTTGTCCAGGCTCAGACAGGCTGGACGCCATCTCTTATCGAAGATGTTCCTTTTAAGTTAGGTCTCGATTTACAAGGTGGCACGCACCTCATCTACGAGGCAGACATGAGCCAGATTCCAGAGACGGATCGGAACGAAGCCCTTGAGGGCGTTCGCGATGTGATCGAGCGACGCGTGAATGCGTTTGGTGTTTCTGAGCCAGTAGTGCAGACAACAACGACCGGTGGAACCTACCGCGTGATCATAGAGCTTGCTGGTGTGCTCAATGTGAGCGAGGCGATTGCTCTCATTGGCGAAACACCTGTGCTTGAGTTTAAGTCGCCCGGTCAGGAAGTTGATCGTGCACTCACAGCTGAAGAAAAAGCACAACTTGATTCAGCCAACGAAGCTGAGCGCACGGCTGCACGTCTTGTGCTAGATCGAGCGCTTGCCGGTGAAAATTTTGATGCGCTTGTTGCGCAGTTCAGTCTTGATCAAAATAAGGCAACAACCAAGGGTGTCATTGAGAACATCACAAATGATTCCTATTTCGCCGAGTACGCGATTTTGATAGAACGCGGGATGGTACCTGGGCAACTCTATAACAACTTGCTTGAGAACGAAGACGGCGTAAGTATCTTCAAGTATGTCAGCAAGCAAGAGGTTAAGGAAATGGAACTCTCACATCTGTTGATCTGTTTTGAAGGCAAGACGGGATGTGACAGCGAACTCTCACAACTTGATGCATCGATTCAGATTGGCAAACTCAAAGACGAAGCAACGCCAGAAAATTTTGCTGAATTTGCAGCCGCGAATTCCACAGATCCTTCTGCGGCAGCCAACAGCGGAAGTTTGGGTTTTGCAACGGCCGATCAATATGTTCCTGCGTTTGGAATCGCGGCATCAGCACTTTCCGTCGGTTCCATTTCAGAGATCGTTGAAACAGATTTCGGATATCATCTCATCTACAAGACAGACGAACGAACCGTACCGACCCATACCATTCAACGCGTGCTCATGGAGCTCTCGGATATCTACGACATCATTCCAGAGGCATCTCCTTGGGTAAACACAGAGCTTTCAGGAAAACATCTTGAACGCGCGACCGTGCAGTTCGATCAAAACTCAGGAACGCCGTATGTTGCACTCACGTTCAATAGCGAGGGTGGTGATCTGTTTGGAGCGTTGACCGAACAATACGTTGGACAACCGATCGCGATTTTTCTTGATGGCATTCCGATTTCAACGCCCATGGTTCAACAGGCGATTTACGGTGGACAAGCTGTCATTACAGGGAGCTTTAGCATTGATGAAGCCAAGGTACTTTCACAGCGCTTGAATGCTGGAGCCCTTCCTGTTCCTGTGAATTTGATTTCACAGGAGACGATTGGACCGACTCTCGGACTAGCCTCTTTGCAAAAAAGTTTGCGTGCGGCGTTTCTTGGATTTTTACTGGTGGCCTTGTTTATGATCGCTGTGTATCGCCTGCCTGGACTTTTGGCAACGCTAGCGCTCGTGCTCTATGTCGTACTCAACATCGCCGCATATCGTCTTTTTGGAGTGACCATAACGCTTTCTGGAATTGCCGGGTTGATTCTGTCGCTGGGAATCGCTGTGGATGCCAACGTCCTCATATTTGAGCGTATCAAGGATGAATTTCGTGCAGGACGAGATATTGTTTCTTCGATTGATGAAGGGTTTAAGCGCGCCTGGCCGCCTATTCGTGACGGTCATCTCACCACTCTCATCTCTGCGAGCGTACTTTATAGTTTTACCTCGAGCTTTGTTCGTGGTTTTGCGCTCACGCTCGCCGTGGGAGTTCTGCTCAGTTTATTTACTGCCATCACCGTTACTAGAACATATATGAAAAACATCCGTGAGCTTCGCCCGTTGCAAAAGCCAGTGCTCTACGGTCTTACTCGAAACAAAAACGTATGATGTCCACTTTCGGTTTTGTCAGATTGCGAAATTACTGGTTCCTTTTTTCGGCTGTTCTTACCGTCGCGAGCATTGTTGCGCTGCTCCTGTTTGGTTTGAAATTTAGCGTAGACTTTACTGGAGGAACGCTTATGGAGCTTGAGTTCTCGCAAGGCGCTCCCTCCACCTCAGAGGTCAAAGATGCGCTTACGTCTCTCTCAAGCGTCTCGGTTCAATCCGCGGATGAAAATCAAAAATTGATTATTCGTTCAGAGGTACAAGATGAAGTCACGCATCAAGCCACGCTGACCACACTCACAGAACGTTTTGGAGAGTTTACAGAATTGCGTTTCGATTCCATTGGACCAACCGTCGGGAAGGAACTTGCACGCTCATCGATCATCGGCGTTGGTCTCACACTTTTGCTCATCGGTTTATACATCTCCTGGGCGTTTCGAAAAGTTTCTGATCCGATTGCCTCCTGGAAGTATGGACTCATCACCGTTCTGTGCGCGGCTCATGACGTGATTATTCCGCTCGGTGTTTTTGCCGTTCTCGGTTACTTTTATCACTGGGAGGTCGGCTCTGGATTTGTCGCAGCGATTTTAACAATTTTAGGGTATTCCATTTCTGACACGGTCGTTGTGTTCGATCGCACGCGTGAAAATCTTTCCCATCACACAGGTGAACCGTTTTCTGAGGTCGTAGAAAAAAGCATTCGTCAGACCTTTGTGCGATCTGTGAATACGTCCATGACGACGTTGTTAGCCTTAACAGCGATCTTCTTCTTCGGTGGTGACTCTACAAAACCTTTTGCCCTTGCTCTGATCATTGGTATCACAGTTGGAACATATTCTTCGATTTTTTTCGCAAGTCCGGCACTGGTAACGTGGGAGAAGTGGTTGAAAAAGGTATAGGTTGGAAAGAAACTGGGTTCTCGCCCAGTTTTTTGATACAATAGAGAGGCTTCTTTATGCTTCCACTTTTTGCGATTCCGATTATTGCACAGGCGACATCGGCTGCGGCTAAAACGAGTTCGTATTTTGATCAGCCGATTGACGCAATCCTTTTTGATATCCTGATTTGGTTTGGGTGGATTCCGATCGCGATCACCCTTGCGTGGGGATTCACAGAGCTCTGGCAAGATTATCGTCGAGGACTCTATTCTGCCGGTTTGAAGTTTACCTACTTGGCGATTGATGTTCCTTCCATGACCGAACAGTCACCAAAGGCCATGGAAAACTTTTTTTCCAACCTTTATGGAACCAAGTCGTCGCTTACCTGGAAGGAAATCTGGATCATGGGAAAGCTTCATCCTGTTTTTTCCTTTGAGATTGTTTCGACCGAAGGCTACATTCAATTTGTCATTCGTACACAAACACGGTTTCGTGATGTGATTGAAGCGGGTATTTACGCCCAATATCCTGACGCGCAAATTCGCGAGGTCGAAGATTATGCGAAATCTTTCCCAGTTGATTATCCAAACGAGGAATACGAAATGTGGGGTGGAGAGATGACGTTCGAGCGCGACTCCATGTATCCAATTAGAACGTATGTCGGTTTTGAGGACCGTCTCACACAGGAAATTAAAGATCCACTCGGTTATACACTTGAGCAACTTGGCACCATGCGTCCCGGTGAACATTTCTGGATTCAGATTTTAGCTCAACCATCGAGTAACGACTGGATGAAGAATGGGATCAAGTATGTAAACACGATGTATGGAGTCGAGGAAAAAAAGAAAAAGAGTTTATTTGAATCAACGAGTGAGTCCTTACTTACGTTTCCAAACGAGTTGCTCAAAGAGGCACTTGATGTTGATTTAAGCGGCGTACTGCTTCCAGCGTCTGATGTAAAAGAAGCGGATCAGTGGAAGGCGTTCAAGATTTCACCTGTGCAAAAAGAAGAGGCTGATGCGATTATTACCAAAGCCGGAAAAGTTGGACTCGGCGTGAAAATTCGCGTGATTTATATTGCGAAGAAAAATGTTTTTGTAAAAGTCGAGCGTACAGGAATCGTCAAAGGAATTTGGAATCAATACACGCATTTGAATCTCAACAGATTTACCCTCTGGATTCCACAAGTTCCCAAGGACGACTATTTTTGGATGCGTTGGGTCTATACCAGAAAACAAAAAACGCTCATGACAGGGTTCAAGAATCGAAGTTGGGGCATTGGTGCTGATCCAATAGTCCTCAATACGGAGGAGCTCGCCACCATCTGGCACTTTCCTGCAATCTCGATCAAGGCTCCTCTTGTGCAAAAGAGCGAATCCAAGCGAGGCGAACCACCTGTGGGTCTTCCCATTACGTTTGCCGATCAGACCTTGCTTGGCGCTTCGAGTATTTTTTCGCCTGATGACGAGGACGCTGGTTTACCAGCAACAGGATTTGGTATTAGCACGCCAGAGTCTGACGAACCGCTTTCGGGTACACTGCCACGACCGATGTCTCCGACAGGTTCGATTCCGGTTGTCAGGGAGCAGGTTATTGCTGAAAAAGTGACAGAACCATCTCTCTGGAGCGAATCGGATGAAGATTTTAATGCGCCTATTCACCTCAAGCCAATAAGCGACGAGACAGAAGAACCAACAGGTTTTGTTCCTCCAAATTTGCCAACGTAACTATGTCGTACAACCACGATCACGATAACGAGGTCAACTATTTTGCGAAAACCAATTTTCGCAACAGGATGACGAAGTTTGGTATCAAGACGGATGACCGCAGACGCCATATTTATGTGATTGGAAAAACGGGAATGGGTAAGACGGTCTTGCTTGAAAATTTAATTTTGTCTGACATTTATGCCGGTCATGGATGCGCCTATGTGGATCCTCACGGAGATACCGCCGAGAAGCTCATCAATTTTATTCCAAGCTGGCGCATGAATGATGTCGTCTATTTCAATCCAGCGGACATGGATTTTCCTGTTGGGTTTAATATTCTAGAAGCTGTGAGTGAGAGCCACAAGCACTTGGTGGTTTCAGGGATGATGGGCGTCTTTCAAAAGATTTGGGAAAACATGTGGTCAAGCCGCATGGAATATATTTTGAATAACACGCTTCTTGCCCTCATGGACAATCCAGGTCAGACGCTCTTGGGAATCAATCGCATGCTCTCAGACGCGGAGTTTCGAAAGCGCATCGTGGGAAATGTAAAAGATCCAGTTGTGAAGCAGTTTTGGTTGGTAGAGTTCGCTTCGTACAATGAGAAGTACGCCCAGGAAGCCGTGGCGCCGATTCAAAACAAAATTGGTCAGTTTTTGTCCGCGGTCGTTATTCGCAACATCGTCGCGCAAGTGAAGTCGACGATCAACGTGCGAGAAATCATGGACAGCGAGAAAATTTTTATCATCAATTTGTCGAAGGGGAGAATCGGTGAGGACAATTCCAGACTTCTCGGTGGACTCCTCATCACCAAGATGCAGCTGGCCGCCATGGAGCGCGTGGAAATTCCTGAGGCAGATCGAAAAGATTTCTATCTGTATGTTGATGAGTTCCAAAATTTTGCGGTGGAGTCCTTCGCAAACATTTTGTCTGAGGCGCGTAAGTATCGTCTGTGTTTGACTATGGCACATCAGTACGTTGCGCAGTTGACGGAGGAAGTCCGTGATGCCGTATTCGGAAACGTCGGAACGATCATTACGTTTCGTGTGGGTTCGCCAGATGCGACGTTCATGGAAACCGAGTTCATGCCACGCTTCACGCCAGAGGACGTGATTAATCTTCCCAAGTATAACATCTATATCAAACTGCTGATCGACGGTGTGACGAGTCAGCCGTTTTCTGCCTTGACGCTCCCGCCGATTGCGCAAGTTACTCATTCTGAGGAGAAGGTGATCAAAGTTTCTCGCGAACGGTACGCACAGCCACGCAGCACGATTGAAGAGAAGATTTTGCAATGGAGTGGCATGGAGGGTGCGGACATGGACACGCTTTTGGAAGCTGCCGAGGTCAAGAAAAAAGCTGCCAAGGAGAGTAAAAAACCTAAGCATGAGTACAACTGCACACGTTGTAACAAAGATATTATTTTGCCTGTTGAACTTGATCGTTCACGTGCCATTTATTGTGATGATTGCATTGAGCTGGTTCGAGAAGAACGCAAAGGTGGAAAAAAATCCAAGCCGTTTGTTCCTAAGCCCGCCGTTCTTCCACTGCCAAAACCAACAGATGGAATCGCCGTTGAAAAAATTTCCACTGAGCCTGCAGTCAGTTTGGAGGCACTCGTGCCAGTGAAGCCTGTTGTTTCTTCAGCTGTTGCCGAAGCATCTGAACTTCAAGCTCCCACAAAGCAAGCAGAGGTCATAAAAAGTTCAGAGGCGTATCAGTGTCCCGATTGTGGAAAAGCCTTTCAGACGTCCGTGAAACTTGATCGTTCACGCCCAGCCTTCTGTGAGGATTGTTTCAAAAAAATTCGTGAGGCTCGCAAGCAGATTCAAGCTCCGACAATTCCAGAGCGTCCAGCTGTGGCCTATGTGACAGATGCAAAGAAACGTCGACGACGTGGAAAGTCCGGCCTAAAGACCGGATCTGACTCCGCCAGAAAACTCAGTGAGTCACCATCGAGTATACGTCCTGTGATCGCACCACCTTCTGCTCATCCAGAGCCTGCGAGAGTCGCCGTAGCTATTTCGCAGGTCACTCCTGCTAAACCGCCTGCTCCATCATCAACCGGAACGGTTCGCTTAGGTCAGTCGATAAGGTTTGAATAGCTTATGACGTTATTTCAGTCGTTTATCCTTGGAATCGTGCAGGGCGTTACGGAATTTCTTCCAATTTCTAGTTCTGGTTTTCTTATTTTAGTTCCAGAGTTGTTTGGATGGGGAGTGCAAGATTTAGCGTTCGATGCATTCATTCATCTGGCAACCCTGACCGCCGTCATCGTGGCATTGTGGAGTGAGGTACGCTCGATCATGGACGCGTTTCAAAATCCAAAAAAAGAGGGAAGTGGACGATGGCGTCGGCTCGTAGTCTGGATTCTGATCTCGACGTTGCCTGTGCTCGTGATCGGATTTCTTGCAAAGGATCTGATTGAAACTTCGCTTCGCTCTACGACGGTCGTCGCATGGTCGTTCATCATCTGGGGAACGGTGCTCTACGCGGCTGATCGTCGAGCAAAGCGTTCCAAGGGTTTGGTGACAGACGTGAAGCCCAAGCACATGTTTTTGATTGGTCTGGCTCAAGCGATTGCGCTTATTCCAGGAACATCGCGTTCAGGGATCACGATTACCAGCGGACTTTTTTTGGGTCTCTCGCGAGAAACAGCCGCACGATTTTCTTTTCTTCTTGCGCTTCCTGTTACAGCTGCTGTTGGGCTGTACAAATTTTTGGGAATCCTTTCTGGTTCTGTTGCGATTTCATTTGGACCTCTGCTTATTGGATTCATCACAGCTTTTTTTACAGCGCTGCTCACCATCAAAGTTCTCCTCGAATTTCTCAAGCGTTACAGCTTCACAGAGATTGCGGTTTTTCGTGTCCTTGTCGGTTTTTTGATCCTGCTGCTAGGATAAGCATCTATGCAGCCCTACGAGATCCGTGATCCAATTCACAAGCGCATTACGTTTGATGAGTCTGAACGTAAAATCATCGACCATCCTTTCTTTCAACGGATGCGTTTTATTTCTCAGCTTTCTTTTTTGCAGACGTACGTCTATCCAGGTGCTGTACATACACGATTCATGCATGGGCTTGGCGCGATGCATGTCGCTGGTCGGTTGTTTGGAAAAGTCATAGAAGGAACGCCAGCGATTGTTGAGAGACTCACAGCTGAGGAGATCGACAGCCTTCGCCAGCGACTTCGGTTAGCGGGGCTTCTTCATGATATTGGTCACGGTCCGTTCTCACATGAATGCGAAAGTATTTTTCCGATGCGCCGAGCGCTCCCAATGGATTGGTCGTGGTGGCAGGACACGGAGGATCGACCCACCGTCGCTCCGTCGAACGGAGCTATGGCGGGCAAGCAAGCTCACCACGAGGATTACAGCGTGCTCTTGTTGCAGGCAATGGTGAAAGAGGGAGCTCTCGATAAAATTCTGGCTCAAGATATCGGATCACTCATTCACGTCGGTGTGACTCCATCAAACTGGATGAGTAAGATCGAACAACGTGTTCCCTCATTGCACGCTCTTTTGCGTCAGCTTATTTCTGGCGAGGCGGATGCAGATCGCATGGATTATCTTTTACGAGATAGTTATTTTTGCGGCGTTGCCTATGGCGCATATGACATCGACTGGTTGATATCGAGCATGAGTGCGCATGAACACAACGGTCGTTTTGTTCTCGCTCTGGCAGAAAACGGCGTGCGCGCTTTCGAGGCATTTCTTCTTGCCCGCTATCATATGTTTGACCAGGTTTACTTTCATAAAACAAAGGCGGGGTTCATTCATTACCTTGAACAAGCAATTGCCACAGACGAGATCCCTCTCATGATTCCTACGGATCCATATGCGTACGCAGCTCTCCACGACGGCGCCGTAATTGAACAGTTGTTTACTGCTGCTCTCGAAACAAAAAATTATTGGTCGCAGCACATCATGTCTCGCATTCCTGCTCGACGAATCCTGCGTTTGCAGGAAGGAGTGGCAGAGGATATGCAGACACTCGAGAAGATTAAGAAAATTTGTGAGCTGAACGATATTCTCTGGTTCATCCATCGAGCTGGCAAAGAATTGACGTCCTTAGGTTCCGATGCCTCGCATGATTTGTTTGTGGAGAAGAAAATCCTTGGCGGCTCAAAGATCGTGCCGATGATAGAATATTCCGATCTACTCATGAAATATAATGAGAAGCTACGATTTGTGGATGTGTTTGTTCATAGAGAGGATGTAGATAGGTTTGAAAAAATGTTGAAGGCGATGTGACGACCACAAAAAAACAAAAAGTCCTTCTTGGAATGTCTGGGGGGGTGGACTCATCCGTGTCCGCTGTTTTGTTGTTGGAGGCGGGATATGAGGTGATCGGCGCGTTCATGAAAAACTGGTCTGGGTCAGTTTGTCGCCCTGCTACGGTTGACGACAAAAGTTCGCATATACGAAAAAGTGTCGTCAGCGAGGAGGACGCGTTTGAGGAATGCGGGTGGAAGGCGGAACGGCGTGACGCGGCGCGCGTGGCGGCGAAACTTGGCATCCCGTTTGTCACATTTGATTTTGAGGACGAGTATCGCGCAAAGGTCGTTGAGAATATGTTTGAAGAGTTTGAAGCCGGGCGCACACCCAATCCAGACGTCCTGTGCAACAAGTTCATTAAGTTCGATCGGTTTGTCCAGGAGGCGGATCGACTGGGTTGTGATTTTGTAGCGACCGGTCATTACACACGCACTCATTCCTCCAACCTACAACCTCACACCTACAACCTCCTCTCCGGCCTCGATACAAACAAAGATCAATCCTACTTCCTCTGGGCGATCAAGCCCAAGATCCTCGCGCGCGTCCTGTTTCCCATCGGTGAGATGTTGAAGCCAGATGTGCGAGAGCGTGCACGACAGGCAGGACTTGAGGTCGCTGAAAAAAAAGACTCGACAGGAATTTGTTTTGTCGGCGAAGTTGAGATGCGCGAGTTTCTCCAGGAGAGGATTCCACAGGATCCTGGGAATGTCGTTACCACAGAGGGTAAAGTTGTTGGGACGCACGAGGGTCTTGCCTTCTACACAATCGGTCAACGTCACGGGCTCAAGATCGGTGGGGGAGAGCCGTACTATGTGATCGAGAAACGACCACAGACAAAGGAGTTGGTAGTTGGGAGTAATTTTCATCCCGCGTTGTTCAAGTCTGAGCTGACCGCATCGCAGTTAAACTGGTTTCAAAAACCAAAGACTCCGTTTATTTGCAAAGCGAGGATTCGTTATCGCCAGCCGTTGCAGGATTGTGCTGTCGATCGTTTCCCCCCTGCCCGACCTGTCCGCCGAAGCCTTGGCGAAGGCGGAGGGGGGATCAAGGGGGGTGGAAGTGCGGCCAGGGTTTCAGTAAAGTTTTCCGAACCCCAGCGCGCTGTCACGGGAGGCCAGTCCATCGTCTTCTACGACGGCGACGAAGTCATCGGTGGCGGGATCATTGACTAATGTCAAACCGGCGTGTGGACAACGCCTACTCATCTGTCAAAACACCGGCCCACTCATAAAATGTTTTGGCATCGCCGGCTTGCAGATTCACTTCCAGCGTCTCGTAGGTGACAGGATCAGTCTCATGGATCGAGAGCGGGACAGGCGTCAGCAGATACTCATCACCGATCGTGAGCTGCACAGAACCATCGAGTGGAATCACGTGCACGGTTTGTAAAAAGTTGTAGTTCACAAAAGACGCGGAGCTTTTGTGGAGGAGTGATTCTGTTGCGTTTGTTTTGATACGCACAGGCGTTTCAGATTCTGTTGACACGACGATGCGGCCTTTTTTTAGTTTCAAGATCATCTCGTCCTCAAAGATCCGGTGCAGCTCAAGTTCCGTTTGCGCGGCGAGATAGACATGTGTGTCCTCTCCGATCGTGAGTTTCAGAAAGCCACTCGGAGTCGAAACGATTTCCCCACGTTGTAGCTCTTCACCTGTGTGATAGTTGCTTTCCTCATCGACGGATGAGACGGTGACGATCAACTCTCCCGTACCAGAAAACCTCTGCAGGACGAGCAGACCCATGACCGAGAGAAACAACACGACTGTGAGAATCCGCATCGACATGCTAAAATTCTACCACCTCCCCACCTCATCCACCTATTCCACCTCTACCACCTCCCCACCTCATCCACCTCATCCACCTATTCCACCTCATCCACCTTTTCTATGCTCTACTTC
>CAYHRJ010000024.1:14370-15890 GCA_964359095.1 uncultured Gammaproteobacteria bacterium | reverse complement strand
GTGATGGCTTTACTGTTTGCTTCTTACGTGGTGCTGACGCAGTTTCGTCCAGAAGTGGAGATGCGGCGCATGGCGATTGCGATGTCTCAACTCTCAAGTTTCACTCATGACGCTGGTTTCGCTTGGAGAAAGGGTGGTGTGGCAACGACGTTGTATGCAACAGGGACGCTGATGTCAGACGTGGAAAACACCCTCACACATCAAACCGCTTTTCGTGTCTTACGTATTTCACAAACAGGTGCGTATACGGATCTGTTTGGCGAGATCAAAACCATTGAGGGAAAAACGTATTTGACGTACAGCCCGCCAGGACCCTCCGTGCCTGGAGTTTCATTTGACGAGGAAACCTGGGTTGAGTTTGAGGCGAGCGAGATCGAAAGTTGGGGAGAGATTTTGCCTGGACTTGATGCTCCCATCGAACTCATAACCCCGCTCTCTGGTTGGGATCCTGAGGCTGTTGCGCGGTTGCGTTATGTGCTTTCACTCACAGATGTCGTTCTGGTTGAATTCAACGGACTGACCGAGATGATCGGTGGAGTCAACACGCGCCTCATTGACGCAACCATTGATGGGGATGCCTTTGAGACGTATCTACTCGATCTGGTTCGCGCCAAGACAGGTGAGGAGCCAGATGACGCAGATCGCATTTTGGCTCACGCTTCTGCCACACAGCTTGCTGATGTCACTTTTCGATTCTGGATTGGAGAGCAGGATCATCTACTGTATCGAGTGCGAGCTGCTAATGCTCTCATGGATGCACGCATCGAGTTTTCTGATTTCAATCACGCGTCAGATATCTCTGCGCCTTCTGAGACGATTTCGTTTCAAGATATTTTGAAAGCCGCGCTGCCAGAGTCACACAGCTCAGCTCGTCTTCCAGTGGGAACGCAACTCGTGACCGAATCGTCTGCGCGCCTCCATGTGATCGTCGTGGAAGAATCAGATGATGCCGATCTCGATGGGTTGGACGATATCCTGGAAGCGTTTTATGGAACGGACAGAGGTCGAGCGGACACAGATGGTGATGGTGTGAGCGATGGCGAAGAAGTTCATTCAGGAAAAAATCCGCGAGGAACAGGATCACTTTTTTCGTTCGGACTATGAGAAAAAGTTGGCGACAAGTGAGAGCTGGTGACACAGACATGCGTATGGAGATCTTCCGCTTTGCACTCGTTGCCTTTGCTGGTGTGATCGTGTTGAAGCTTTTCGTTCTCCAGGTTCTTCAGCATGACTTTTACTCGGCTCTTGCCAGCGGCCAGCATGAATTATTTGAGGAACTTATTCCTGAGCGTGGAAACATTTTTCTGCACGACTATAAAGATGAGACTCTCATTCCTGTGGCTACCAATCAAGAACTAGCGTTTGTCTATGCGGATCCTCGATTGATAGTGGATGCCGACGATACGGCCGAGGCACTTGGAGAAATTTTTGGTTATGCAGAGGAAGCCATCGATGCTCTGGAACAGAGACTCGATCAACCTGAAGATCCGTACGAGCCCATTGCGCGAGAGCTCGACGAA
>CAYHRJ010000024.1:0-14270 GCA_964359095.1 uncultured Gammaproteobacteria bacterium | reverse complement strand
GAGACTCGATCAACCTGAAGATCCGTACGAGCCCATTGCGCGAGAGCTCGACGAAGCAACGCTTGAAAAGGTTCTTGTCTTGAGTCTACCTGGTATTTTTTATATCCGTGAGTCTTCCCGTCTTTACCCTGAGCCTGATATGAGCGGGCATGTGTTGGGATTCGTCGGTGCAAACGAAGATGGAGGTGTATCTGGCAAATACGGAATCGAGGGATATTTTGACGAGATTCTCACAGGCACACAAGGATCTCTTCGCTCTGAGCGTGACATCGCAGGACGCTTGATCGCAGTTGCGGATCAAGAGCTTGAACCCGCGGTTGATGGCGCTGATATCGTGCTCACGATCGATCGTACGATTCAGTACAAAGTGTGTTCTGCGCTTCAGACATCCGTAGAAAAACATGGAGCCGATGGAGGATCCGTCATCATCATTCAACCATCAACTGGAAAAGTGTTGGCGATGTGTGGCGCGCCAGACTTTGATCCAAACGCATACAACGAAGTCTCGTCGATCAACGTCTTTAATAATCCAGCGATCTTTGAATCCTACGAACCTGGTTCGGTGTTTAAACCAGTCACGATGGCCGCAGCGGTTGATGTCGGAGCTGTCACCCCTACAACGTCTTTTACAGATACAGGTTCGGTCATGGTCGATGGATGGCCAAAACCGATTGGCAACGCTGAGGGAAAAGTGTATGGCACGGTGGCAATGACGCAAGTGCTTGAGGATTCCATCAACACAGGAATGATTTTTGCAATGCGAGCCATGGGCATGACGACGTTTGAAGAATACGTTCACGCGTTTGGATTTGGTGTGGGAACAGGCATAGAGCTTGAAACAGAATCTGAAGGGGACATTTCAGCATTGGATAACGAGTCAGAGATTTATTCAGCGACCGCAACGTTTGGACAGGGGATCACTGTCACACCTCTTCAGATCGTGATGGCCTTCGCCGCGATTGCCAACGGAGGAGTTTTGAAGAAGCCCCTTATCGTTGACGAGATTCGTCACGCGGATGGATCTGTTGAAACGCGAACGACTCAAGACATCGCACAAGTGATTGATTCAAAGACTGCTAGAACGCTTTCAGCTATGCTTGTGTCTGTCGTTGAGTATGGGCATGGCAAACGCGCTGGGGTTCCTGGCTATTACATTGGAGGTAAAACTGGTACAGCTCAGGTGGCGAAGTCCGAAGGAATTGGATACGCCCAAGACAACACGATCGGTTCATTTGCTGGTTTCGGTCCTGTTGAGGATCCAAAATTTGCAATGATCGTCCGCATAGACAATCCAAAAGACGTTGTCTGGGCTGAATCAACCGCTGCGCCACTGTTTGGAGAGATCGCCGAGTTTCTGTTACAGTATTTCGAGGTTCCGCCAGTAAGAAGTATTGAATAATAGAGCTTTCCTCCCCTATGAAACAACTCATCCAAAATCTCATTACAAAAAAAGCCAAGAAGCTTATCGCCAGACACAAGCCACTTGTGATCGCTGTGACGGGCTCCGTTGGAAAGACGAGCGTGCGAAACGCGATCGCGACGATTTTGTCCGCGAAGTTTCGCGTTGGCAACACGATCAAAAATTATAACAACGAGTTCGGTGTTCCTCTCTCGATTCTTGGTGCAACGTCGCCTGGGAAATCTGTGTTCGGCTGGCTGAAGATTCTGTTCATGAAACCTCGCGATGTCCCGCAGGTATTTGTACTTGAGTACGGCATCGACCATCCAGGCGACATGACACATCTGTGTGACATCGCGAGTCCAAAGATTTCTGTGCTCACGCGCATCTCACCTGTGCACGCTGAATTTTTTGCATCCATTCCCGCACTCGCAGAAGAGAAAGCAATTCTCCTCACGCGCACAGCATCCGACGGACTGTGTCTGTTGAATGCTGACGATCCACTCGTGATCGGAACAAGTGGTCACGCGGCCGCTCAGGTTGTAACCTACGGTTTTTCGGAGTCTGCGCAGGTTCGCGCAAGCAACTACGAACTCACAACGCGCGATGATTTTTCTTTTGAACCTGGCGAAACATTTTCAACTGTGAAGGTCGATGTGACGACGCCAGATCATGATGAGATGAAACTTGAGCTCGTGAACATTCTTGGAAAAGCAAACGTCAGCGTGTTTCTCCCAGCCATCGCTATTGCAAAGCACCTCGGTCTCACACACGACGAGATCCTTTCCAAAATTTCAAAAGTAAAACTTGAGCCTGGACGCATGAATCCGATTCCAGGAATCAAGGGGTCTCTCATCCTGGACGCCAGTTACAACGCAGCGCCAGCCTCAATGGTCGCGGCGCTTGATGTTCTCATTGGCTTTAGCCCAGTCGAATCGGCTCGACGAATTGCAGTGCTTGGCCACATGGCCGAGTTGGGGCCTGTAAGTGAGAGCGAACACCGATTGCTTGGGATGCGCGCGGCAGAAGCCGGTGTTGATCTGCTCGTTACGATCGGTGAGTTATCCGTGCACACACAACGTGGCGCCATCGATGCCGGACTTTCAGAATTGCAAACACAACATTTTTCAGATTCAACAAACGCTGGGCGATGGCTTGATTCTCAAATAAAAAAGGGCGACATTATTCTCGTGAAAGGCTCTCAGTCAGCACGCATGGAGCGTGTGGTGAAGGATCTGATGGCCGAACCATTACGTGCGAAGGATTTGCTTGTGCGACAAGAAGAGAACTGGCGATAAAAAAAGAAAATAGCCGTCCCGATGGGAGGCTATGCGTTTACGGAAGCGGTAGTCTAGCCGAGTTGGCTTTTCGTCCGCACCAGAAGGTTTGGTAGAGAGCCATGATCCGATCACGGTTGAGCGCCCGCGCACTGAACGACTACGAAGGCTGCCTCATCGTCGTCAGTCACGCAGAGGACTTTGTAAAACAAATTCGTTTTGATCAGACACTGGATCTAGCCACGCTCATCAAATAACGGTTCCCGTACTCGACCCAGAATCTTGTCGGTTTCGTGTGTATTGACAACATCACTACATCTGATATTCTGATTGCATATGACGACCGTCCAAATCCGACTTGATGATAAAACAAAACGGGATGCCAAGCGTGTGCTTGATCGACTTGGTATCGACATGAGCGGTGCCGTAAAAATCTATTTTCGCCAAATTAGTCGTATCCAGGGAATCCCTTTTCCACTCGTGACAAAGAACGGTTTCACCGCCAAACAAGAAACGCAACTGATCCAGGAATCCAACGAAACACTGAAGGCATACAAAGCAGGAAAAATGAAAGGATACACTTCAACCAAGGAATTGATGATGGAACTCTTGAAATGAGGTATGTACATCATCGTTGGTTCGAAGCGTTTTCAAAAGCAGCTGAGAAGGCTGAAAAAAGTGCATCCGTCGCTTCTTAAAAAACTCGAAGCCGTCATCGAAATTCTTCATCAAGGAAAATCGCTCCCGCTCGCAAACCAGGACCACAAGCTCACTGGACAGTTAAACGACTATCGAGAATGCCATGTCGCTCCTGACTGGCTTCTCATCTACAAACGACACGAAGATATCCTTGTCCTGGAACTCCTCTCAACCGGCACACACTCGACACTCTTCGAATAATTATGCTACGCTTTGCCGCGTCCTTAATTCTTCGGCCTCATCGTCTAACGGTTAGGACGGCAGGTTCTCATCCTGCAAATCGGAGTTCGATTCTCCGTGGGGTCACCAACAATTTCCAAAAGAAATTGTTCCCAAAGTACACACAACCCACACACGAACAATTCCTTTTGGAAATTGTTGGAGTATGGTGTAGTGTGTATTTTGTATTTTGACATTGGAGATTTTTATGTTCGACTTTGAAAAACTTGAGGTCTATCAAAAAGCGAAAGGGTTGAACAAGGAGGTTCAACGACTATTGCGATCAAGCAAGAATGCAGACTCATACGTTCGAGATCAGCTTCACAGAGCTTCCATCAGCATGGTTATAAACATCGCCGAGGGAAGTGGGAAATTTTCACCTGGAGATAAGCGCAATTTTTATACAATCTCTCGTGGTTCGGTTTACGAGTGTGTTTCTCTGTTCGAACTTCTTCATGATGATGGGATTGTCGACCAAGGGACTTTTCAAAAATTCTACGCTGCTTTTGAAACCGTTTCAAAAATGCTGTTTGGACTTATTCAGAGCCAGAAATCTTAATCAAAGACGTACTCGTGATTATTTCGCTACCGATCACTCGTACGTCTTTTTGTTTTGGTGTGGTTTATGTCCTTTCGATGTGACTTCTGAAATTCCTGATTCCGGGTCTGACCACATTCTCAAAAGCGCGATCAAAAAAAAGCCGTCAGGTGATCCATGGCGGCCGATAGAGCAATGAAACACGGTAAGGAGCGACTAGCCCTGGCAGTCGTAGATATAGGTGTAGTGATGTTGTCGATACAACTATTTTTTCAACGCCGCGAGATCCAGCGTCTCATCAAATCGAATCTGTTTTACAAAATCCTCTGCGTGACTGACGACGATGAGGCAGCCTTCGTAGTCGTTCAGGGCGCGGGCGATGACTGGGAGGTGACGGAAGTTTATGTGGTTGGTTGGTTCGTCAAAGATGAGCAGGCCAGGTTCTTGCAGGACGAATCGGGCAAAGCACAGTAGTCCTTTTTGACCTTCAGAGAGAGCGCCAACTGGAGTGGCGAGGGCGTCGCCGTCGAGAAGAAATCGTGCAGCTGTGCGGCGGATGGTTTCGTTGTCAGGTTGGTCCATGATTTCCTCAAGCGCGGCGTACGCGGTTTTTTTGAAGTCCAATCCAGAGAAATCTTGTTTGTAATAGCCGACCTTCACGCCTGGTGTTATGACGGTTTCGGGATCTTTTCCCTCGGCCAGGCTTCGCAAGAGCGTACTTTTTCCAATCCCATTTGGGCCAGCGATCAGTAAGTGGTTCCGTCGGCGCAGAGTCAGATTGGTTTTGACGTGATGTGGCTCATGGTTCTGGATCACTTTCACGCCAGTGATGTGGACGATCGGTTCGGTGAACGGCTGAGAGGGAATGGAAAAGTTTGTAATCGTTCGATCGTCACGGCGCACATCAACCATATTTTCTTCTGCCTCGGCGACCTCGTCTCGAAGCTTGCTCGCGAGCTTGCGCATTTTTCCACCTTTGTGCGCGAAAAAATTTACTTTGTCTTTTCGATCCTGAATAGTTTTTAGAAGCTGAGCGTTTTTTGCGCGATCGCGTTCGACGCGCGCTGTGATTTCTTCTACGACGTCTGTGTAGTTCCCGTCGTACTTTTCTACTTTTCCCGTGAAGACATCCAAGTGCAAGACGCCCTCGGTGAAGCTATTCAAGAAATCTGCGTCGTGAGAAATCACGACTACTGTTTTTGGGTACATGATCAGAAACATGGTGAGGTGATCGATGCCGTCGCGGTCGAGATTATTTGTTGGTTCGTCGAGTAACAAGATGTCGGGTTCCTGAATAAGCGCGTAGGCAAGAAGCAGGCGCGCTTGCTGACCTCCAGAAAAATCACCAACAGGTTTTTCAAGAGGCGCTGTGAGGTTTACGACTTCGAGTACGTCTTTGATTTTTTTGTCGAGGTTGTACGGTACGTCGACGAATGCTTGCGCAAAATAGTCGCGGACAGATTCAGTAAGATGCTCACGCGCCATGACTTGCTTGGCTGTGGCCATGGTGGAACCCAACAACACATGTACATTTCCCTTGTCCGGTTTCATCTCTCCTGTGATGAGTTTGAACAGCGTGCTTTTTCCAGCGCCGTTTTGTCCCATGAGCGTCAGTTTGGTATTCTCGCGCACCGAAAAACTCGTCTCATCAAGAATGGGACTTTCCTTACTGTATCCAAACGACACATCTTCAAATCGGACAATCACGTTGCCTGCTGCCATAACGGCGCAAAATGTAGCACGATCGATTGCATTTTTCAACTTATGGAGGCCTCTGCAAAAGTAGTACTTGTCATTGCGAGGTCGCATCGACCGAAGCAATCTCTTAGGGATTGCTTCGTCGCAGGACTCCTCGCAATGACAGATTTGAGTTTTGCAATGGTTCCTATGCTATACTCCTCTCATGCTGGAGGAACTTTTTTTTGAGATCGGGGTGATTTTGATTATTGCGGCGGCGATCGCGCTCATTGTGCATCGCTTGCGTCAGCCGCTTATCATCGCCTACATTATCACGGGCATCTTGGTTGGCCCTGGGATTTTAGCTCTCACGCGCACATCAGAAGTCTTTGATGTCATGTCGCAAATCGGCGTGGCCTTTTTGTTATTTACAGTGGGGCTTGGTCTCAACTGGAAAAATGTTCGCGACGTTGGTGGTATTGCTCTTGCAACAGGAATGGCGCAGGTGATCGTGACTTCCATCGTCGGGTTCGTGATCACCAGCTCACTGGGGTTTGATCCGATGACGAGCATCTACATCGCGGTCGCGTTTTCTTTTTCTAGCACTATCATCATCGTGAAGCTCCTCATGGATAAGCAGGATTTAGACACGCTCTACGGTCGCATTAGCGTTGGCTTCCTGCTCGTGCAAGATTTTATCGCGATGCTGATTCTGCTTGGCCTCTCCGCGATCAACACCGGCGCGAGTCTAGAAACAATCGCGGCGACGACCCTGCTGAAAGTCATGATCCTCATTCCTGTTCTCTGGATTATTTCCACCAAACTTTTACCACCTCTCCTGAGTTTTATCGCCACGTCCCAAGAACTCTTATCTGTCTTTGCTGTTGCGTGGTGCTTCCTCATTGCCAGTGCGCTCGTCGCACTTGGCTTTGGCATTGAGATCGGCGCGCTCATCGCTGGCATCACACTTTCAGGATCGTTGTATGAGCGTGAGATCAATGCGCGTATTCGGCCACTGCGAGATTTTTTCTTGATTATCTTTTTTATCGTGCTGGGAACGCGATTGGGATTTGAGAGTCTGAGTACCATTTTGATTCCAACGATCGTGCTGAGTCTCTATGTCCTTATCGGGAATCTACTTATCATGATGGTCATCATGCGTCTGCTTGGTTACCATCCACGCACAGGATTTCTTGCCGGCACAACCGTAGCACAGATTTCCGAGTTCTCGTTCATCGTGATTATTGCCGGGATGGCTGCGGGACACGTTGACGAGAGTGCGCTTGTTCTTGCCACAGCTGTTGGACTTATCACAATAACTGCGAGTTCGTTTCTCATCGAACACAACGAGCGGATCTTTAAGCGACTTCAACCATTCCTGCGTTGGCTTGAGCCAGGAAATATTTTGCATGCTGAGCGTCAAGTCCGCCATGAGGCCACACAGATTCTGTTGTTTGGCTACCACCGAACCGGTGCAGAAGTGTTGAAGACGATTCGTGCAATGAAACAATCGTTCTCGGTTGTGGATTTTGATCCCGTCGTGATTCGCGAGCTGGCTGCTCGTCACGAACCAGCGATCTACGGTGATGTGGGTGATGAAAATTTTTTGGACGAGCTTTTTGTCACAAAAGCCAAGTTGATTATTTCCACCATCCCCGATGTGGCGATCAGTACGCAGTTGCTGGCTTATCTAAAAGTCCGTCGGTTCAAAGGCGTGGTGGTGGTCTCCGTGCACTCAAGTGTTGAGGCTGCGGCCTGCTATCGGTTGGGAGCAACCTATGTGATTGTGCCGTCGGTTCTGAGTGGAAAAAAGTTTTCTGAAATTTTACGAGAGAAGAAAACAGCGAAACGGTCCTGGGAGACGGTCGCCAAGTCGGCGCGTGTCTAACAGTTTTGGTATACTGATCCTGTATGAGAGAACATGACATGATGCAAATTGCGCACAGTTTCGAGCGCCACGTATCACAGGAACTGAATCAAGGATTCCCTGAGCTTAAGGGTCGTGTTGAATTGGGGAGTGAACGGCGAAAAGCATTTTCAGGCTGTGCAAAACTTAACGATTCGGAACATGGATTGTTTGGCGTTGCACAGGGGAGTGGACAAGAAGAAGTCGCCGCGCTTGTGGCGCATGATTTAGTGTGGAGTGTAACACAAGACTTCGGTGCGTCGCTCGATCGCCAGATTGAAAATAATCTTCACTGTCCAGGATCCACACAAGAACGTGTGGCAAGAGTTGATGCGCTTGTACAGACAAAGCTAAAGGAAATTTTTTTGCCGACGGTTGCTAAGATGAGGTCACGGAGCGTTCTTCAAAAGGAATTTGGAAATGCCGAATTGCGCGCATCGATTGCCAAGGTCGTGGATCTTCCAGATGGAAAGAAGCGTTTGTATGTCTCTCATCTTGGCGATGCCAGGGTGTATCTACTTCGCGGTGAGCGACTTACGCAGATGACCGAGGATGGCACTGGTCTTGCTGAGCACCGCGCTTCAGAATTTCTCACACAAGAAGAGTACGAGCAGATTGATCAGGCTCGAGCTCCAGCTGAATTGTCATCCGAACACCAGCAGTTGTTTGCTTTACGCAATGACGTTGTCTCTGTCACGGGAAAAAATGTCACACGCATCATGCCGGAGGTGGAAACCTATGACATTTTTTCAGGTGATCGTCTCGTGATCGTGAACGCAGGTGTACAACACAATCTCACAGCGCGTGATATAAAGAACTGCTTGAATGTTGTATCGGATGATCTGCAGGCAGAGGATGTGCTTCAGCGCGCAGCAGACGATGAAGTAGGGCGAAAATCTTTTCGTCCGTCCCGTGCACAAGCAGGAGATCTCGCAGTTGTTGTTCATACGATTTGACAACCCTGATTAGCACTCTATAATATCGAGTGCTAATCATTTTACTGTATGTTGGACGCGAGAAAAGAACTGATTTTGAAGCTGGTGATTGAGGATTACATCAAAACGGCTGAGCCGGTTGGATCGAAGTATTTGAACGAACAATATCAACTCGGTGTTTCTCCAGCGACCGTGCGAAACGACATGGCCGTGTTGGAGCAAGAAGATTTTTTGCGCGCCCCTCATACATCTTCTGGTCGCATTCCCACTGAGAAAGCGTACGTGTATTACCTTCAACATTTGCGCGACAAAAAAAGCAAGCTTGGAAATGATACACTGCAACAGTCCTCGCAGGATTCCACAGATTCTGAGTCCGCACTCAAAGCCATGGCAAAAAAATTGGTTGAAATGTCTGGTGAGACAGCGATTCTCGCGTTTGATCCTCACTGGAGTTATTACACGGGTGTATCTAATCTTTTTCAGAAGCCAGATTTTCATGATCTCGAACTTGTTCAATCACTGAGTGCTCTGGTGGATCAGTTCGATGAAGTGCTTCACGACATATTCGCACGTGTTCCTGATGAACCTCTCGTCCTGATCGGTTCCAGTAATCCGTTCGGGAGCCAGATGGCAACCATCCTCGTGCGCTATCGAATCGGAGAGAACGGACACGGACTCGTGGGCCTCATGGGCCCACTGCGCATGGACTATTCAAGAAACCTTGCGCTCATCGAGCGTGCAAAAGAAATAATTGATGCCTATGACTATGAGTGATGAAGAAAAAATCGAGGAACATTCGGCCTGTCAGAAATGCGAGGAGTATCTCACAGGATGGAAACGCGCACTGGCTGATTACGACAATCTTAAAAAAGATCTAGCGAAAGAACGAGCCGCGATTCGTGATGGAACCAAAGAGATGCTCGCCTACGATCTCATTGAGTCTGTCGATCACTTTGACCAAGCGCTAAAGCACAAACCTGAGAGTCTGTCTCCCGAAACGGAGAAATGGCTGGCAGGAATCCTGCATGTACGGCAGGGTCTGGAGGTCGTACTCAAGAATCTTGGCCTTGAGTCGTTTGGTGAGACAGCAGAGATGTTCGACAGTAAGCAGTGTGAAGCTGTCGGTGAAAAAACCGATGAGAGTGCGCTCGACAATCAGATCCTGCAAGTCGTCCATCGCGGCTGGCGCATGGGTGAGAGAATTGTCCGTCCAGCAAAAGTGATTATAAATTCCCTAAATTCAAAGCCCCTTTAGGGGCGTTCAAGCTAGACGGGCCTAAAGGCCCTATGAATACCTTATGCCAAAAATTATCGGAATCGATCTTGGAACAACTAATTCGTGCGTGGCGATCATCGAAGGTGGTCAGCCTAAGGTTTTAGAAAACAAAGAAGGCTCGCGCACCACACCGTCCGTGGTTGCAGTGAACAAAGCAGGTGAACGTTCGGTTGGACTTCCAGCCAAACGTCAGGCAGTCACGAATCCAATTAATACGTTGTATTCGATCAAACGTTTGATCGGACGACGTTTTGACGACGCTGAAGTCACGCGTGATCAAAAAGTGATGCCGTTTGAAATTGTGAAGCGTGGCGACGGCGTGGCGATCAAGATGGCGGATAAGGAATACACGCCTGAGGAAATCTCAGCGATGATTTTACAGAAGATCAAGGCCGATGCGGAAGAAAAGCTCGGGGAGAAAATCGAGGAGGCGATTATTACTGTCCCTGCTTATTTTGACGATGCTCAGCGCGCGGCAACAAAGACGGCTGGCGAGATAGCGGGTCTCAAAGTTCGTCGCATCATCAACGAGCCAACAGCCGCGGCACTGGCTTATGGATTCGACAAAAAGAAAGGTCAAAAAATTGTTGTCTACGATTTGGGAGGTGGGACGTTTGATGTGTCTGTGCTTGAGGTTTCAGAGGACACCGTCGAAGTGAAGTCTACCAATGGCGACACACATTTGGGCGGTGACGATTTTGATCGCGTGATTATTGATTGGATTTTGGCGGAGTTTAAGAAGCAAGAGGGGATTGATTTGTCTCACGATTCTTTGGCTCTTCAGCGAGTGAAAGACGCTGCTGAGCGCGCCAAGATCGAACTCTCCACAGCCGCGCAAACAGAAATCAATCAGCCGTTTATCACTTCCGATGCAAATGGTCCAAAGCACCTAGTTCTCACAATGACACGCAGCAAGCTCGAGGAACTGTGTCACGATCTTGTCGCCAAAACGCTCGTACCGCTCAAGGCAGCGCTCAAGGATGCCGGTATGGACAAAGGCGCGATTGAAGAGATCGTCATGGTTGGTGGAATGACACGCATGCCTCTCGTCTTGAAAACGGTTGAAGATTTTTTTGGCAAGAAACCAAACATCACTGTGAATCCAGATGAAGTCGTGGCGCTGGGCGCGGCGGTGCAAGCTGGTGTACTCCAGGGAGAAGTGAAGGACGTTCTGCTCTTGGACGTTACGCCACTCTCGTTTGGAATTGAAACACTCGGCGGAGTCATGACAAAACTCATCGAACGCAACACGACGATTCCAGCCGGCAAGTCCCAGATTTTTTCCACGGCCGCTGATAATCAGACAACGGTTGAGATTCACGTCCTCCAAGGCGAACGTGAAGTCGCAAGTGGAAACAAAACACTTGGTCGGTTTATTTTGTCTGGGATCCCTATGGCGCAACGCGGTGTTCCGCAAGTGGAAGTGAAATTTGATATTGACGCCAACGGTATTTTGAATGTTTCAGCAACAGACAAAGGCACAGGCGTTAGCCAGAAGATTACGATTCAAGGTTCAACAGGTTTGTCCAAGGACGAGGTTGAGCGCATGAAACGCGACGCAGAGAGCCACGCAGAGGAAGATAAAAAGTTGAAAGAAAAAGTCGAGCATCAAAATTTAGCTGACACAATGATCTACACCAGCGAGAAGATGATGAAGGAAGCAGGGGACAAAGCAACATCTGAGGAAAAGAAAGAAATCGAAGACAAGATAGCCGCGCTCAAAGCCGTGAAGGACGGCGACGACCACGAGGCGATCAAAAAAGCCGCCGACGAACTCTCCACCGCCGCACAGAAGGTGGGGGCGAAGATGTATCAGGCCCAGCAGGCGGGAGGTGGACAAGGTGGAACAGGTGGTGAAGGTGGTCAAGGTGGAACAGGTGGACAAGGTGGTCAGGAGGAGAAGAAAGATGAGCCGATCGATGCAGAGTTTGAGGAGAAGAAGGGGGAATAGAGTTGCAGGTCTGTTTGGGTGAGCCTCAGCGAACCGCTAACGCGCTGTTGTCGGATGTTGCATTTTAACTTTGCAAAATTGAAATCCAGAATGGTAATGACACTACCGAAAGGATTGTGCCAAGTACGATAGAGCGGGCAATAAAAGTTTTATTTAAGTTATATTTATCTGCCAAGGCAAAAGGTGTAATGGCGAGAGGCATTGCTGCGAGAATTATTGAGCTTGAAAATTGGTTTGGTATAAATCCGAAAAATTTTGCGCCGAAATAAAAACCCATTGGCAATATTACCAGGTGCAGGATTGAAAACAATAAAATCGGAAGCCATTCTGTTAGTTTACCAATTGTCGATTTTCCTATGAAAAGTCCTATAACAACCAATACCGTTGGAGTTACAGAAGCAGTAATCATATCCAATGATTTTAACAATATTAATGGGAGTGTAATTTTGAGGCTTCCGATTATTATTCCAAGAATCACGGAAAGCAGAAGCGGGTTTTTAAACAGGTTTTTCATCATGTTTTTGGCAACGGCCTTTTTGTTTTTCTCTACCGAATAATCCAAGTATCCAATCCCAACGGTGAATACCCAAAATAAGTAAATAGCTACAATTAGTGTGGCCGTTGGGAGAATTTTATCTCCTGATATTTGGGTTAATATAGGGATGCCTAGATATGCAATGTTGCCAAAAACAAAACAAATGAATAACGTCTTGAACATTTGTTTTTCTAGGCGCAAAATTTTTCCGATTACGAATGCTGACAAAAAGCTAGCCAATATAAATAGAGAATTTGCAATTATCAATTCTGCTTGATCGGAAAACGAAAAAGGAGTTTTAGAGAGTGCGGAAAAAATTAATACTGGCAAACCAATTTTCAAGGCAAAATCGTTTAAAACTTTGGACCAATCATCCCTAATATTTTTGAATTTTTGCAGCAATGCGCTCGCAAAAATAATGAGAAACAATGGTGCAATTACAGTTAGTATTTGTATCATATATTTTAGTTTAAGTTAAAATGCAATCTCCGACAACGTTCGCGTGTATCTGATGTTGCGACTGAAAGGAGCAATATGGGCGAAACGAAGTGGAGCCAGATATACGCTGTTGGACGATGTTTTCTCAGGGCGCGTTCTTTGTTCCATGAATAATATAAATTGTTCCTCCGTTATATTGCTTCATTTTTATATCGCTAATTAATTGTCGCAAATCCTCTGGCATATTTTTAGTGTAATCCCAGCTTGCCCAATGCTTGTATACATAGGCGATCAGTGGATTGAACATACTCCAAAATCCAGAAGGAAGCTGTGCATCTAGTATTGATATTATCTTGTTGATCTTGAGAGCATCTACGGCTTTTTTAAGGGCTTCTTTATGTTGAGGGATTGCACTAATACCTAATGTTGAAAGTACTCCATCCACTTTAGTATCCAGCGACAATTGGGCGGCATCCCCTTGCACGAAGATTATATTATTCCATTTATTTTCTTTGGCTCTCTGTTTTGCTGCTGTAAGCATTTCATTTGAATAATCAAACGCAATAATCTTTCCATCAGGCCCAACGACACCCTCTAGGAATTTATGATTTAAACCTGTGCCACAAGCGAGATCCAATACCGTATCGCCATGTTTAAGTTCCAACTTTTCAACTGTTAGTTTGCGAAGTTTGCTCTCTTGACCCAAAAAAGTGATGATGCAAGCAAATTTGTACCAAAGGGGATGCCGCCCCCATAGACGGTACGTCTTTTTAGCATGTTCAAGCGAATATTTCATATTATAATTTTGTAAATTAGCGCCCTGAGAAAATTTCGGGTATCCGAAGTTTTTGGCGACAACGAAGTTGCCGACAAAAATTTTGGATAGCCGACTGTTGTGCGAAGTCGCGAAGCGACGAGCCAACAGGCGGGAACCGCCGCGCATTGTGCGGAAAGAGCGAAGCGATTTCCGCACAATGTATTTGCATATCCGAAATCCCGAGTAATCTCGGGATTTGCACGAAGGTTTCCTTAGAAACCGTAGTCGGATATGCAGTGTTATGTGACGTCATGAAAAATTCTTAATTCGCCGATTTTAGGCGAATTTTAATCAGGGCAGATTTATTTTTTTATTCTCCCTTCCCTAATTTCTTTTTATCCTTGTTGGGCAAGAAGTTATCTTTTGAGATAATTGGCCTTCCGGTTTTTCTCTCAATCTGTTTTCTTGCTGTTCCAGCAATCTGACCGCCAGCGCTGGCATCATCTTTTAATTTAGGAAGACCTTGGGATTCGCGAGTGCGATGTATTTCGGTTGTAGTTCTTTCTCCCAACATAGTTAATATAAGTTCAAGATCGTTCATGTGATCGCGAAGTTTTTCTGGAACGAAGTGGAAGAAAAATTTGGGTGAAGCCCGAGCCGAGG